>JBAZED010000001.1:0-187650 GCA_041654095.1 Bacilli bacterium
CCCTCTTTATACTTTCTTACACACTCTAATTTAAATTCTTTTGTAAACTTCATAGAAAAAAGACCCTCCTGTTAGTTGGTCTAACATTTGGGTCTCACTTCAAAAGTCGCTGGTTTTTTATTTTTGTGCCCATCTATGGTATTAACGTTCAAGCGCATCTAATAGTGATTAAGCACTAAAATATTTTATGGTATAATCCATAATATGATCGAACTGAAAGACGCGATTATTTCGTCGAAGAACGGCGTTAAAGAAAAAAGGACAATCGCATTCGACAAAGGACTTAATCTTATCGATTATGGCCAAAAATATATCTTTGATTTCCTCTCATTGCAGGATCAATCCCTCGATGAGGGCCAGTTTATCATCGATGGGAAAGTCTTTTTTCCGCGCGAAGACAATGATGAACGCATCATCGTTTTATTGATTAAGAGCGCCGTTTTTGTCATCACGTCTTGCTTTGTCATCGCCAAGAGCGACAATGGCAGATTTAAGGAAATTCAAAGCCGCCTCACGGCCTTGCGCGATTTGCCGCTCACGAGCGACGAAGAGAAGCGAATTAAGATTAGCATGATGCTCGAAGTCGTCAGCGAGCATAAGCCCGTTTATTTATCATATGATAAAAACAATGATATAAACCAAAAACACGAAGCGATAATCGACAAGGAAATCAAGAAAATCGCCAAGCTGATCGTCTTGCTCGTTCTCGACAAAAAGCCGGTCGAGGTAGTCGCTAAGGCCGATACACCAGAAATCGTCAATCAAGTTGAAGAAGCGAGCGAAGACGACTTCTGCCTCATCGACCTGAGTGACGGAACGATTAAGCAGAGCGAGGAAAAACCGCTCGCGATAATCAAGAAAAACAAGGCGCTATTATCAAAAGTATTCCGCGTTAATCGCATCTCCTATTTGATTGCTTTGGTGTCTACTCTCTTCAGCATCTTGTTCATGGCCATCGCCCCTCATTACCTCGTCGAAGGCGATACGTTTATGGGCATCTTTTTAATCGCTTCTTGCCCGCTGTTTGTCTATATTTCCTATATGGTTACCTTATCAGCCTTTGACTTCATGGATATCCCAGAAAAAAATACAAAGGTTCGCCGTGTAATTACAATTATCTACGCCGAAGTCGTCGCCTTTGTGGCCGCTCTTTTGGCGATCGGTGGTTTCTTGCTTTTGGGAATGAATGATTTTCTCTTCAATTATTCGACATATCAACTTACGTATGCGATCGGTGCCTTCGCCATCGCAATCATCCAATTCGTCATCCCTTGTTTTCCGGGTCCGCTGCGCAAATTCAACAAAGCGCTTAAAGACCTCGTCAAGAGAAAAAGCAAATAAAAAACCTCTCGATTTGCAACGAGAGGTTTACATAGCGAATTAGGGGCGAGGAATGTAATTGGCGACGATGTGCGCCATTTCTTCGGGCGTTTCTTTGCCGTCGGTTTCCAGCCAGTATTTGTACATGTTAAAGACGCCGCCGGCAAAGAAGATAAAGTGCTGTTTTTGCTCTGGTGTTTCCGGCGTTTTGATTAATTTCAAGTCCAATTGTTCTCGGACGTAATCAAACATCTTAGTCTTCAACAAGATGAGGCTTAATTCGCGGTGATTGAACAAGTGGGTGAAGACGGATACTAAATATTGCTCAAAGGACATGACGTAAAAATTGGTGTTGGTCGCTTTGTTGAACTGATTGGTGATTAAATCGAAGTAGTAGCGGAGAATTTCCGCTTTTTCTTTGAAGTTGCGATAATAAGCCATTCTGGAGAAGCCGGCTTCATCGACGATTTCTTGAATTGAGATTTCCTCGAACGTCTTTCCTCTTCGAATCATTTTTAACAGCGCTTCGACTAGACATTTTTTAGTGAATTCACTACGTGGTACCATGGTTTTTGTTCTTCCTTTTGCATTTATGCTTTTTGGCAATCGGCCGGTAAATAACTGGTCATTAATAGTGTTGCAAATGTAATGCTCTATTGTCAATCGTAACGTTCATCGTATAATTTTGCAAATCTTAATATAAAATTAAAAATATGAAAAAATACGACGGCATATTTCCTGTCACGCGACCAGAACTCGCTTTCCGGCGATTTGGATATCAAAGACTTGAATCGAGATCCTGCCTTTCATATTCTTCGAAGCGCTCTATAATTATACGCAGAGCCGTTTTGCGGAGGGATATATGATCTATTTACAAACACTGCAAAGAGTTGAAGGCATCAAGAATCTTAAAACAAGGGACGTCGACGCGATCGCCAAAGAGTATTTGCACGATGAAATCGATGTTTCAGAACTATATGCGCACATTCACGAACGGGGTTCGCTGTGGCGCATCTATTTTGTCGTCTCATTGAAGCGCATTAAAAAATACGAAGAGCAGCTCGCCTTTATCGAAGAGCATTTTGAGCACCTGAGGGATTGGTGGCACGTCGATATTCTGATTCAGTTGCTGGTCAAGGCCCCTTCTTTCGCACTCGCGTATCAAAAAGCAAAACAATATGTTCATTCAAGCCTCTTATTTGTGCGCAGATGGGGCTATGTCATCTTTTTAAGCGGCTTTCAAAAAGACGCGAGAAATACCAAAGCCATTTTAGAGTTGATGCACGATGACGATGAATACTATGTGCAGATGGCCGAAGCTTGGCTGATGGTCGATCTCGCCATCTATAATCCCGAGGAAGTGCTGTCGTTCATCGCTTCAAAGCCTTTGCAGTACAGCATTATCGGCAAAACCATCCAGAAGATGTGCGATTCGTTTCGCATCAGCGACGAGATTAAAAAGCGCGCGAAAGACCTGCGCCCTTTGTATAAATAATTAAGAAGCGATTTCTCTGATGACCGGCTTTTCTCCCTTGATCTTTTTCCATGGCCCGAACTTGTAATAGACCAAGCAGGCGATCAAAGAAAAAAGGCTGGCGATTGGATAGGCAAAAGCGAGAAGAGCGACTTGCGCGTGAAACACATAGGCGAAAATAAAGGCGAGCGGCAGCCTGACAAGCATGGTTGATAAAACATTTTGGAGCATTGAAAAAGTGGTGCGACCCGCGCCCATGAAGAGGGCGCTGAGAATATAGACGAAGATGCAGACCAAAGCATCGAGGGCGATGATGCGAATGAAAGATGAAGCGTTGGCGACAATGATGGCGTCCTTATTAAAAAGGCCGGCAATTTGCGGCGCGAAGATCTCGCATATGGCGACGATGACCGTCACTAAAATCCCTTGCATGATCAAACCTGCTCGTGCGTATTGTTTCGCGCGCTCAAGTTGGTTGGCGCCTAAATTTTGGGCCGTGGTAGCGGTTAAAGCTGCGCTGAACGCGTTCAGTGGCACAAAGCAGAAGAAGGTAATTTTATCGCTGATTCCAAATCCCGAGCCGGCTTCTGATCCGTATAGATTGATCAAAGCCATAATAATTGTGAACGATAATAAGACAATCCCGTCTTGCAGAGCGAGAGGAAGGCCGGTGCGGAGTGTCATCTTTGAGCATTCGCTATTTAATCGAAGATACTTCCCGCTGATATGAATCGGGTAATTTTTCATCCGGACGTAAAGGATGGCGGCGGTCAGCGATGACATCTGCGAAATAATGGATGCCAAAGCCGCCCCGGTGGCCCGCATGTTAAACAATCCCACGAATAATAAATCCAAGAGAATATTTACCGTGGCTGCTAAAACCAAAAACAAGAAAGGCGAGCGGGAATTTCCGAAAGCTCGGAGTTGGGAAGCGATGATGTTGAAGCCCATGATGAAGGGAATGCCAATTGCCGTAATTATTAAATAATTAAAACCATCGGTTCGCGCTTGTCCTTCGAGATTCAGCCAGCCGGCAATCGAACTGGCGAGCGAAGCCATGAGAATTGCGATAGCTAAACCGATGATTCCGAATAAGACGAACATATTGCCGATGAGTTTCTTGACATCATCATGGCGCTTGGCGCCGAGATACTGACCGATTAAAATACCGCCGCCGGTTGTCAAGGCGGCAACCGTATATGTCACGATATTCATAACCGATATCCCACCCGCGACGGCATCGATGGCGAACGTGTCGGTGAAATTGGCGATGATGAGGAGATCGATCATGCCAAAAACCGATGTTTGGAGCCACATCAAAAGAATAGGGGTGACAAACCCTAATAGAGATGGATAAATCTTTCCGGTTAATAAATCGATTTTTGGGGACATAGGTGTCGCAAAAAGTATATCACACGCCGCGGTTAATCAAGATGAATTTGCGGTATAAACATTCTATATGCGAATCCTTGTTAACTACATAGGCAATTTTCACAAGCACGAGCTTCCATCTTGCTAAAAACGCGTGGAGCCCTTCTCGATATCTCCATCGTTCGCTTTATCCGTCTTTCATTTTTGGCGTGAGCAGTTTAACATATCTCTTATAGGTAAAAGATGAGCAAAGGTGTCTGCCCTCATTGTCACGCGGCGGTGACGAACGATCTTGCGCAGAGCATTACGCGCTGCCCGAACTGCCAAAAGGAGTATTTGACGAGCCAATCAGATCGCCTTTACAACATTTTCTATTCGCAATATTCTTCAAACGGGAACATCGCGCTAAACACTTCGCGGAACTATGAGAAAGCGCTGAGCGAATATCAAAAATTAGCCGCGCTAGATGGCGATAGCATCGAGGCTATCTTCGGCATTGCACACTCGCGACTCAGCTTGACTAAACTCGGCGGAAACATCGTTTCAGACATCATCACAATCATTGAAGAAAAGCAGGAGAAAATACTGGCAAAAACCGACTATTATCCGGAAATTGCGAGGAATTTCATCGATTTGGGCCAGCGTCAGGATGCCTTTTTTGAAAAGGCGGACAAGAATCTTAAAAATGGTTTTGCCTACCTTGATGGCGATTCAAAAAAGCGAGCGCTTGAACTAGCTGACGAAACTTTAGCTCTCTGGCTCTTTATCGATAAGTTTTTTAGCGATGAATATATTACTTATGATGAAGAGCGGAAATTAATCGCCGATAGGATCGTCGCTATAAGAGAAACTCGCAAGGTAATCGATGCTTGTGGCATTTCGACTAATCCAAATCCTTCTTATTCGGCAGTTAAAGATAAGATAATCTTTGATTCGCGAGTCGCCGTTTATAAAGTTCATCTAGCCATAATCATTTCTCAATTTGTCTTTGTCATTGCGGCCATCGTCGGCTTTTCGATCATGATGGTCAATTATTCGATCAATCCGCTTCCGGGCGCCATCGTCTTCGGCGTCTTTGCCAGTTTATTTTTGGTGACCAATCTAATCGGCCGCGCCATTAAGCGAAAACTGTCTCAATGACTTTTTGCTCACGCAGATAAGCGATTAACATCTGAACCGCCCGACCGCGATGTGAGAAGCGGTTTTTTTGTTCATCGGTCAACGTCGCGAAAGATGCGTCGGCCTCGTCAGAAAAAAAGACGGGGTCATAGCCAAAGCCTTTGCTGCCTTCCTCGCGCTCTAAAATCCGCCCGTCGCATTCACCCCTGAATAGAATGGTGCTTTCCTTGCAGTTGCACAAGGCGATAACGCACACAAATCGGGCTTTTCGATCGCCGTGATTTTCTAGTTTTTTAAGGATTTCTTGGATGGCGTTATGATGGCCGCCGCACCTTTCGGCAAAGCGAGCTGATTCAAGGCCGGGGAAATTGTGCAAAGAGGCGATTTCCAGACCTGAATCATCAGCGATGACTAAACAGTTAGTCAAACCTTTTAGTGCCTCGGCTTTAATCGCAGCATTTTGCTCATAGGTTGAACCACTTTCGTCGGCGGTGATGCTCACGCCGATATCGCTCATCGCCAAAACCTCGAGAGATGTCTTCCGAAACAAAAGGCGATACTCGGCCACTTTATGGGGGTTATTCGAAGCGATGATGATTTTCATATCTCTTAATATAGCATACGGGGCATATCTTTTTCTTATGGAGTGTACTTCATCATTTATCGTTCATGATAAAATAATGGCGTGGTAATCAACAAGCCAATTACTAAATCCTTAAATATGTCTTTATTGCTTTGTTGCCTTCTGACTTTTTTTCTTATCGGCTGTTCGTCAACTCCCAACCATAAATTTGATGCGCTGCACACGATTGAAGGATATAAAAATGTCATCCTGATGATCGGCGACGGAATGGGCGATAATCATCTCAAAGTTGCTGAAGCATATAATGAAAAACCGCTATTTATCACGCATAATGCCGCGATTAGCGGATGGATGAAGACGTCGTCGAGCAGTTCGAACATCACCGATAGCGCGGCGGCCGCGACCGCCATGTCGACAGGATTTAAAGTCAACAACGGTAACATCGCCAATAAAAATGGTCTCAACCTGACGACGATGGGGCAATTCGCCAAAGCTTATGGCAAAGGTGCCGGCCTCATTGCCACCGAGGTGTTGACGGGAGCCACGCCGGCCTCTTTCTCGGCTCATAATAAGAGCCGCCAGAACCAAGATCAAATCGCCTTTGAGCAAATTCGCGGCGAGGTCGATTTATTTATCGGCGCCGGCCGAGAATACTATGATGGTTTGACGGATGAAATGGACAGTCACAACCTCTCTTATTACACAAATTTCGATTTGCTCGAAGAGGATATTGATGCGGCAATTGCGGGTAATAGCCTTCCTTTTACGCGCTTTTTAGCCTCTTATGAGCATATCTCCTTCGCTGAATCATCTCCAACTTCACCGACTTTGAAAGACGCTTCTCTCACCGCCCTGCGCTATCTTGAGAATCGCTACGATGAGCAAGGTTTTTTCTTGATGATTGAAGGGAGCCACATCGACAAGCGGGCTCACAATAAAGATTTGATGGGCATGATCAATCAGTTGAATGGATTTGATGAGGCGGTAGCGGGGGTTGTCGACTGGGCCGTGCAAAATGAAAACACATTTGTACTGGTCACGGCCGATCACGAGACGGGCGGACTTGAATATCACGGCGAGACAAAAAGCGAATTGAATGATGGCATGTTCTCGACCGGAGGGCACACTGCGCAGAATGTTCCGTTCTTTATTTATAACTCGCGGAATCTAGACTTTATTGATAAAGATGAAATTATCGATAACACCGATGTCGCCAAACTATACCGAGCAATGATTCGCCAAATCGCGAATTAATATGAAAAAATAAGTAAATCATTTGTCTATATAAGTGCTAGACGACTTTTTAGCAAAGGAGACGAACTATGAAAATGTTGCATAAGTTCTTCAGCTGGGCCTTATTAACCTTCGCGCCAATCGCATTAATAAGTGGGTGCGACGGCTCTTCTTTTGAGGGCTTGATTAAAGAGACGAGCGTTCACAGCGTCGGCACAAAGACGAAAATGAGCAATTTGCTGAAAGACGCGCACGATTCGCTCAACCGCACAACTTATAGTTATGATGTCAATTTAGGCGGCGAGACCGGGTTGGTTGAAGATGCTGGGTCAGGTGGCGCCCGCGATTATGTCGATACAAATGAACAGGTGGAAGGCGTTAAAGAAGGCGATATTGTCAAGACTGACGGTTACGAAATATTCTATGCCGCTCGCTATCGCAACGCGATTCGTGTCGTTGCTGTCGAAGATAATTACGATGTAACCTTGGCAAAGACGATTGATTTAGGAAATACTTATGTCGATTCTCTGTATCTACTAGACGATTACATCGTCGTAATCGGCTACCAGTACGAGGAATTCGACAATGGTTACGAAGACGAAGCCGACATCTATTATCGATGGTGGTCACCGACGGGATCCGTCCAAGTGATCGATCGGATGAGTTTTGAAACCGTCTATCAGCTCGTTTTCGATAGCTTCTTCATGGACCATCGCATCATTGAAGACAGCATTTTCCTCGTCAGTAATAAATATTTGTATTACGACAATAACTTTGAATACCGTCCGACATATAGAATTACGCAGGGCGGAGAAAGCACCGTCGAATATTTAGACTTTAGTTCGATTTATTATTTTGATGATACACCGGCCTATGGGATGAATGTTTTGACAGGGATAAAACTCGCCGATGATCCCGATGATATCGCCTACAATGCGAATGCTTATTTGGGAGCGAGTGCCGACTATAAGAAAATGTATGTCAACACGACCGACATGTACTTGGTTGAATCGATATATCACTGGAGTGATAATTCTTCGTATACAACTTCGACAATCAGCCAATTTGCTCTCAACATCGATGAGGCTTCCACGGCTTATGTGGCCGCGATCATCGTCGTCGGGTCGTCGTTAAATCAATTCTCGATGGATGTTTACGATGGTTATTTGCGCATCGCGACGACCGATCGCCGCTCGCGGTGGAGCGGCCTCGATTACTTTGGGTGGTGGGACTTTAGCAGCACCGTCGAAAATCACCTCTTTGTTATGCGAGTCGATTCGGCAAACGAAACCTTTGCTCTGGTCGGGCACCTCAGCGAAAATTTGGGAAAACCGGGTGAAGATATTAAATCAGTCCGATTTGAACAGAATACCGCTTATATCGTCACCTTTTTGCAAACTGATCCCCTTTATATCATCGACCTCTCAAATCCGGCGGCTCCGTCAATTGCCGGCGAAATTGAACAAGAAGGATTTGATTTATACCAACACGTGTGGGGGGAAGGAAATCTCATCGGCATCGGCTATGACGCGGACACTAACGGCATGGTCACAGGGATGAAATTGAGTGCCTACAATGTTAAGAGTGGCGAAGAAGAAACCCTCCAAACCTATAATCTCTATACGTATGAAAACGCTAACGACTCGAGTTGGACATACGGCTTCTCGGAAGCCCTCTATAATCACAAAGCCATGCTCGTGAGCGTCGACCGCGGTTATTTAGGATTTTCCGTCCAGGCTTACGAATACGGTTCCGTCGATACTGAGTCGGGTCGCGTTTGGTACTCGATTTATCACAGTTACTATTACTTATTTTCCATCGACTTTACCAAAGATAACCCGATTTCCGATCCCGTCATCATCGAGCACCCGACTTCAGTCGATTATTATGTCGGTGTCGACCGGGGAGTGATGATCGACGATTATCTCTACACCATCTCTGATCAACGCATTATCACTTACTCATTGCTCGATCAGGCCATCATCGAACCGCCTCTTCTCTTCGAATGATGAATAAGCGGGTAAAACCCGCTTTTACTTTTATTTAAAAAGGCGATCGCGCTTACAGTGCAAGCGCTTTGTTCCCTTTCCTTTATTGATGTAATCAATGTAAACATCTATACTTAATTTGTTAGGTCACGATAGAGGAAGTGCGCGCCATGATCAAAGATATCGCCCGTTGGAAAGCTTTCGCAAATCTTGAACCAAATTTGCGCGAAGAATTAGAGCACCTTGATGAAAAGGGCTTGTTCGAAGCTTTCGGCGACAACGTCTCCTTTGGAACGGGTGGCATCCGCGGAATCATGGGCGTCGGCACGAACCGTCTCAATATCTATACGATTCGCAAGGCAACCCTCGGTTTTGCTCATTATATTAAAAAACATCTCACGAGCCGCCCCTATAGTCTTCACAACGTCGTCATCGCCTATGACACAAGAAATAATTCGCGGCTGTTCGCCGAGGAAGCGGCGCGGGTATTGGCGAGCCAAAACATCCATGTCTGGCTCTTCGATCAATACCGCCCAACCCCCGAACTCTCGTTCGCCGTTCGCAATTTGCAGGCCGATGGCGGCATCGTCATCACCGCTAGCCACAATCCACCGGAGTACAATGGATACAAGATCTATGACGAAAACGGCTGCCAACTAGTGCCCTTTAAAGCCGATTTGGTCGGTGATGCCATCAATAAAATCGCCGATGTTTTCAATTTGGCAGTTGAAACTGTTGACGATTATATCAACCGCGGTTCGATTACCATCTTGGAAAAATACTTCGATGATAAATATTTAAATGCTGTTCGCTTTGTGTCGTGCCGGCCCGTCAGCAAAGACGATTTTAAGGTTGTCTACACCCCGCTCCATGGGACGGGTTCCGTCTTTGGCGCGACTCTTCTCCGCGAAGCGGGCTACAACATTTATGTCGTTGCCGAGCAGATGGTTCCCGATGGCGATTTCGCGACATTGGAGCTGCCGAATCCGGAAGATCCCCACGCTTTTTCTTTAGCGCAGGAGCTCGGCCATCAAGTCGGTGCGCAATTATTGCTGGCGACGGATCCCGATGCCGATCGAGTCGGAGCCGGAATTTTGATCGGCGACGAGTATCATTTCTTAAACGGCAACGAGATGGGAGCCATCATCTTCGACTACCTTCTTAAATATGGCGCGAAGCACGAAAAGCCAGTGTTTATATCAACGATTGTGACGAGCGACTTGGTCTTCGAGATGGCGCGACGCAATCACGTTGAGACGATACGGACCCTGACGGGGTTCAAATTCATCGGCGAGCAAATTGAAAATCTCAAGAAAGAGCACAAAGAATTTTTATTTGGTTGCGAGGAGTCTTATGGTTATTTGCTCAACGATCTCGTGCGCGATAAAGACGCGTTTCAAGCTTGCTTGATCATCGCCGAAATCACCGCCTTTTACCACCAGCAAGGCAAAAATCTTCGCGCTGTTTTAAAAGATATCTACGACGAATACGGATTCTATAAAGAAAAGCTTCTCAACGTTAAATCACCGGGTATTGACGGCATCAAGAACATCACGCTCTTCATGAGCGATCTGCGGCACAGCAAACTTTCCAAAATCGGCAAGGAAGAGATCGTCGTTACCGAGGATTTTCTTCGCGGTAAAAAAGTCGATGAGAATGGTGAAGTGGATATTGGCCTTCCTTCATCGGATGTCCTTAAATATCATTTCGATAAGGGCTGGATCGTCTTTCGCCCATCGGGAACTGAGCCAAAACTTAAAGTATATTTATGCGCTCATAGCGGAGATGAAGAAGCCGTCGACGCGATTCTCGAAAAACGCGAGACTGCCATCAACAAGCTCCTGAAAGATAAAGGCATTATCGGATGAAGAAGACCAAACCCTTTATTCCCGTTTTAAAACTTCAGCCGGTTTTTGTCGAACGAATTTGGGGCGGGTCGTGGCTCAAGGAAGAATTCTCCTATCCGATCACGAGCGACAAGATTGGCGAATGCTGGGTAATTTCCGCGCATCCGAGTGCAAACTGCATAGTTTTAAACAGCCCATATAAAGGTAGCAAATTATCGGATGTCTATTATGATAGACGCGATTTATTCGCCTTTGATCGAAGGGATAAGTTTCCTCTGCTCGTCAAATTCATCGACGCGAAAGAAGACTTGAGCGTCCAAGTCCACCCCGATGATGAATATGCCCTCAAGCACGAAGGGCAGAGCGGAAAATCCGAGGCGTGGATTATTTTAAATGCTAAACCCGATACGAGAATTCTCGTCGGCCATAAAGCCAAGTCCCATCAAGAGTTAAAAGATATGGTCTATTCGGGGCGATGGGGCGACTTGTTGAAATATCGGCCGTTAGCAAGCGGCGAAATAATCAATATACCGAGCGGCACGGTTCACGCCTTGTGCGCCGGTACGGCGCTCATCGAGATTCAGCAATCCTCGGATGTCACATATCGCCTCTACGATTATAATCGCATCGATAAGAATGGTTCAAAGCGCGAATTGCACCTCCAAAAATCAATCGATGTTATTCAGGTGCCATCTGAAGATTCTCCTGTGCGCACGATGCCCAAAAAGCATGGGCATAATCGCTTAGTTCGAATTCTTGAGACACCGCATTTCGAAGTTCAATCGCTCATCGTTGATCATAACTATAAATTTGTTAACCATGATCATAAATACTATCTTGTCGCCATCATAAAAGGGCGAGGAAAAATTGGGTCTTTGAAAGCGAAGAAAGGTGATAGTTTCATTTTGACTTCACCAGCGTCGAATCTCACTTTTCAAGGAAATATGCGCTTGATCGTCGTTTCGAATTAGTAAAGATTTAGATGAATCATTATTTTTCTGCTGTCCCATTATTATTTTGATTTATTTTAATTAAAGTATTACCATAAGGTCAGTTAAAAGCTGGAATTAATCTTTTAGCAATGGCGTTAAAGATCTTTTTTGGGGGTTATTATTATGGCGAAAGTAACATTAGAATCAATTGCGACAAAAATGGGCGTCAGCACTGTGGCGGTTTTCAAGGCACTCAACAATCAAAAAGGGGTCAGCGAGAAGTTGAGAAAGAAAGTCAAAGCCTACGCCAAATCGATCGGATACATCAATAAAAGTTCGAAGATCGGCATCACCAAAAAACGGTTTTTATTCTTCATTCGCCAAGACTTTTTCTTAACGCCTTCAGAACAATTCTATTCAACGATTTTTTATTTTTTAAGCGCTGAATGCAACCTCACTAACAGCATTTTACAAGTCGCTTTTATCGAAGATGATCAAACGATTCAAAAAATTAATAATGTCATCGCCACATTTAAACCGGATGGCATCTTTTTTGCCGGTGAAGTTGGCGAGCGGATCATCAAGGAGTTTGCCGGGCATAGCGTCCCCACCGTGTTCATCGATTATTACTCGCCTATATATGCATGCAATTACATCTTTGTTGATAATTATCAAATGTCATATATGCTGACAAAGTATCTCATCCAAAAAGGGCATCGCCGCATCGGCTTCATCGGTGATATCAGCTCGACAAACTCAATCGCTGATCGCTACTTTGGATATCTTAAAGCATTGAAGGAAGAGAAATTGCAGTATGTCGAAGCTTGGCACATCAACGAGAACATCGAGCGGAAACAGGATTTATCTAGCCTTCCGAATACCGATGTCAAACCGACAGCCTATGTTTGCCATTGCGATTCGGCGGCCCAGCGTTTATACGCGATTATGGCGATGAACAATCTCCACATTCCGAGCGACGTATCAATCGTGAGCTTTGATAACACGAATTTATGCGATAGCCTGATGCCTAAGCTCACTTCGATTGGCTTGCACAAAGACAGCGCCGCCAAAAAAGCTTTTAACGTCATGGCCGAGGCCCTGAAGAGCAAGAAGATCAGCGTCGTTCAAGTCAAATCGCATCTCGTCGAGAGAGAATCGGTCAAAAACATTAAAAACTGAGAAAATTAATATTTGGCAGTTAGGTTAATAAATAAATTAAACATTGATTAAAAAATGATTAAAAAGTAACACTCTTTTGATGCTTTTATGTTATAATGGCGTAAAGGTTATTATGGAGCATAGAAGAAAAAACATTCTACTGACTTTCGCGGGCGTTCTCGCTTTAATCACTAGCGGGTGCTCGTCAGTCAGATATTTTCCGAAGGACTGCGCAATTATTAAGACGATTGATAAAGTGGAATCCTTTCCGGATATTCCGAGTTCTTATCGCTATTTTGACTACCTGCAAAAGGCTCGTGAACTAGATGATATATTGTATTCATTTGCCGCCGATGACGAGGCGAGAATACCTCTTTACATCAGCGACGATATGACGAGCTGGAATCCAATCGGCTTTTGGGTCGATCAAGCGCGTGAAACGAACAACTACAATCCGCTTGAAACCGGTTATTTGCGGCGAACTTTTGGTATGCCTACTTATGTCGGCGACAACCGCGTGGCCAGTTCGGGCGGCGAAGCCATGACGACCATTTCCTCGGTTTTAGGTTCTAGTTATGCTGGTATCGATAAGCAAACCCAAAGAATCGGTACTCAAGCGCACGATTTTGTGGAGATGACTTTCTCTGGATATGACACCGGCAGCAAACTCGTCCATAACTATGGTCTTCAAGGGCAGAGTTTTTGGTACGATATCTTTCCGCAGATTATGTTTGCGCGCCTTTACGATTTATACCCGCAGACACCATTTATGAAGGAAATTGTCGTAAATGGCGCGAATCAATGGCTTGAAGCGTTGCCGTATTTCGTTCTAAATGGGGAAGTATCATATGAATTTGTTGGCTTCAATGTTATTTTAGAATCGCCGACCCTCATCGGAAATCACATCGAACCGCCGAATGGCGGATTGGCTTTTCTCTTCTATTCGGCCTACCAGCTGACAAAAGACGAAAAATACCTCGATGGCGCCAAACAAGTCCTCGATTATCTACAAGATTATCAAAAGAATCCGAATTATGAGGCTCTTACCGATTATGCGCCTTTCGTGGCCGCCGTCTTAAATCGCGATCACGGAACGAATTACGATGTCGGCAAGTTCCTCGATTATCTCTTCGACGGCGATTCAGCCTTTCGCCCCGATTGGTCGGTCTTATCCGGGAATTTCGGGAATTATGCGATTGATGGCCTCGTCGGAAAAGCTGGAGATTATGCCTTTTTGATGAATTCGCTCCATCTGGCAACCGTCCTTGCCCCGATGGTTAAGTACGATGCTCGCTATGCCTCGATCATCGGCAAATATCTACTTAATTTAAGCAATAACGCCCGCTACTTTTTCCCGCAGTCTCTCGCGCTTAGCCATCAGTCGATGAACGATTATTTGCCGTTTGACTATCGTGGGGCATTGGCCTATGAAGGCTTTCGGAACAACTATGATTCGGTCGACGGTTATGCGATGGGTGATGCGACGGTGATGTTCAGTCAACCTTGCGACTTAAGTGTCTACAGTTCGGCCTTTATCGGCGGGATGGGAGCATTGGTTGATCAGACCGATGTCGACGGCATTTTAAAAGTCGATCTCAATGCGACCGATAGCTTTGGCGATAATCTATACCCGACCTATCTTTTCTACAATCCGTTCGATAGCGACAAAGTCGTGACTCTCGATGTTGGCGATCAAGCCTCTAAAGTATTCGACCTAGTCACGAATGGTCTCGTGGCCTCAAATGTGGAGAATAACATCAATCTTCTCATCCCTTCTCAATCTTCAAAAGTCGTGCGCATTCTTCCGCAGAGGAGCAATCTCGTCGCCTTAGATCAATACATCATCGCCGACGGCAACCTGCTCTCTCGCTATCAAGCCGCGGTGAATTTCGTCGGCTTATCAACGCGACAGCAATTGACCGCTTCGAGCGTCATCGTCCTCGAGACGTTTTGCCCGACGGGCGATGAAATTGCGAATATGAAAATATCGTGCGGCAATATCGTCATATACGATGGCGAGCCAATCAGCGAATTCAGCTATGACAAAAGCCTTCTTCCCGACACCGACTACACGCTGAAGGTTGAGATAACGACGCAAAAAGGTCTGAGCGATTACGTCACCAAGCGCGTTGTGTGCCGTTAAGGAATAAATATGAAAAAGCAAAGATATCTGCAATTATTAACCCTTCTCTTCATCGTTTCCTCCTGCACTCCGGCGGATACTTCATCGAGCTCGAGTTCAGGAGATGGCGAATTACCTATTTGGGATGGCAATCATATTACTTATACAGCTCAGCACATTTCGAAATTCGGAAGCGCGACTCCTTCGGGCGTGGCCAACTATGATGATACAAACGATTCGGTCGTCATCTGGAATACCGATGCCAGCCTCGATAATTACGGCGGCGTTCAGACACCGATGCTATCTTTGAACTTCGCCAAAGCGGTCATCTTTGAAATGGATGTCATCAGCTGCTATTCACAATACGTCATCAAACTTTCCGTCGAAGGCGTTAATGAAACCTTTTATGTTCTGGCGGATGAGGGAGATACGGGTCTCATCTCCGTCAACGTCGTCGATTCGATGCTCTCGGAAAAATTTGAAGCGCGGCGCACATCCCCCGATCCCGGTTACAAAGACGGATGGATTTATGATGGCGAAACGAAAAAATGCAGCATTCACATTCTCGCCAAAGGTCCGGATGGCGAGCAGCAGACGGCCGAACTCGTCCTCGGTCACCTATCTGTATATAACGATATCGCGGCCGTGACGGGAGTCGATATTCAAGCTCCCGGTTTATCGGGTGATTTGATATCGCAACTCAAAGGCAGCCAAAGCGTTTCGTTAAGCGGTTCGGTCCTGCCGGAAACGACGGAAGATCAGACGATTCTCTGGGAATCGGAGAATGCCGAAATCGCCAGCATCGACACGAGCGGTTTGCTCTCTTTTGTCGATGTTGGGCAGACGACGGTCATCGGCAAATCGAAAATAGACCAAAGCAAATATCGTAAAATTACCGTGTCTGTCCTTAGCGGTTTCGAAAATCCTCAGAATTTGAAAACCGAGTTATCGACCTTGACTTACGGCGGCTCCGCTCTTCACGCGGATAGATTTGAAGATCTCTTCGCGACGACGTGGGGAACGAATATTCAGCAGGCAACGAGCGCGGAGGCGATGACATCGGTCGATGAACACGTCTATGACTCAACCCGCGTTTTTGAGAATTACTTTGATAATAATGTCGGTGCGCATGTCGCTGAAGCCCAAAACCATAATAGCGGTGGCGTCGCTTCCTTTAACCTCTACTTAACCGGCGTTTCGGCGGCGACGATTTATCGCCTTAAAGGCGGAAAGCTGTATCAAGAATCATATGTTTCGTCAGCAAAAGTCGCGTATGCGAACTATGACACAGTTTGGAATTACCTCGCTCGCTACGAAGAAAAAACCATTGTCGTCGCCTCGTCTGGAAGCGCTTATAAATATCGGCTTGATATCATTCCGTCCGCCTTGGTGGCGAATTATTACCCGAGCGATTTCCTATCCGCAGCAGAATGGACCGTACCAGATCGCAGCAAAACGGCAGAGGACAGCGTCGCTCACGCTTTGAGCCCGGCCTCGCTCCGCATTTCCGGCGGTCTCATCTATCTCAAGCAAAACAAATATCCGGAGTACAAATATTGTTTCGGAGGAATCATCAGCCGGAAGTATGAAATCGAAAGCGAACAATCGCTGACGATGCTATTAGACGTCGCGGCTCTTAATCAAAAAAGCGATTATGTTAAGACGATGTGGGAAATAAAAATAATCTACTATGCCGAGAATAACCTGACAGTCATCAATTCCAACCCATTAAAAGTCATATCTGGCAACATGATCGGTTTTCATGAATTCACGTTTAAACCGGCCTATCGCCATTTCCGCATTTACCTCGTCGTCAACGGCAGCGATATCGGGGAGCAATATCCCGATGCCGAGATGGGGATTCGGTCTTTTAAAATGTATGCTCTGAGGTAAGTGCCCATGAAAAAGCAGCTGATAATTCGCAAGAGCGATATTACGCCGAGCCACCCGCAATTAAGCGTTCTTGGGATTTTTAATCCCGCCGTCATTTTAAAGGGTCGGGAGACGATGATGCTGGTTCGCGTTTCGGAAATCGCTAAAAGCGAAGAAGAAAGATTATTTATCGTTCCGACTTATCGCGATTCGCATCTTCATTTTATTAAAATCGACCGGTTCGATCCCGCTTATGATTTCTCCGATGTTCGCGTCATTCGCAACCACGAGCAAAACTATTTGACATCAATCTCGCACTTTTGCGTCGCGCATAGCGATGATGGCATCAATTTTGTCATGACCGGGACGCGGGTCATGCCGGAGATGGAATACGAGAGCTACGGCATCGAAGATCCGCGGATTACGGAGATTGATGGGCAATACTATGTCACCTACAACGCGATCAGCGAAAATGGAATTAATGTCGCCTTGATGGTCACGAGCGATTTTGTAAGTTTTAAGCGGCTCGGATTGCTCTTTTCCTTCGACAATAAAGACTGCGTCATCTTCCCCCAGAAAATCGATGGCCGCTTCTTTGCCTTTCATCGGCCGAGCAAGAGCGACTTTGGCCATCTCGACATGTGGCTGGCCGAAAGCCCCGACCTTCTCCACTGGGGCGGACATGCGATTTTAAAAGCAGCGCGCCCCTCATATATGAAAAGCACGCGAGTCGGCGCAGGTGCCGTTCCCTTTTTGACCGAGCGCGGTTGGCTCGTCATCTATCACGCCGCCGACGAGAGGCACCATTATCACCTCGCCGCGATGCTCCTCGATCGTAACGATCCGCCTCGCGTCTTGATGCGGAGCAAAAAACCGCTCCTCAGCCCCCAAGAGGATTACGAGAAAAATGGCTTTTTCCAAAACGTCGTCTTCACTTGCGGATTAACGAGAAAAGATAATATTGTCACCATATATTATGGTGTTTGCGATGAAAATATCGCGATGTGCGAAATGGCTATCGATGAAATATTTGATAACATGGAAGAGGTTAACAATGCGAAAAGCTAATCTTTTTCTCGCCTTGATGGCCCTCGCCATTTCCGCCTTGTCGGGATGTGCTAATTCCTCCGATGTTTTGCAGATTGCTCTCGATATCGAAGACGAAGGGCGCTACGACGAATTGTTCGCCTATTTTACGGCGGAAACCGGCTATAAAATATCTGCGACCTATGGTCAGGATATCGGCAAGCTCATCGGCACGAAAAACGAGCCCGACATCATCAAGACGAGCACCGTCTTAGTCAGCTCGATGAGGAGCAGCTTGCTCGATCTGACATCGCTCATCAACAAAAGTGATGTTGTCGACACCGATAAATATATCGATAGCATAATCAGCGCTTTGACGATCGATCAAAAAGTCTATGCTCTTCCAACTTCAATCAATACTTCTCTCCTCTATTACAATAAAGCGCTTTTCGATGCTTCTCAGAGCGAATTGAGAACAGCGTTAGCATTAGCTCCGGAAGAGAGCGTTTATCCGCAACCCGACTGGGATTATGCTGACTATCAGACGGCCGGTGTCATTCTCTCCAAAAGCGCGGATGGTGCTTATTATCAATATGGGGCCGAAACGCAGCTCAACTGGTGGGGTGAATGGCTCGTCTATGTCAATCAGATGGGCGGCTCTTTCTATGAACCTGATTCCAACAATCGCGTCTGTGCTTTAACTTCGCCGGAAGCGATTGCCGCGACGACTTTCTTCCGCAACAAATCGATGGGTGACGTGAACACTAAATTCGCACCTAATGCCCGCGAATTGACTTCCAGCTCTTCCTTCATGGGCGGCAACGTCGCGATGATTTTCGGCGGGCACATGGGCGATTGGTACAGCTATGACGCCCTCGGGCTCGACTGGGATATCCAAGTCTTGCCGACGCCGGTCGACCTGCCTTCAGCGCGCGGTGGAGAAATATCGGCAGATGCCTTTGGCATCTCGGTGCGCAGCAACAATGTGCCTGGCGCCTTCGCTTTTCTCGAATTATGGACGGGCGAAGAAGGGGCCCTGCAAATGTATAAATACGGCAAAGTCAGCGCCTTAAAAAATATGGAAACCCTGGTTGCTGATTTGCCAGAGAGCGAACAGAAGGATATTTCAATCGAAGTCGTTTTCGACGCGATGGAAAAAGCCCTCACCCTTCCCGACGAACGCGATTTTTCCAAAGTAATGCGCGAGATGGTGATGAGCGAAATCTATCTGTTGATGTATGAAGGACGAGGCTCGAAAAGCAACGTCACCGAAGTATTGACCACCATTAAAACCAATGTCGATAACTACTATCGAGGACTTTACGGAGCATAGGATGAAGAAAGCTGAAGGGGTCTTGCAACCGCGCAAACTGTCATTAAGACAGAATTTTCATCGCAACTACAAGCATTTCCTCACTTTCGGCGCGATTGCGATCCTCGGCTTCTTTCTCTTTTACTTTTATCCGATTATTCGCACCTTCATCTTGTCTTTAACTGACAAGACGCTTTATAGCGGAACTTCAGAGTATCTCGGTTTGCAAAATTACGTCTATGCCTTGACGCAAGACCCGATGTTTGCCAAGTCGATCCAGCAGAGCCTGATCTTCGCCGTCGCTAGCGGCACCTTTGTCTTGATCACCTCTTTGATACTAGCGATGCTGCTCAACAGCAAAGTCAAGATGCTCGGGACCTTCCGGACGATTTACTTCTTACCATTTATCATTCCTTCGTTTGCGGTGGGGGCGGTCTATAAGAATTTGCTGAATCCTTCGACCGGTTTTATCAATAGTGTCTTATCGGCCTTTGGCGTCGCCGATTTAGATTTACCGCTTTGGTACGCATCGCCGAGCTCGGCGCTGTTAACGATGATTTTGATCAGCTCGTTTGGCTTCGGCGTCAAAATGGTCGTTTTCCTGGCGGCTCTGCAGGAAATTCCCGAAGAATACTACGAGGTCGCCGAATTGGAAGGGGCCTCGAAATGGCAGCAATTCATCAAGATCACACTGCCGATGATCTCGCCGATCATCTTCTTCAATGTCATTTTGATTACGATTGACGGACTCCGTTCCTTCTCGCTAGCTTTCGTCATGGGCAATGGTTCGGGCTGGCCATCGAACTCGACGCTCCTCTTTCCAATCTACATGTTCATGACAGCTTTTAACATGCCGTTCAGGCTCGGTTACGCGGCGGCGATGGCCTGGCTCTTCTTCTTGATTATCCTCGGCTTGACCCTCGTCCAGTTCGCGCTCTCCAAACTTTATGTCAAAAAGGATTTAAGGTAATATGGCGCACGCAGCGATTCATCTCAAACCTTACGAAAAAACGCCGCAAGCGAAGACGAGGCGGGGCTTTACTTATGCCTTGCTCGTCCTCTTTTCCTTGGTCGCCCTCCTCCCTCTGTACTATTTGATCATCACGGCCATGAAGGATTTAGGCGAGGCTTCCACCCGGGCGACGATGTTCCCGCAGTCGTTCGCGCTGATCGACAATTTCCGCTTCGTCATCAACCATCCTGACTACAATGTCGTCCGCATGTTTTTAAATACCATGTTCATCTTCGTCTTGAAGGCCACCGGCACGATCCTCACTTGTTCCTTAGCTGGTTATGGCTTTGCCATGTTTAAATTCCCCGGCAAGAAAATTATCTTCTTCTGCTTGTTGAGCACGATGATGATTCCCGGCGAACTGCTCGGCGTCCCAATCTACGAATTCATGGTTAATGCCGGCTTAAAAGAAGTTGCCTACATCCCCTTGTGGATCGCGGCGTGGTTCGGGACGGACGTCTTCGTCATCTTCCTCTTTAAACAATTCTTTGAAACCCTGCCTAAACCTCTAATCGAAGCGGCGCGAATGGAAGGGGCCAGCGAACTGGGCATCTTTTTCCGCATCGCCTTGCCGCTTAACAAACCGGCTATCGTCACCGTTATCCTCCTCTATTTTGTCGGCACATATAACGACCTATATGGACCCGCCCTCTACATCAGCGACAAGTCGAATTGGGTCATGGCGAACAGCATCACGATTTTCGAAAATCTCTACCAGAGCGGGTCGAGTTCCTATCTCGTCCCTTGGAATTACGTGTCCGTCGCGACGTTAATCGCGATGGTGCCGGTCGTCCTCGTCTTTGCCTTTTTGCAAAAGCGGTTTATGCAAAGCGTGACCGGAACTGGTGTGAAAGGATAGCACATGCAACAAATTGATTTTGATAAATACCTCCACGCCCATCGTCTCCACCCCGGTGTTATCACGACGCATCGCCTTCATTTCCGCGGCTTTCCGGGTTTTGATGTCTATAATATTTCACGCGCTTTTGAATTCGGCGGTCAAATCTATATCGCCGGCCGGGTCGAAAAGCGCGACAGCGAAATATCCGAGAGCGTCATTTTTAAGCAGATCGGACCGTACGATTACCAAGCGACGGAGTGGCGAATACCCAATCTTCAAGATCCATTCGTCGAAATTATCGATGAGCGCATCCTGCTCGGCGGCACGGAAATCTATCCAAATGAGGTTGGGCAAATCACTTTGTGGCGGACCGTTTTTTACTGGGGTCGCGACTTTGACTCATTAGAGAAGATTATTCTCGCCCCATTAAAAATGAAGGATGTTCGCATTTCGAAAGGCGAGGAGTATTACGTGATGAGCCGGCCTCAAGGCGGAAGCGCAGCTTATGGCAAAATCGGCTTTCAGACGGCTGATAAATTAGAAAAAATCACGACGAAATTCATCGCCGAGTCGCCTCTTATCAAAGATTTATTCGATGACAGAGTGTGGGGTGGGGCGAATCAAATTCTCATTTTGAAGAACGGCTGGCTAGGCGTCCTCGGGCACGTCGCCATCATGAGTGAAGGCGATGTCCGCCACTATTACGGCATGGCGTTTGCCCTTAATCCAAAGACCGGTGAGCGCACCGATATGAAAATCATCGCCGAGAAAGAGGATTTTGGCGCGAGCGAGTACAAACGCAAAGACTTAATCGATGTCATCTTTGTTGGAGGCATCGTCCGCCATCCCGATAAGACGGCGAGCCTCTATACCGGCCTATCCGACGCGGAAGGCCATATCGCTTTGATCGAAGACCCATTTTTGGAATATGAGGAATAGGCTGCAAAATGAAAGGTAAGAGACTGACATCATTAGCTTTGCTGCCCTTGTGCGCTTCCTTTCTTTATGGCTGCGGTGGAGGAGTGGCGCTGGTGGCGATTAATGCCACCTTCGATTTCGACGTCCTCAATGATGCCTCTTTTGAACTGACAGCCGATGCGACATTGTTTTCGCATCTCGAAGGTCATAACATCGTAGACGGAGACTATGAGTTAACGAGCAATCTTTTGACGATTGATAAGAATTATTTAGTAAGCCTCGAACCGGGCGAATACGAGTTTGAAGCGTTTTTTACCGAACGCTCCGAAAAAATAACTATCACGGTACTAGACCGCCAAAACCATCATCGCTTGATCAACGGCGGATTTGAGGCGAGCGACCTCTTCGGCTGGAAAGTCGAGACGACATTCAAAGGGGAGAGCAATCTTCAAGCCTTCACTCCTGAGGCGATTGTCGCAAATGGTCAAGTCATCGGCAGCGAAACAGCCTATGACGGCGCCGGCAACTATGTCTATGGAATTCCTGAAGAAACGACGAAAACGGCGTGGGAAGAGAAGATGGGCAAGCTCGTCTCTTCCGACTTCGTTTTAGGTGGAATTGGCTTTCTTTCCTTCATGATGGGAGCCGGCAAAAACGCCGATTTGAATTATCTCCGCGTCATCGATAACGAAACCGGAACGGAAATAGCGCGTTATGGCAATAGCCTTTACGATACCAATTTAACCGCTTTAAACAATGCCACACTCAATCGATATCAAGCCGATTTATCGCAGCATCTCGGCAAGTCATTGCACTTAGAAATCATCGATATAGGCGGACGCGATTGGGACTTCCTAACCTTTGATGCAATCGAGACGTATTTAGATAAGCAGCTCGACGGAATCATGTTGGCCAGCGATATAAAACCGGCTGTGGTGCTAGGTTATGCCCCCAATCAACTAGTCAATGGTGACTTCAGCGATGGTTTGGCAAGTTGGACGGCCTCTTCGCTGTCCGGTTGGCACAAAAGCGATGGGTCGAGCAACACTTGGCAAATTGATAGCGGTCGATTGAAGAGCAACTTATCGGGCGATACCGCTCGCGGTTTAATTCGCTCATCCTTTTTCCGCATCGATGGCAGTGGTGTCATCTCCGTTGAAATCGGTGCGGCCCAAGGCAGTCGATTCGACAAGGATACGTTTATTTCGATTAAAGAACGGGGAACGAATCTTGAACTAACTCGTTTCGCGAATAGTCGCCACGACGGCATTTTCATGGTCGAGTACTATATCGATTTCAGCGCATATCTGGATCGTGTCTGCTACTTCGAAATCGTCGATAACGCGGCGGGGAGTTATGATACGATTTTTGTCGACAATATCATCACGTATTACGAGACGCGACCAGATTTTGATTTTGGCGATGTGGCAGTCGATTTACATTTCTAGGGGGCAAAAATGATGAGAATGAAGCAAAAAACCTGCAAAAACGAACAATTCATTCGCTTTTTACCGACTTTAAGCCTGATTTTCATCACGCTGGTCAGCGCTTGCCAACCGACCGACCCTTCATCTTCGTCAAGCGGTACGAGTTCGACTTCGAGCAGTGGTTCATCGAGCAGTTCAACCGTCGATCCTTCGGAATATATGATTGTGAATGGGGACTTTGAAACTGGCGATTTAACGGGTTGGGATATCGTCGATGGTGAAGCTTTTACCGACGAAGGAATCAGCGACGCCGAGATGGTTGACGAAACCGTTAGTTACGGCAAAGTCGGAACCTATTTCTTCAAAGGCCGCGAAATTGAAGGGCGCGATGGTTATGAGGGTCGACTTCGCTCCAGTACCTTCGAGGTCGGTGGCTCAGGCATTATCACTTTTTATTTAGGTGGCGGACTCCATCCCGGACTGACCTATTTGTCGATTTTTGACGCGACGTCGAATTTGGAGATGAAACGCTACGCCAATTCGCATTTTCACGATCCAGCCTTTAATAATCAAGGCGGCGACTACTTCGTCGAAAATCTCGTTCCCTATTATGCGGACATCAGCGACTTGATCGGCTCGTCGGTCTATGCTCTTCTCGTCGATCGATCAAAGGATAATCACGGTTATCTATCAGTCGATGAGATCGTGACATATTATGAAGAACCACCGTCATTAGTGGGAACCAATCAAGCCGATGACATCACTCCGGGGTTTGGGGAAGGCGAAAAACCTTATGAAATTCCAAATCAGGATTTTGCATCTGGCACCCTTCAAAATTGGACGGTCGTCGGTGAGAGCGGCGTCTTCCGCGATAGCCATATCAACGGCAACAAACGCCTCTCCAACCGCACCGACGAAACGAAAGTCGGATTATTGAGATCCTCGGCTTTTAAAGTCGGTGGCGTCAATATGATCAAATTCCGCTTAGGAGCGACAAAATACTGGCAGTCGACGTTTTTATCGGTTAAGGAAGTCGGCACGGATGAAGAAATCTATCGAACATATAGCGATCGCTGGAAAGATGCGGACGAGGAAAACACCCATTTATATTACCTTGATTTATCGAAGTGCGCTGGCGCAAATCTCTACCTTGAATTCGTCGACAACTCGCGCGGTGATTGGGGCCTTCTCACCATCGAACAAATCGATACGTATCTCGAAGCCCTACCGACCGTCAACGACGAAGTCGCCTATGACATCCGCTCGGGAATCAACACCAGTCCGAGTTATCGCATGATGCGCGATGCCGTCTCACCTTTTATCACCCAAATTGAAAATGCCCAAAGAAAGACGACCTTCGAGAAGAATTTCTATGCGACCCTCGATGGCATTTCAAATCGAAAAGGCACGTGGTCGAGCCCTCTTCATTACAACAAAAACGGGACGACGTATGTCATCACCGGCGATATCGATGCGATGTGGCTTCGCGACTCGAGTGCACAGGTGCTCCCCTATTTGCGATTTATGAATCAAGACAATGAAATCAAAATGATGGTTCGCGGCATCTTGCAGAAGCAATTAGAATTTATTCGTCGCGATCCCTACTCCAACGCTTTTCACAACGATGGAAGCTCCCATGAAAGCAAATTTGAAATCGATTCGCTCATCTATCCTTTTTGGTTAGCTGATAAATATTATGCGATAACGCAAGACGACTCGCTGTTCGACGCTTTCTTCTTGATATCGCTTCGAAGAGCGATTACAACTCTTGAAAATGAGCGGAACCACAGCGATAGCAATTACCAGGTTAATCCAGTTGATTTACCCAATAGTTCACCGGCTTTCAACGCTAACTCAGGTTTGATTTGGAGTGGTTATCGCCCGAGTGATGATGTTACGTATTACAAGTTTTTCATTCCCGGAAACATGTTTGCCGTCAGTATCATGGAAAAGATGAACACCTTATTGACCGGTCTCGGTCTTGACAGCTCTTTGGCGGATCGGGCCCACACATTAGCGGTCGAAGTTCGCCAAGCGATTGAGACTTATGGCGTTTTTAATCATTCGACATATGGTAAAATTTATGCCTTCGAAGTTAATGGTATGACGGATAATGCCAATAGTTCCGAAGGAAAATCATTGATGGATGTCGCGAATATTCCGAGTCTGATCTCCGCGCCATGGTTAGGATTTTGCTCGACCAGCGATGCAACATATATTAATACGCGGGCCTTCGTTTTAAGCGGTGATAATCCTTATTATTATGAGGGTACTTTAGCATGTGGCATCGGCGATCCCCACGACTCGATTTCCGGTCTTCCCAATCCTCATAAAGACTATCCGGTCATCTGGCCGATGTCTTTGGCGATGCAGGGTTTGACGAGCACGAGCTCACAAGAGATCGAGACATGCCTCCAATCCATGATTAATTTAAGTGGCGATATGTATGTCATGCACGAAGCCGTCAATGCCAATAACGCCAACGATTACAGCCGCGACTTTTTCACCTGGCCATGCGCTTTGTACGCCGAACTATATCTTAAGCAGTATTATGTTTAAAACTGAAACTGGAGAGGAATAATATGAAACGAACCAGAATAACCACAGCCGTGCTATCTTTATTAGCCTTAGCTGTTCCCCTCGTCGTTAATCCGATGGTCGAAGCCAGCGCCGAAACTCGTCTCTACGGCGTCGATTTAGCTTTTGACCGACGCGTCGTCTCGAGCGATAGTATGGATGGCAACCTCAACATTTACGCCGTCGATGGCAAAAGCAATACTCGCTTTGCCGCCATCGGAGACGATAATGCCTTCTTGTATGTCAATCTCGGCTCGCGCGAAAAAATCGGCAAGATCATCATCGACTGGGAAGCGGCCTATGCTCTGGAATACAAAATTCAATTATCGAACGACGCTTTGAATTGGACGACCGTCGCTTCCATCAACAAAACAAATGATGCAACTGATCATATTGAATTCCCTACTTGGCTCGAAGCCGAGTATGTGCGTTTTCAGGGTGTAAAAAAAGTCCTTACGGATCATGGATATTCCTTTTATTCTTTTGAAGTCTATGGACCGCAGAGCCTAACTGATGGGGCGCAGGTTCTCGAGACATCTTCTGACGAAAACGAAACCATTCTCAATAAGAGCATGATGGTCGATAATCTCGCCAACAGCCGGTGGGCTTCACTGGCTCAAGCCGGTGATGATCAATACTTCATCGTCGACTTAGGGACTGTGAAATCTTTCGATTTAGTCAAGATTCGCTGGGAAGTATCTTTTGCCCGCATCTTTAAGATCTATGGCCATTCCGAAACAGGCGGCACCGCACCGCTGAGGGGCGATGAAAATTGGGCATATTTAACAGGCTCGGAAGTTGGGCTGGGGGAAGTTGATACCTTGCCGCTAGAGGCCAATGAAGAAACGAGATATCTCAAAGTTGAACTAATACAACGCGAGACGAGCGAAAATACGAAGAAAACGAAGCGTTATCCTTGGGAATCGACTTTTTCGATTTATTCTTTTGAATTATTTGATTGGAGCGAGATCAATGCCATTTTCGTCGGTCGCAAGATGGAATTTTCGAAGAACAGCCCGGCCTGGGTGGCGATGAGTAACATCACGTTGTCGGAAAACGGCTTGGTCCTCGCCCCACATGGTTATCCGATTGAGGCCGATGGCGTCGTCACAAACTTGGCGAGCATCGCCGACGGCGACATTCCTGGTTTTGAATCCTATGCGACATATAATCCGGCGGTCGTCTACGATGCTGACCGCGAGATGTTCCATATGATTTATCGAACTGAACTACCAGATAATTTTAAAGATTATTTTTTTGGCGCTAAAGCTGAATTAGGTCATATGTCGACACTGTCATATGCCTATTCTTACGATGGTCTTCATTTTGTTCGGGGCCAAAACAATCCGATTGCTTGGCCGACGACGAACGATGAAAAAGGCGGCGGTTTAGAAGATCCGCGCATGTTCAAAATCGTCAACGACCCAAACCGCGGGGGATTAACAACCTATTACATCACTTTCACGATGTACGATAACTCATTAACTCGCGAAGGGATTATCTACACCCATGACTTTGCCACCTTTCATAAAGTCGGGAGATTATCGCCTGATTATGGCGAGGCGATCAAGTCGGGGACATTTATTACCGATTCCGAGGGCAACGCCGTCAAAATCAATGACCCACGCCCCGGAAAGCACGGGCAAGTCTATATGGTTTATATGAAAGACGGCAGTTACACAAAAATAGGCTTTACGACTGATGTCTTGACGATTGCGGCAAGCGACATCATCGACCTCAGCAAAGCTGGCTTCGGGAACAACGATATTGAAGACTTGACCCACGACAACGAATCGTGCATGGCCTTGACGAACATCTATGGTCCAGATGATCAAGATATATATTTGATGTATGGCGGCGGTCGCTTAAGCAACCCTAATCTTAAAAATCAGCAGGATAATTCTCACGATTGGTTTTATGCGCTCGGAGCGCTAAAAGCGACGAAGTCCAATCCATTTGAATTGACGAATGTTCAGATGGATCTCGACGAGCCGACGATGTATCCGACCGACACCAACAAAATCGATTATGGCCTATTTAATAAATGCATGTTCGCGGACAGCATGATCCGCATCGGAAACACCTGGCATCTCTATTATGGAGCAGGCGATATGTATGTCGGCGTGGCCTTAGCGCGAGCTGATTTTTCAGCCGGCGCTTCCGATTATGAGCGAGTTGAGGATGTCTTGACCGCCTCCACTCTGGCGCTAAATAAAAAATATGGTGCTGATAAAAAGGATTATGCCGTCGAATACGTGCTCGATATCTATGACGCGAGCGGGGCTCTGCTCCATCGAGAGATTGAAGAATTTGCCATCCCTCATTTCTCACATAGCGAGCTGGGCAAGTACAGTTCCGGAATGGCGATTGAAGTCAGCCTCGATCTAGCGACCATCGATTCCCTTCCGGCCGATTTCTATGCTATCTCATATGTTCGCGATGCGACAACCGAGGAAACGCTCAGCAATATATCTAGTTTTGTGAATGTCATACCGACAGTTCATTGAGGAGTAAAAAAATGAAAAATAAATTGTCCATCTTCTTAATCGCTCTTGCGGTATTGGCGCCTCTATCGAGCTGTGGCGGTCTGAGCGTCCCAACCGGTTTGGCCATCACCGATCGAACCTTGTCTTGGAGCGAAGTCAAAAATGCCGAATCATATGTTGTCTTAATCAACGAAGAAGATGCCGTCGAGGCAGTGAGCAATAACCTATTGCTGGAGAACAAATATTACGGAGCGATGACTTTTAAAGTCGCGGCCGTATCCGGCGATAAAGTCACGGAATATAGTGAATCATTAGCCGCGAACGTCTATCTGACGCTTGCAACCCCCAGCAATGTCCGGCAAGACGGAAATTATGTGCGCTGGGACGAAGTTGGCTTTGCCAATGGTTATGTCATCAAAGTCGGAACCGTCGAACACGCGGTCGCAACCAATGAATATCAATTGCTTTCTTCAAGCCCTGCGCAAGTATCGGTTTTGGCTAATGGTAGCGGCGATGGGTTTGTGATCTCCAGCGCTTATTCAAACCAAATTTGGTTTAAAGTCTCTCTAGCAACACCGACCAACATCGCTTGGAGCGAAGGCTTATTGACATGGAGTGAAGTGGCCAATGCGGCATCATATCAAGTCGTGATCAATAATGGAAGTCCTATTAGCGCCTCGACTAATTCCTGTGAAGTCGGATATGACCACGTCGGCTCAATCCTCTTCAAAGTCAGAGCCATCAGCGATGGCGAGCAATATTTTGATTCTGCTTTAGGGCAGACGACAATCCAAATCAACCCGTTGGATCTAGGCATTCCACAATATGTCCGCGTCGAAAGCGGAGTCTTGAAGTACGATTCAGTCGCTCAGGCGACGGCATACGGAATATATCACAACGGCATTTTTCTCGCCGAGACGAGCGAGCTCGAATATACGATTCCAAATGAGGTTCTATCGCAAAGCGGCTCGTATTTACAAGTGCAAGCTCGATCGACAATCCACAATGACTCAGAACTGAGTGAAAAAGCCTATTTGGGCGCATTGGAAATCGATGACGAAGCCGAATTGCGGGCCATGGGAGCGACCGGTTATTATGTCCTCGCTGATGACATCGCCTTAACTTCGCCTTGGAATGACATCGCGTTTTCTGGTGTTTTTGATGGTGCGAATCACACGATTTCGGGCCTCGCAAAAACCGGTGACGTCGATGCGAATTGCGGCTTCTTCTCGTCGCTTGACGATGCCGAGGTATTCGATTTGACGATTACGGGTGCATTTGATATCACGACTTCCGTCGAAAGAGTCGCAATCGGCGGTTTGGCTGGCAAGGTCGATGATTCAATCATCATCAACGTCGATGTCGCCGTCAATATCGATGTCGTTTCCAACAATGGTATCGTCTATGTCGGTGGTCTAGCTGGTTATATCGATGGTGGAGACATAAACAGCTGCATATATAATGGTGACATTAATGTCACAAACGGTATCGCCGGCGGCTTCGTCGGTCAAGTTTATTCAGCGAGTTCGAAACTCACGACGATTATATCGAGCGGTTCGGAAGGTTCCTTAACCGTCTCCGGAGGCGAGCAGAGCTATGCTGGCGGTTTCGTCGGATTACTGAGCAACAACAATGCGACCATCAGCCAATCGCGTGCGCTAATTGCTGTGATTGGTACTAGTTATGTCGGTGGTTTCGTCGGATATATGGCTTATGGAAGCATCGACAACGCCTATTCTCGCGGCGGGGTCGATTCAACTTCATCAACATTAATCCAAGCGGGTGGTTTTGCAGGCCGCGTCGAAGGATATAATAATTCAATCTCTTATTCAATCGGCATGGCGAAGATGTTGATCGAAGTATCGGGTAGTGAGATTTACATCGGTTCTTTTGCCGGCGTCACACCGGGTGGATCATATGCAGATATCTATAGTAACTGCCATTACGACTCGACTCTTTCAAATTTGGATCGGATTGGCAATACCAGTTCGGGAAGAGGCGACGGCATCAGCGGATTATCATCCTCTGAGCTATTAAACATTGCGAATTTTAATGCGAGCATCTGGTCGTTTTCAGGCGAATCCCCTATTTTGCAGTGGGAGGTTTGATTTATCAAAGCAGGGAAATTAGATAAAATAAATAAATTAATTAAAATTTAACTAAAAAATTAATCAATTATTAATTAATTGTTATTGACAAGTTGCATGCATAGGATTTATGATGAAACTGTAGTAATATAACTTCTTTTTCGAAAATCATATAAATGCCGATACAAGGAGGCAAGAAAAATGAGTAGGAAAAATTTCAAAAAATGGTTACCGATTATTTTGGCGCCGGTCATCTTGCCATTTATCATTTTGAATTTCGTGGCGGTTAACAATGAACCCGTCGAAACCGAAGCTTCTTACGCTCCATATCAAATTCCCAATGGTGGTTTTGAAGCCGGTGCCGCCAAACTTGACGGATGGAAAGCTTTCGGCCTTTGGAAAGGCGAAAGCGGATTGCAGGCGTTTGATTCGAGCCTTGTTCATAACGGAACGTATTTTAGTGGTTATCCTTATAATCGAGATGGTGACTATCAATTAGGAATAACCAGCGGTTCAATTACTTGGGATCAGGCTACTGAGAGAATGGGCTATCTCCGCTCGACCGACTTCGTTTTAGGCGGTTCGGGATGGATTAGCTTCAAACTAGGTGGCGGCCGTTTCGACGAATTTGCTCATGTTTCAATTCGAAAGACATCGGATGATACGGAAGTTGCGCGCTTTGGTAATAAGAACCGAAATGACACCGCATGGGCAACAACTGTCTATGGTTCTCAAATTACCAATGCCGAAGCATTTCTCTTCCCATATTATTTTGACCTTTCAACCGTTACAACTATAGGAACAAGTTTATATATTTTGCTATGTGATACAGCTGCTTATGACTGGTCGATTTTATCTGCGGATAGTTTCGATACTTATTATGAAACTGCTCCTTCGCCAACTCCAACTGGTAAGTATTTAGCTGATAATATCATGCCGACAATTTTGGGCATTGACGATGCTGCAAATTCGATTCCTAATGGCTTTTTTAATTCCGATTATTCAAGTTGGCAAATTTCAAGGGCGGGTTGGGGATACACTAGTAATTCGATGAGAAGCAATGCGTCCGGCGGCGATTCAGCTGTTGGTATCCTTCGTTCGAGCGCCTTCACGGTCAGCACGAACAAATATATTGAATTTGATTGGGCGGGTGGACTGAAATTTGATAAGCAAATATTTATTTCAGTAAAAGAAGTCGGCACCAATATCGAAAAGATTAGATTTGTCAGGCGTGACAATCGGAGCGGTGAAAAATCTGAAAACTGGCAAAACCATATGCTCAATCTCACCTCGCTCGATGCAAGTAAAAAGTATTATCTTGAATTTGCTGACGCTCGCTCAGATAATCGCGATAATGAAGGCTATGCAATCTCTTATGTCGATTCGATTGAAATCGTAACAGAAGCTAGATGGAATGAGGTTACGAGCGGAGACCGAGCCGTTTCGATTTCCGGCATACCGACATCATTTGCTTTTGATGTTTCGCAAGAGGCGGTTACCTTTGCTCAGTATTTCATTGAGCAGACAGGCCCAATCTGTACGGCTATGAGCGGAGATTTTTCATCGGTATGGGGAACGATGGGCACCGAGTATGCGACTCTTTCCGTAACCGGCAAGGACGCTTTTGTCGACAACACGACCAACTCGACTATTGTCGCCGCTCGGGAACGCTATTTATTCATTATCACCAAATATACTTCGCTGACGAAATTCGTCGTCGATGGCGATAGCAATGTTTATCAAGGCTCTCCAGATATCATCGGTTTTAATATTGGCGATAATTCAAGAATTATTTTAATCGTCGTCGCCACCGTGATGGTGGTCTCCGCTGGATTGCTCTTCCTCGTTTCGCGCCGTCGTAGATCAATAGCCTAGTTTCGATTTCATGATTCTTAAGCCGCTTCAATGCGGCTTTTCTTTTTATGTGAAAATAAAAAAAGCGCACATAAGTGAGCCTGATTTTCGTCTGGAGCAGGCGACGGGAATCGAACCCGCGTAATTAGCTTGGAAGGCTAATGTTCTACCATTGAACTACGCCTGCAAAATAAAATGGCCAACAATCATAAGCGCGAAAGGCGCGAATGACATATTAGCACATTTACTATCTTGATTAAAGAGTCAACTCGGCAATTAGCCGATGAAGCGGATTAAGCCCGCTTTCGGAACGAAACCGACTTGTTTGCGAACGATGGTGCCCTTTTCAAAGAGGATCATTGTCGGGATGCTGAAGATGTTGTATTGGCCGGCGATAGCTTCTTGCTGATCGACGTTAACCTTGGCAATCGTGACCTTGTCACCGAGCTCCTTGGCGACTTCTTCGAGGACGGGTCCGAGCATCTTGCACGGCCCGCACCAGTCGGCGTAAAAATCGACGAGGACTCTCGGTTCTTTTAAGACGGCATCAAATTCTTCTTGGCTGTTGATGTGTTTGAGCATATTCAATATTTTCCTTTCACAAAGTATTTATATACCAAATATTAAGGCAAAAATGATGGTAATTAAAGCAATATGCGCCGGAAAGAAGGCATAGCTGGCAAAGCGAAACCATTTCGCGTCGTAACCGCGCCGCCCATTATATAAGATGATGAGCAATCCGGCGAATAGAGACCACGTCTGAACATCGGCAAAGTACAAGTCGAGACCCCTCGAAAGATACGGTAGAAGCCAGATGATGATATTCAGCAAAAAGAGAGACATCGCCATGATGATATTGACGAGTCCGCGATATTGAGTGACGTTGAGCAAATCCTTGGTTTCGACCGCGTATTCGCTCCGGTCGTAATTAAAGACGACCTTCGCCGCCAAGCTATAAGCATAGTAGAAAGCGACCGTCAGCAAAAAGCCGAAAATGGAATACCCCATTCGCAAATAGGCGGGGAACCAACTGATGACGAGGTTAAGAGAACTCAACTCGAGAAGATTGACGGTTGTCGACAAGAGGACGAAAGCCAAAGGCAAAGCAGCCCATAGTTTTTCCTTTCCCTTTTTAGTAATAAAGTAAATGAAGAGGCCGTTGATTACTAGATCGATAAATGGATTGGCGCCGATTTCGGGGTTGTAGAAATAGTAAAGGAAGATTTGCACGACCATGACGAGGCCGAGCAACATCGCTAATCGCAAGAGGTATTTGCGGACATCTTTTGAGTGAATCAGCCCTTCGACCAAGAGCAGGACAAAGAGGGGAAAAGCCAGTCTTCCGATGCAGCGAAGGACATAGCCAGCCACATAAAAAGCATCGGTGGTCGAAGTGGTTTGTTGCCACAAGAAGAGGCCGACGTGATCGATAACCATGGTCGAAAATGCGATCATTTTAATCCAGAAACTCGACAATTTTTGAACTTTTTCTAATTTCGACGGCATTTCTATCCTCTGGTTATCGTGAGCAAAAAGCTGACGAGATTATTGGTGATGTGCGCATAGGTCGAAACCGCGAATCCTTCTTTTTCATAGGCGTACGTCAACATGACGCCGGCAATAATATAGGATGGGAGGTTGATGAGCTCGTTGATGATCGTCGCCGGATTAAATGACATGTGGATGACACCGAAGACCAACATGGTGACGACGTAGGCCAGGGGGCGATTCAAGCGCCTTAGGAACGAGAATAAACCGAGGCGATACGTAAATTCTTCGACGATGGGACCGATGATTACAAAGGCCGCAAACGATAAGACCGGGTAATTGAGCATCAAGGAGACGAGGGCCGTCTCATTTTGATTTTCGCTATATGAATAACCTGTGGCCATAACTATCAAGTTATAAGCGACGGTCGCCGCGATGATCAAACCTCCATAAGATAATCCCTGAACGATTGTGCGGAGCGTTTTAAATGATTTAGCGACCGATATGAGATCTTTCCACAAGAGGCCGAGCATGATGATGAAAAGCGAGCCGTAGATAATGAAGTTTTTCATCATCAACGTTTCGCTGGAATGCAAGAAAGCGTCTCTTATTTCCAAGCTGGGAATGGCCGCTTGAGCATATAATTCGTAGATCCAGTTGAGAATCAGAGCGAGAACACTGATGCCGGCCCAGCCCAGCAAGAAGAGGAAGAGCTGCTTTAAAAAGTGAATTTGAATGACATTTGGAAAGCGCGTGTCGAGCAAAAGTCCCTCGCTGCGCTGCCCACAGCGCGGGCAGATGTCTAGGCCGCCATCGTGGATGTAGTGGCAGTGAGGGCATTTTCGATAATTGCGGGGTTTAATCTTTTTTCCGATCATGAATTAAGTTTATCGCCTTCCGGTGAAAATATGTAAATAACTTTAATGAAGTTATGCAATAATAATATAATAAAAGTAAGGTGGGTGCACAAACAACATGGATGCAGCTACGATGGAACTCGTTCTTAACATTATTAAGTGGAGTAGTTTAGGCCTCATCATTTTACTCGTCATCATCTTGTTTTTCGCCGGTTTAATTGGTTGGAAACGCGGCATCTTTAACGCCGGATTTCGGCTGTTGTTCGCCGGCGTTTTAATCACCATCGCCTTGACGACGGTTCGACCGATGGTCGATTTCATCGGGACTCGCGATGTCGGCTCTCTCCTCACCCTATTTAATTTTAACCCGATTCCAATCGGGGAGATGAATATTGAAGTCACAAACGTCTATGACACGTTGACCAATGCCTTAATCGCCTTAGCCGAAAATTATGGAATCGTGATTCCAGCCGATCAAGTCGGCGAGATCGTCCAAGGCCTGGTCTATCTGGTCGTCTCGACTTTTGTCATCATCATGGACGGCGTATTAATCGCGACGCTCGGCAGTTTGGCGGCCACGATTTTCTGGCACGCGTTGTTTAAGCATTTTATCAGCAAGCGGATTCGCAAAGCGGTGCGCGTCAAAGGCGCGGCCATGGCCATGGGCTCAGCCAAAGCCATCCTCGTCGGCGCGATGCTCATCTTTCCTTTTTCTTCCTTAATCAACAACGTCGTCCGCTCATTCAAAGATGAAAGCAACGGCATCATCATCGATAATGAGATGCTCACGACGGTCACGACCATCGTCGACGCTTACGATGATAGCGTCCTCGCCAACGTCCTCTTTAACTGGACGGAAAACACCAAAGGTGAGAGCTGGGATGTCATGCTGATGGACTCTTTGACCTCAGCAGACGTCAACGGAATAAAAGTTAGCCTGATCGATGAAATATATAATATCGTCGGCATCGGCAAGACGCTGACGTCAGCCGGGATTTTAAGCGAAGATGGCATGAGCCAAATCGGCAGGACGCTATTGACCAACGACGAACTCGTCGTCTCATTAATTTCTTCAGTAGGCAACTCCGGCCTCGTCTTAATGCTGATTCCGGTCGCGGTCGAACTGGCTCTCAATCTCGATGTGGTCAAGCCCTATGTCGGCGAGGATTTGCTCGATTTGAGCGATGTCGACTGGAAAGATGAAATCAATAATGTCGGCCGCATGTATCAAGCCGTCTTTGACACCGGCCTCTTTGCGGAGATGTTTGATGAAGAAGGCAATATCGTCTTTGACAATGCCGCAATTAAGAAAATATTTGAGGTCGACACCTATTCGAGCATCATGAACTTGTTCGAGGCCATCGACGATAGCAAACTGTTGAGCCGGGCGATTCCGGCCGTGGCTTACACGATGGCACAAACCAATGCCCAAGTGGCGGCTTATTCCGCTTTCTTGCCGAGCACTTGGGAAGAATATTCAACGATTAAATGGGGTGCCGAACTAGGTATCGTTTACGATGCCTTATTTAGAATAAACGCCCTTGATGATACCTTGCTCGACTCTTTGATGAGCATGGCGGGTGGCGAGAGCGGCGATGAAGGCGGTGGGGGCGAACCTACACCAGAACCAGCTGTTGTTCGGGCCCTCGAGGATGCGAAATTAGGCGCTCCCTATCAATCCGAAGCGGACATTCGCTCAAGGCTCCTAGCCGAAGATCCTGCAGAAGAAGCCACCGATCCAATCGTACTGCTTCTCCGCAATGCCTCTGCCATCAAAGAAATTTTGGTCGGAAGAACGGACGCTAAAGGCAATCCGGTCGGTGTCGATTCAAATGGCGTCACCCGCGTTTTCGACGAAAACGGCAATCGCCTATATAACCGTCACTATGCTCTATTCGATTCCCAGTTATTACAATACTCGTTATCGGGTGCGATTACTTTTGCCCTCGATACCTTACTCGCCGATTTTGATCTCGGAGATCTCAATTTCGACGCCATTTTTACGGAACTAGACACCGGTGTTCGCCTGCTGAACTACAAGAAAGAATATGGAGCGATTCTCGACTTGATGGTCGCTCTCGGGCAAAATGATGCGATCCGCGCCTTGGCTCTCGACACCGAAAACATGCCGGGCATCGTCTTTAATGACGACGGTGATTTTGAAAGTATCGACCCGAGCTTAGTCGCGGGTCTGAAAGTCGTGCTTCCCAAAATCGACAATTCGAAATTATTATCGCTGATGCTTCCATCGCTGTTAGAAAGTGTTTTTGCAGGTGGCGACCTAACGGCAGCCTTTGCAGGCTTTGGCTTAGACGCCAGTCAATTGAATTGGCACACGCCGAATCTCGGTCGCGAGTTCGTCATGCTGATCGATGCCTTCGACAGCGTCCAAGAACTGATGGGCATCATGGAGCCTTATCAAAACGAAAGCGGTGATATCCCAGCCACCAGTTTTGGCGATTTGATGTTTGAATTATCCGAAAATAATGAGCCTCTCGCGAAGATGCTCGATACGCTTTATGCCTCGAATATCATCAATGAGAAGTATCAAGAAAATGTCTTTAACGAGTTTGGTATTTTGCTCCACGCTAAAGGCGAGCTCGTGCACGGCACAGATTCGAATTTCTACGTTATGCTCGACTTCATTTTTAATAGCCTGCTCCAAGGTCGCGGGTTCACGAATAAAAAAGATGTGTATAATGTCGCCCAATGGACGAATACCCGGACCCTCGACGGCGATTTCCGCCGCGATAAATTTGGGAACGCCATCTATAATGGCGAGACCGGTTTCATGACTGAGTTTATCTCTGCAGTCGGCCGCACGCGCCTCCTCGACATCATGGATGTGGCCGAAGGAGCTTCAATCGATTATGGCGAATTAGGTGCCGCAGTCAGCGAAGTCTTCACGGCTGTTGAAAAGAGCGCCGTCTTCTCGGCGACGTTCGGCGACGTCTTGGATATGTATGTCCTCGACGTCTTGAGCGACGACCCCGGCGATGTCACGTTTAATAACGTGACAGATTGGGAAGTTGAAGGAGAGGCGTTTGAAAAACTATGTCTCGCCATCGATGATTTTGGCGATGTCGATTTCACCGATATCGACTTTATCGGCAGCGACCCGGATAATGTCGTCGCGCTATTGAGCGCGTTGGCAGATTCGCAGATGTTCGATGGCCCGGATGGCTATTTGTTCGGCGACTTCTTCTACGAGCAATTGATGGGTTCGCTCGGCGGCAACGCTCAATATTTCTACGACCCGAACGCCGCGACGACAACCGAAGTTAAGAAGGATTTCGATTCGCTCGAAACAAGACCGGAATGGCAGGATGAAATAACCCTTTTCGGAGCGGCCCTCGAAGCCATCCAAGCTTCGAATGTCGATAATAACGGCGATCCTATCGACGCGACGGAACCAATCGATTACTTAGGGCTTCTGACGACCGGCAAAGTCACGGCCGCGAACGTTCACAATATTTTAACTGCGCTCAATAATACGACAACTTTACGAATGATTATTTATAATGGCTATAATCAAATCGCGGAAGCCTTCAAATCGGCCGATATCGATTTATCGACAATGAACAATGAAACGCTGGTCGGAATGTCGCGCGCACAGCGGCAAAATGAAATTGACTTGACCGTCGATTTGTACGGCTTGATCGAAGATATCGGCGTCAAAGACCCAGTAACCGGAGAGTATAGCTACGATTTGAATCTTCGCGATGCGACCCCCGAAGATATCACCGAGTTGGGGGCTTTGTTAAATGACCTCGTGACTTCCGCCGTCTTCAATTCTCTTGATGGCGAAGCTCTGCCGGCTGATCAGACGGTCTTCAAACAATTCATGCGCTTTTTCATGCGCGTTCAGGTCATCGAGCAAGCCATCTATCGCGCTGAAAATCCCAAGGATATCGATGGCGTCGGCGACGGCCATTATACGGATGGTGCGACCAAGACGACTTATTTGCTAAACACCGATTTCCCGACCCCGGATGTCGATGGCAATTATGAGTTGGTCTTTGACGTGACTAAAACTGCCGTTGTCCAACAAGGATACGTGGCGGAAATGATTGATTTAGTCGAAGTGATAACGGACCTTGATGTTGCCAAATACACACCGGATGGCTTCGGCGTCAAATACGAGACTTTAGCCGAAAATGATTTTGAAAGCATTTTAAATGCTTTGAATAATTCCGAACTGCTTTATGACTGCGTGCCGAATATGATTTCGCGACTCGTCAACGAGGATTCGGCCTTTGCGATCGATGACATTAATTTAGGGGCCGCCAACCCGTTCTTCCATTATGCGGGAACGAATTACGAGAATCGCTTCCCGAACGGTGAAATTTCCGAGTTGAGCGATCTCTTTATCCTCATTCAAGAATTTAGCGCGTTAGTGACAACCGGCGACATCGATTTAGAGCTGCTGAGCGTCCCGGCCAATCTGACGACTTTCAAGAACACATTAGTGGCTCTTCAAGAGACTGAGACTTTCTATCAGGCTGGCAGTTATCTGCCCGACGAGATTACGGTTTTTGAGCAGATTATGCGCAAGATTTACGTCAGCACCTATCTCGCCGAGCTCTCTTATAATCAAATCGATGATTATGATGCCTCGGTCACGACCATCCCCGCCGGCATCGATAAGAAAATCACCGACTCGATTGTCGACTTCCCAAATTTCAGTGATCCATTATATGGCGATTCACTAAACGCCGGCAATTGGGTGGAGGAGATTGACGACATCGGTGAATTAATCACAACCTTCAATTCTCTAGGCATGGATTCCGGCGACTTCTCCGGTCTGACCGTCGATACTCTGACACCTGCTGACTTGCAGACCATCCTACAAAAAATCAATGCACTTGACGTTGTCAAAGACGCCGTTCCTTATATGATTCGCGATGCTTTATATAATGACAATATTAACTTTGATAGCTTCTCAACCTATAACAAAGATGCCTTTGAGTTCGTTCCTGCGGACTTCTCCGGTCCTTTGGCAACCGAGACGATCAGCGGCACCAACGGGACGATTGATATCACCGGCTCCAACGTCTCGAGCGATGGCACCGATATCACCGTGTCCGCGGGTGGGTATTTCTATAATGTCAACCCGATTAACGACATCGCCTATCTCGCGCTTGACACCGATGCCGCGGCTGGCAATTTCGTCGTCTACTACGGCACGGCTGCCAATCCGACGACAAAGTCTTATCTTCTCCCCGCTCCTGTCAGCGGTGTTTACGCGATTGATCTCAGCAAACTCCCTTATCAATATTTCCGCATCGAGGCCGTCATGGAAATCGACATTCAAAAAGTCACAATTTCACAGGCGATTGAAACCGGCGAATATTTGATGGCGAATCAACAGGTCAGTTATCGCGACAATAATATTCCGAAGTTGTATGAATTGATGGACGAATTTTATATCGGCGGCGCTGACCCATACTATGATTTCAGCGATCCGGAAGGCGTCGTCGGCTTCGTTGACGACGGCAATTCGACCGCCCCGATTTTGTCGTTCATCGTCGATAGCGATTTATATCAAGAACCTGTCACACCGAATTATAAGAGCGAGTCGGTTTTCCTATACAATATCCTCTCATTCGAAATGGATGTCACCATCGGTGGGGTGCCGATCAACCTCAATAGCCAGCTGGCTCATAATGCCCGGGGCGCGGCAGTCGCGGATAAACTAGGCAAACTCGACGACATCATCAACGAGGATGCGGGTGGAAAGTTCAATTCGACAAAAGAAGGAGATGCCGTTGACTACGGTCTGTTCGCGATGGCTTTCATCGAAGGTGCCCTCAGCGCTCCAATCGACAAGACTTCTTATGCATCAGCCCAAGATTTATATTTATATAATATTGCTAACTACGATGATGGTTCAGAGATTATTGACTACCTTGATTTAGCTGTCGGATCCAGTTCACGCGGTGTCGTTGATTCGAATTTCCTTGATGACTATGGTCACTCGCTTCTAATGAGCGAACTCGTCGCCGGACAAATCGAAGGCATCTTGGCGCCTAAATACGCTAATTTAGATAATCCGCCAGCAGTTGATTATGACGATTATCTTGTCGATTTGTATTCGGGCGATTACGCTAATTTCAATGAAAACGAACGCCTCGGCTTCAGCGGAGCCGTCAACGCTTTGTACTATTCCTTGCCGCTGATGCCAAATGGCGACATGACGGCAGCCATGATTACGGAAGCCTTCACCAATATGTTCGAATCGGATATCGCGATGATCTTCTATCTCAACGATATTTACCCGGCTCTGCATAATGGTCCCGATCTCGTCGATCCGCTCGAAAGCGGCCGCGGCTTGGCGGTACCACAGTATCCGGCGACGCTCGCCGAATGGGAAGACATCGCCGATCTGCTCATCGCCCAGCGCGGCGTCGTATGAGGATGAGGACGATTTTAGTTTCTTCGAAAGCCACTCTCATCGTCGATAAGTCACGCTTCATCGGCGTGACTTTTCATGTCCAAAATACTGCGGAAGTCGAGGAGTGCCTAAAACTTATTCGCAGAGAATACCCAAAAGCAAAACATTATTGTTATGCCTACGTTATCGGAGCGGAAGAAAAAGGCTTTGACGATGGTGAGCCGCCCAAGACGGCCGGCCGGCCGCTGCTCGAGCTTCTAAGGCGCGGTGAGTACGACGAACTGTTAATAATCGTCGTCCGCTATTTCGGCGGGACTTTGCTCGGTGCGCCGCGGTTGCTTCGAACTTATGTCAATGTCGCAAACGCCGCTTTATGCGGCGGTGAAAGGCACGAGGTGGCATATCTGCACACTTATGCTCTTCACCTTCAATACAGCGATTATGAATACTTGCTCGCCGAAGCCAAAAAGCGTTCTTACATCTTGGAAAGCGCCGCTTTTAGGGATACCATTAATGTTAAGCTTTTAGCCAAAGAAAAAGCTGATGCGACAGTTCAGCAAATGCTTCATGGACGAGGTCAAATCGAAGATCTCGGTCTTGAAAAGCGTTACTTAAAGGAGATTTAACATGATTCTTGCCAGTGAATTCGCGGAGCGCCGCGATAAACTCTTCGCCATGATGGGAGACGATTCCTTCGCCGTTTTATATGCGGGGGTGGGCCGTAAAATGACCGGTGATAGTTTTGCTTATACCGTCAATCGCAATTTCTATTACTTGACCGGCATCGACCAGGAGAATTCGGTGTTGATGCTCGTCAAGTCTTGCGGCGAGCAGAAGACCTATTTGTTCATCGACGAATACGACGAGCGCAAGGAGAAGTGGACCGGTGTCCGCCTGACGATTGAAGAAGCTCGCGAACGAAGTGACATCAGCAATATCCTCTTCACCAATTCGCTTCAAGCCAAACTCGATTCGGCGTTGAGCGAAGATGGGAGCCTCGGTCACCTCGCCCTCATCTATCTCGACTTGGAAAGCGAATTGAAGATTAAGGAGTGTTACTCCACTCAGGAATTGAAGCGCGAGTTAGAAGCTAATTACAATAATATCAGAATCGCGGACATCTACCCTTTCCTCGTCTCGCTCAGGATGATTAAATCACCTGCCGAAATCACTTTAATTAGCGAAGCGATTAAAACGACCGATTTAGGCATTAAAAACGTCCTTCTCACCTTGCGTCCTGGCTTATACGAATATAATCTCCGCAATACCTTTGAATATGCAATCAAAGAAGACAATGATGCGGCGGTTGGTTTTGACACGATCGTCGCCGGCGGCAAGAACGCCGTCATCCTTCACTACCCCAACGCCAAAGACTGTTTAAATAACGGTGAATTGGTCTTGCTCGATCTCGGAGCGCGGCGCGATTATTACAGCGGCGATATCACGAGGACTTTTCCGATTAACGGCCACTTTTTGCCTAAGCAAAGAACACTTTACGAAATCGTGTTGGGATGTAATAAGGCCGTCATCAATTTCGCCCGTCCCGGACTCACCATCGGCGAGCTCCAGAAGTTCGCCATCGACTATCTGGCCGCGGAATGTGTCTTAAAAGGTTTCATCAAGTCCAAAGAGGACGTGGATATGGTCTATTATCACGGCGTCTCCCACCATCTAGGTCTCGACGTCCACGATGTTTCGAATCGCGACCGGCCCTTGGAACCCGGCATGGTCATCACAGTTGAACCGGGCCTCTATTTTAAGAATCTCAAAATTGGCATTCGCATCGAAGACGATGTTTTAATCACCGAGACGGGATGCGAGAATCTATCGAAAAATATTCTCAAAGAAGTTCACGACATCGAGAAAATCATGTTGACAAAATAATTGAATCCCCACAAAAAAGAGAGCAAATCCCGCTCTCTTTTTAAATTTTCGATTAATTGGTTTTGGCTTTTTTAACGATTGTGAAGATAAGCGCGCAAGCCACGAAGATGATGGCGAGGAAAATTGTTAGGAAGATTAGTTTTTCTTCGGGAATTTGCATGAGCGATTGCTGGGCGCTGGGGACTTGAACGCCATCGATGAAGGCCGCTAAGTCGTATTTCCCGACGATATTGAGATACCGCGCGACAGCGTGTTCGACATTCGTGCCATCGGCATTTGGAAGCGCCGAAGAGATGAGCAATTTCGCCGCGTCGCTCATATCATCATATGCATTAGCGACACTCGACCAAACGCTTTCGAGTTGCGAAGCGTTTTTGTTGCCGCAACCCAATGCTGTCTGATTAAGAAAATCAAGAGCCCACGTATTGGCTTCTTCGGTTGGGGAAACACCCGTTCCGTCCGTGCCGTATGTGATGGTTGTACCATTTATATAAAGCGAATTTGTCGTGGTTTCGACGTAGATTTGAATGTAGCCGTTAAGCCCCGACGAAGCATATGGAAATTCGAGGTTGCGCGACGTGGTCCCGCCAGTGGTTGTCACGGATTTTGAATCTATCAATGTGCCAGATTTTGCGGCCGCTCCGGAAGAAGCGACGGCATAGACGTAAATCTTCCCAACTCCCGATGTGCCGTTCGTGCAATATTGGACGGTGACATTTTTGACATTTTGAAAAGAAGTAGGACTGTTGCCGAATGCTCCGGTCGCTCCGGTCGATACTTGTACGCCGCTATTTTTGAAGTCCAATCCTTCTTTTCCAGAAGTCCAGTTCGTGGGATTAGCTCCCCATGATTTGCTGGTAAAAGAATATGATATGGAATCTTCAGGGACCGGTTCGGTTACCGCCACTTGGCACGTCGCCTTTATCTGGCTATCGATTGTTGATGTGGCGGTGATCGTCGCCGTCCCGACATCGATGCCGGCGACGGTGCCTTGACTGACAAGGGCGGTATCGGCATTCGAAGTCGACCACGTCACGCTGTTGCTTGTCCCCGATGGGGAAGATGTGACAGCTAGTTGTGAGGTATTGCCGACTGTTACCGATAGAGTTGATGGGTTAATCGTCAGCGAAGTTGGAGGAAGAGGAGGATTGACCGTAATCGTCATCGTCGCGGTAATGCTTGTATTATCCGTGGATGTGGCGGTGATTGTCGCTTGACCTTCGCCGCGAGCGGTTACCACGCCGTTGGCGACAGTTGCAATCGCTTGATTTGAACTATTCCAAGTGACCGACGTGCTCGCCCCGGTTGGCTGGGCCGTCACGGTCACGTTCTGAGTGGCTCCGACGTTCAGGGTGGCGTTCGAAGGCGAAAGTGATAGCGACTCTAATGGAGCCGATGATTGAGAGCAGACGCTCCTCGTGTTAGCGGTGGCATCGCCCCAAATGCGGCATGCGAACGATACATCATCAATAAAGGGATTGCGATTATAGTTTAGTGAAAGATCGAGAGTTTCATTGCGGATTATTTCACTTTGATCAATGGGGTATTCAAGGTTCCACTTCAGCAAATCGCCGAGTTTGCCCATCTTGTTTCCCGTCCCGCCGCCTTGGCCGCGGCCGACATCTTCGAGGATTAAACCTTCGGTATGGCCGATCGTCGCTCCGTAAAATGCAACGCGAGCCGCGATGCCGCGATATTTTTCATTGCCGAAAGTATCGGGATCCCAGCCATTACTTGATTCTTCAGCATAATACTGATTTCCGCGCGATGAGTTTTCACTCGTCAACGTCGGGCGGATCACATGGGGGTCGTTTTGAATCCTATCTCCACCATGGCTTTCAGGCCAAGTGTGTTCTTTGTTCATTCCGGAATAACCGCTCACCGGTGTTCCAGAATAGAAACTGACAATATATCCGCCGTTTGGACGGGTGGGATCAACGTCGGTATAAGGAAAAGCACTAGATTGCAGAGAACCATATGAAAAACTGTTGTTCCTCTCACCTTGGAGGAGCAATTCAAGTGAAGCCTTCAACGCATTTCCGCTTAGACTACTGCTTATCGTAGAATAGTAGTTATCAATGTAAGTCTGAGTCGATCTCGTCGTGATTATCGTCGTTACAGCGGCGCTTGTTTCGCTCATGTTTTGACCGAGAGAAACTGACAAGGCTGCTGGTATTGTGAGCAAACCGGCAAGCAAGATGATGATGTTGTTGAGTTTAATTTTCATTTCGAATAGTCCTTTTATGCATTCTAAGTGATTATATCATGCGAACTCAAAAAATCGAAAGGATATTATTATAAATTATAATAAGGATGACAATAATAATTTTTATGTAAAATAAAAGGCTTTGTGGCAACCGGCCAAATCAAAGATTTTTAAATCATTATACAGCGCAAATATTTTGATTAATTCGGCTGTGAGAGATTTCTTTTTCTAAAGAATAAGAATGGCGCTATCACAGTTCCGATAGCGATCAGCGCGGCAACTATCACATCGACGGCTTTTATGTCAGTTCGATTATCGGAAATAAAGAATGATGAGATTAATTTGTTTTCGCTTCCATCGGTGACAAAGTTTTCAATCTGGTATTTTTGAATGATGAGAATATATCTTGTTATGGCATTGGCAATCGTTTGATTGCTTTCCTCGTTATTAACAAAGATGTCTTTGGCATCATTTGCCATAAAACCGTACTCATCGGATAGATCGGACCAATAAGAAGAGAAGTCGCCGGACATAGCTACGCATGTCTGGCCGGTCGAATCTAAGAAATATTGAGCCCATGCTATTGCCTGCTCCGAAGCGGTAACATCGCCGGAACTCTGAGCTCCGGAAAAGGTATGCGAACCTAAATATGAAGCCGTATCAATCGGATACTGCGTCCATTCAACAGAAGGATTGAATGTCGCTGGATTAGTTGTCACGCCCGAAGAAACCGAGGACTTTCTCACTAGGGTTTTATCAACCGTTGATACTCCTCCCTCAGCCCAAGCTGATCCGGGATCAAATCCTATCTCTCCGAAAATGTCGACATATGCACTGGTCGATATTTTATAGAGCGCGGTGGCATCGTCGCCATTAAAGTTGACCGCACTATTTACTGTGGCATTTACTCCAACAGGCAATGATAGAGCTCCCCCTGAATTTCTATAGACGATTGTTGTGTCGTGATTAAGAGTTCCACTGAGTGTAACAGTTGCTGAAGCGGTTGACGCGCCATTTGAAAACAATAGTAATCTATAATCTGACAAATCTTTGGTTACACCGGTGCCGTTATATATTTCGATATACTTGTTGGTGCTGCTTCCTTCGATATATTCAGAGATGAAAAGGTCCGTCGCATATCCAGCAGAGCCACTCGAAACGCTCGCCCCGTCATTTGTGACAGTTACTATGTAATACGTGGTTTTTCCGCCGTAAGAAACGCTGATGGTCTGCTCGCCGAGAACCGCCGTGTCCGGTGTATTGATCGTGGCGCTGCTCGTCACGACTTGGCTCGATAGATCATCATAATATGCGGTGACGACAATGCTTCCGCTATTATAGGCCGAGCCTAATGGAGCGGATCCAGAAAAGCCTGTCACATCGATATAATCAAGAACTTTTTCGTGTTCGGCGACGACGCTAATTTGACACGAATCAGATACTCCAGAACCATCCGCTGCCGTAGCGGTTATCGTCGTCGTCCCGACCCCGACTGGCGTAACAACACCTCCGCTGACGGTTGCGACGGATGAATTTCCTGTTCCCCAATTAAGCGTTTTGTTGGTGGCATCCACTGGAAGAATGTTAGCTAATAGAGTGCCGCTTGCTCCTCCGGCGGTTAATGTCATGCTGTCGTGATTTAGCGTGATGCTGGAGACCAAAATACTAGTTTCATTATAGCCGTTGATGACATCGCTAGATGGTGTGGCGTATTTGTTTTCACTGCCGTAAACAGCGTCAACCCATTCCGGAAAATCGATGAAGGGATTGCGGTTATTTTGAAAATTATAATATATCAGGTTATTGCGATGAATTTCATAGCTGTCGACGGGATCTTGCTCATGCCATTTTAATAACGTGGAAAGAATGCCCATATTTACGGGCTGAGTGTCAGTGGAATGAATAGTGCCCTCGGAACTATCATAAATTTCATCGGTGACTTGAAGAAAAGGTTCATAAGCAGAAATTGCTCCGCTGGTGCCGGCCCAATTGTTGTAGCGGGCCGCCATATAGAAGACAGCTCTGGCGATATCTCCCTTATCGTAGTCATACGGCTCATAAATATTATCTGAACCACCATCAATATCGGTGGCGGTCCATCTGATTCCTGTATTGTTATGTCCAGCAGAAGTACCGATAGCAGTCGGAGTGATTCCATCATCCTCATCGCCCCAGGCATAGTTGCTGTGACCCTGTTGATTATTTACGCTATCGCCGAGAATTAGGTGGTGGACGTCAGTTCCGGCGGGACCAGTGGCGGTCGAAGCACCAAATCCTCTAGATTGCGGCCAGACGTGTTCGCGGTCGATATATGTCCCATGAGTATCATTGAAATGGGCAGCGGTTGAAGTGCCGTTGTCGTTGCGATAAAGAAGATGGACATAAGGGTTATCACCATATGCATAACCGCTGTATGAAGCGAGGGGAGACTGAGTCCAATCACGATCAGTGATCATAAATACATCCCAATCTTTTGCATAAGAATAGTAATAACTATTATTGGCCAAAATCGGCTTGAGATTCTTTAATAAATTATTCCCTTTTCTTTCACTTGTTGATAAACCGCTAAGACTGCTATAGTAATTGCGAATTTGCGCATCGGTTGCGTCATTTGGATTAATTGTCGTTGGCGTGTCCGTTCGGTATGTTCCTAAGGCCGCCGTCTCGCTGATGTCGGAAAAAGATTTGTCGATAACGATAAGAGAGATAGTTGTGGACACGAGTCCCGCCAGCATTAAAAATAATAATTTTTGTTTTCTCATATAATATAAAATGCTTTTCACCTTAGTTTTATTGAGAAAAAGCAAACAATTTTGCTCTTTCTTTATGTTAGCATAAACACTAGTGGGGATTTAGGCAAGTGATTTCATAACAAAGAGTTATAAAAAATAACCTTATTGGTTATAATAATTTTGAGGCTTGAGAACAATGGACAAATACATACTAGCAATCGATCAAGGCACGACATCGACGCGAGCCTTTCTTTTTAATCATGATGGAACCTTGTGTTTCAGCGCGGTCCGGCAAGTCGTCTGCCTATATCCAAAACCGGGGTGGGTCGAGCAAGATGCGCTGCAGCTGTGGGTCAGCGTCATCGATGTCGTCAATGAATTGCTCGTCGTCGCTCACAAAACAATGGATGACATCGCCGCAATCGGAATCACCAACCAGCGGGAAACGACGATCATCTGGGATAGGAAGACGGGCCGTCCGATCTATAACGCGATCGTCTGGCAATCGCGGCAATCGCTCCTTTACTGTCAGAAATTTGAGAAGTATAAAACCTTGATCCACGAGAAAACCGGCCTGTTGATCAACCCGTATTTCAGCGCTTCGAAAATTCGCTACATCCTCGATAAAGTGCCGAACGCCCAAAAGCGAGCCGAGGCCGGCGAATTGATGTTTGGAACTGTCGATACCTGGCTTATCTATAACATGACGAAAGGCGAGGTCCACGCCACCGATCCGAGCAATGCTTCCCGCACTATGCTCTACAACATCTTTAAGATGGAGTGGGATGGCGAGTTATTAAACTTATTTAATATTCCTCGCGCACTGCTCCCGGAAGTTAAACCCTCTAGTTATGATTACGGAATAGCCAGTTTCTTTGCCAAAAACGTCCACATTTTCGGCGTCTGCGGCGACCAGCAAGCCGCCCTTTTCGGTCAGGCTTGCTTTGAGAGCGGGGACTTAAAAAATACTTATGGCACGGGCTGCTTTGCCTTGATGAACACCGGCACAAAAGCCATCCTCTCCAATAATGGTTTATTGACCACCGTGGCTTGGCAAATCGATGATCAAGTCAATTACGCTCTGGAAGGGAGCGTCTTTGTCGGCGGAGCCGTCGTTCAATGGCTGCGCGAATCGATGAATTTAATCACCACCAGCGACGAGAGTGAACGAGTGGCCCGCAAGGTCGAAGACACACAAGGCGTCTACATCGTCCCCGCTTTCGTCGGACTCGGAACTCCGTATTGGGACAGTGAAGCGCGCGGGGCCGTTTTCGGTATCACGCGCGGTACAAATAAGTCGCATTTTGTGCGCGCGTCGCTCGAAGCCATCGCTTATCAATCGAAGGACGTCATCGACATTATGAAAAAAGAGGCTAACGCCGAAATCACCGCTCTGCGCGTCGATGGCGGAGCGACGAAGAATAAACTCCTCCTACAATTTCAGTCCGATATTTTGCGCTGCGAAATCCGCCTGCCACAATGCATGGAAACGACGGCTCTCGGCGTGGCATACATCGCTGGATTGGGCAGCCGGTATTGGAAGAGCATGAACGAAATCAAAGAATATCATTGTCTACAAGACACCTATCAGCCAAAGATGGATGAGAAAACAGCCCAGAAAAAATACGATGGTTGGAAGCGAGCTGTGCTGGCGACGATGGCTTTTAAATCAAAGGATTAAACAATGGATGAGAAACAAGTGCTGACGATCGATCAGTTCCGAGAGATATACCTGGCGCTCGGCGTCAAAGAAAATCTTGACCGCGATTTTCTATATGAAGCTTATCAAAACGCCATAGCCGGCGCCAAAAGCATCGACGCGGCCAACGTCTTAGGCCGCGTCGTTCCAATCAACCCCGTTTCTTTAATACTGTATCTCGTCAATGAACATGGCTATTTTTTAGACTCCCATCCCGACATTGATTTAGACAGTTTATTACATGATGAAAAATACATGCAGACGCTCGTCAGCGTCGCGCTTGACAAATACTACACGAACGAGCACTTGTCATTCAAATCGAAGACCGTTCTCACGAGGTTTTCTCCGAATATTTCAACTCTCAACACCTATCTCAATTTCGTCCTCGGCGTCTTATCGCGCTTCAACCGCAACCAGCCCAATGAGACGTTGATCATCGATATCATGTCCAAAGGTTTTTCGATGGCGCGGGCCATCAGCGATCTGCTCGTCTCCGGTTTTGAAACCGAGGCCTTTTCGACGTGGCGGACGCTCCATGAAGCCGAGTGCATCCTCCTCCTTTTAAGCGAATACGGAAAGCCATTAATCGATCGCTATCTGACGCATATGAATTACGCGATGGCCTTTCGCGGCGTCGTCTTCAGCAAAGAGAAAACTGATGAGATTTTCGTTAAAATTAAGGAAGAAATGCGCAGTTTTGATCTGAAGAGCAAAGATATGAAGCGCTTTATCGAATACGGCTGGCTGCTGGCGATACCCGATATCGACAAAGAAGAACCGCTCAAACTAAACTTCCGCGATGGCGTCGAAAAACTGGCCGGCCTCAAACAATACTCGCCGCTTTACGAAATGTCGAGTGAGATCGCCCACAGCTCGCCTCTCCTCATCTATTCGCGCCGCGATTATTTCATGCACCTGACTTTGGCTAATGTCTACGAATCCTTCTTTCGACTCGAGAAGATTTTTTCAACGATCTATTTAAAGACGATTAGCGAGGATGAAAAGAAGCGCTTTTTAATCATGCGTCAAATCTATTATTCGCAGCTTGTGAGCCTCCATCTCCGCGAGCAGAACATCATTCGCGAATTCGCAAATCAAGCAAAGAAAAAAGGCTCATAGCGAGCCTTTTAAAATACTGAGGATCGATTTAAATATCGACGTTAGCGTAGCACGATCCGCCGATGAATTCGCGGAGCAAGGAATTGTTGGGCACCCACTCATCAGGCATGTCATCGAAATATTTCAGCATGCGAATCAAGCGCTCGGCCACCGGGAAATAAATCGAGTTCGAATCGATGTTGCTCAAAAGCGGCATCGCGTATTTCTTCATAACTGACAACTCGTAACTAAGCAGCGAATTAAAGACGAAATCAGCACCTTCCTGCGTGTTGTAAATCCACGTGAATTCACCTTTGCGGACACTGGGCCACATGCTGATCGTCTCTTCGGCCGAAGCGTTGCGGTATTTATTATCGCGGACGATGCGGCGGAGCAATCGCAAGTCAGTGAGCGACATCGGGTTATGATTGTCGAAGTTGATCTGGGCTTGCGGAGAGATGTAGATTTTGAATTTCTGGTGCTTGGGGATGTTGATCGTCAATAAATCGTTGAGAGCGTGGATGCCTTCGATGATGATCGGCTGGTCTTGAGCAACTTTGAGCTTGCGGCCCGGAACGCGCTTTCCGATTTTGAAATCGAAGCGCGGGAGCTGAACTTCTTTGCCGCTGATGAGGTCGAGCATATTCTGGTTGAATAGTTCGATGTCGAGCGCGTTGATCGACTCGAGATCGGGTTCGCCGTTTTCATCTTTCGGCACTTCGTTTTTTGGTAAGTAGTAATCATCGATGCTCAAGCGAATCGGCTTGATGCCACGTGAAAGGAGTTCAACTCTTAAGCGGTTGGAAAAAGTTGTTTTCCCGCTCGACGATGGCCCGGCGATGCAGATCAGGCGAATGGTGTCGATATCGCTCTCAATCATACTGCCGAGTTCGGTCAGCATGCGGTTGTGCCTCGTCTCGCACATATTGACGAAATCGACGACGCCGTCTTTTTTAATGTGCTCGTTGATGCCGGAGACGGAATCGGCGCCGGCGATTTTGCCCCAGGCGTGGGAAGCTTTTAGAGTTTTGCCAAAAGTCGGAGCATCTTCGAACTTCGGAATTTCACCGCCCGCTTCGGCGCGTGGATATTGGACGATGATGCCAGGAGAATAGAGCCTTAACTTATATTTCTTTAAATAACCCGTCGATGGCACCATCCGACCGTACATATAATTTAAATAACCATCGCAATCGTAGAGGTGGACAGTCTTTTCAGGACGGTATTTCAAGAGTTCAAGTTTATCGTTTAAAGATTTTTCGATGTAGATTTGGCGCGCTTCTTCTTTGGTGACGATCATGCGCTTCAATGGATAATTGGCTTCGACAATCCTCACCATCTCATCGCTAATTTTGCCGAGCATCGACATATCGCTATGGCGTGAGTCGTTGAGAATTTGGACAAAGATTGAACGTGAAACATTATAGCTAAAGCGGATGTTGAGCTCAGGATAGGCGCGATTAAAAGCCATCGCGACAAGATAGCGCAGTGAAGTCTCATAGGTGTTGATGGCATCGGTATCTTTGACGGTGAGGAACTCAACATCGGCGTCATAGTAAACCTCATACGTCAATTCTCGAATACGATTGTTGACTTTAGCACAGACTAATTCCTTGTTAGGATCTTCAACTAAATCGAGCAAGGCGACTTTCTTTTCGAAGCTTTTTTCGAGGCCTTGATACTTAAGTGTAAATGCCATTGGTGTTCCCCCTCATGGGCGTGTAGAAGAATAATACAAGATTGCGCGACGACATGCAACCGCTTTCATTTTAGCGGTTTATGGCTCATTTTCATATCATATTGCGAAAAAAGCTAAAAAAAGAAGCATAGCTTCTATCGATAATTTGATTCGATAACAGCGCTTGATGACCGCAGAGTTGGGTTGATATGCTTTCTTTACATTATTTTCATAATTCCTTAGAATTATAAAAGATATTGGCCGAAATGCATCTTTTAATTAATGTCGCTTGGCGTGGTTCGGCGGGTCGTGATTATGCGCTCGCCCAATCGTCCTCTGAAAATCTAAAGATATGCAAGTCGCAACCGAATAAAAGGAGTATCCTTTCATGAACAAAGCTATGGTGTATATTCAAAGTGGCGGTCCGACAGCGGTCATCAATACCTCTCTTTACGGGGCGATTACCGAAGCCAAGAAACACGCTGATCAAATCGATAATATCTACGGCTCGCTCTACGGCGTCGAAGGCCTCATTGTCGATGACTTGATCGATCTCGGACAAGAAGATGCTGAGACCATCGAACTCTTGAAGCAGACGCCGGGGGCCGCTCTCGGTTCGACGCGCTATAAACTTCCGAAAGATTTGCACGACAAGCAATATCTCAGCATCATCGAGACTCTAAAAAAGCACAATATCGGTTACGTCTTCGTTAACGGCGGCAACGATTCGATGGACACTTGCCACAAGTTATCTTTGCTTTGCAAGGAAATCGGGTATGACTGCAAGGTTATGGGCGTGCCGAAAACCGTTGATAATGATTTGGCGTTAACCGATCATTCACTCGGATTTGCCAGCGCCGCCAAACACGTCGTCAATACCGTCAAGTCAATTTGCGTGGACGCTCGCGTCTATAAGCGCGGCAAAGTTTATATTATCGAAGTCATGGGCCGGAATGCCGGATGGTTGACGGCTTCAGTCGATCTGCTGCCCGAAGAGACGAGACCCGATTTGATCTACCTTCCGGAAAACCCGTTTAGCGTCGATGATTTTTTGCGCGATGTCAGAAGGATTTTCGATGAAAAAGGCAACGCCATCGTCATTATTTCTGAAGGTATTTCTTTCGAGCGCGACATGACAAAGGCTCGCATCGACGCTTTTAATCACGTCCAGCTCGGTGGTGTCGGCGACGAGTTAGCCGACATGGTCGAAGTCCGCCTCGATCTCCCGACTCGTTCGATTGAGCTATCACTGCCGCAAAGGGCTGATCCTTTGCTCGTCAGTAAAGTCGATCAGGAAGAAGCGATTGCCTGCGGTTCGCTCGCCGTTCAACTCGCCCTCAAAGGGCACAGCGGCGAAATGGTGTGCATCAAGCGCGTGAGCGACGAACCATATCTCGTCAAATACGTTCCCGAAGACATTGCTAAAATCGCGAACGCGGAACGCGTCGTCCCGCAATCGATGATGGCGGGACCGAGCCACATGGATCATTCATTCCGGCTTTATTGCTTGCCCCTTATTCAAGGCTCCATCGACATCAAATTTGAAAACGGCATGTATAAATCAGCCGTCTTAAAAAGAGTCAAAGTTCAGTAAATATTAACCGGGTTATTCCGGTTTTTTTATTATAAATAAGCATCGAGAAAAGCGGCGTCTGATCTTTCGTCGATTCCAAAGAGATGAGGATCGACCAGGAGGCCATTTTCATAATATTGAGCGACAGGTCCTACCTCGGTGCTGAGCGAATAATTTGATTGCAGCTGCGCTAATTCTTCGGCGTCGAATTCGCTGACATCGACCACCGATAGCGAATTGTCGCTCTCTTCGGCGGCCGGCAGGATTTTCGTCGCATAGATAGCGCGAGATTTAGCGTGATATCGATTGAAGAAGAAGAAGAGATTGCGCTCGTTTGTCTGCCGTTCGCTTTCCACGGTGGCATAAGTCGCAATCGACTTCATCTTCGTGACCCTGACTTCGGCGGTCATCATCGTCAAAAAAGGAGAATAAGTGGAAGCGGTCATCTTGCTGTTCTCCCCTTGAAAAAAAGTGTTTTCATCTTTGATGACCATCAAGCAAGGGACCCCGCGAATAGCTTTGAAGATCTGCGGATAGGCGGTGGCGATATCGCGATAATCGGCAGCCCCTTCAGGAACATCGATGTTCAGATAGTAAACGAGCGCTTTCGTCTCATAGATGTAGCGGAGGACATTGGGTCTAAAAGCCAAGCAAGCCGAACATGTTTTCGAGCCGACATAGAAAATAAATGGTTCGTAACTCGCGATTAAAGCGATCGCCAATTCGCTGCCGATCGGGCGGACATAAGCATCGATTTCCGTTCCGATCGCCGGCTCGGCGACATCGGACAAATCGCCATTTTGTGCGATGCGAAAGCGATTGTCTTCGCCATCGCCGCATGATGATAGAAGCAAGGTCAATATCAATAAAAAGGCGAACGTGCGCTTTCTCATATCACTAAGTATAGCACCCGAATATTGTGAAAAAATAGATACTGATCGATGAGAAATCAGGCATGGACATCACTCTTCTTTTCCTTGTTATTATTTTTCGCAGATGGATATAATACTTCTATTGAGCGAGGAACAATTATGAATGTATGGCACATGGCGCCGAAAGAGCGGATTAAACCCGAGCAATTCTTGGCTTGTATCGAGATATCAAAAGGCAGTAAAAATAAGTACGAATTAGAAAAGCAGACGGGCACTTTAATCCTCGATCGCATTTTATATACCTCGACGCACTATCCGCAAAATTATGGCTTCATCCCCCTGACTTACGCTGAAGATCTCGACCCTCTCGATGTCCTCGTCCTCTCCTCGGAATCAATCGTCCCCCTCGCCCTCGTCGATTGCTATCCAATCGGCGTTTTAGAGATGATCGATGGTGGCCTTCTCGATGAGAAAATCATCGCGGTCTGCAAAAATGACCCTATCTATAATATCTATAAGGAAGTTCGCGAACTACCTCCGCATATCACCGACGAAATACGCCACTTTTTTCGCGTTTACAAACAACTCGAAAACAAAAAGACAATCGTCAACGAGATGAAAGGCGCCAAGTACGCCCGCGAAGTCATCGCCAAAAGTTTGAAAGCTTACGAAGACAAATTCGTCGAATACGCCCCGTTTGCCTATTAACCTCGGGCATTAATTAAAACGCCTCGTCATTTTGATGAGGCGTTTTTGATGATGGCCTCCCACTTGTGGTGGGCGATGCGCTTATAGACCTGTTGCTTGGTGCGGATGTAGTGCATCTGCGACCAGTAGTACCACAAAATATCTTGAAAGGCGATGAAGCGCTGAACTCGGCGATATGTTTTCTCGTCGCAGCGCTTATTAAAATACGATTTTAGAAAGGAGCGGCGCACCCTCTCGTCTTCGATGTCATTCTCGCTCAAAAAACTGGCGAGATCAAAGAGGGGGTTGTTGTCGGCGGCATATTCAAAATCGATTAGAAAGAGCTTTCTTTTGCGAAAGAGAAGATTGCCGTTCACGACGTCGTTGTGGCAGAGGACGAAAGGTTCCTCGTTGTAGAAACGCTCGACGGAAGCGATGGTTTTGCGCTCATAATGCGTATCGACAAAATCCGCGCACTGCGAGCGATAGTATTTGAAGCGCTCGAATAAATCAAAAGAAAAACCCATTCTTATTTTGGCGCGGTGCAACTTGCGGAGCGCCTTGGCGACGAGGGAAAGTTGCTCGGGGGCTGGATCGCCAATCATCTTCTGAGTGCGGTGGAGGTATAGAGATAATTTGGTGCCATCTTTTTCATTAAAAAAGGCGACGCTTTCCGAGATTTTTAAAGGCGCGATGGCGCGGATGACTCGATCTTCTTTTTGCGCGTCATAAAAACGATCTTCTGTGGCCTTCTTAAGCCGCAAGACGTAATGTTGGTTAATGAGGTAAGAATAGTTCGAAAAGCCGGCTTTCAAGGGCTCTATTTTTTTAGCCTCGGCACCGGCTATGACATGGTAGATATTTTTAATCTCGTTGACGGTTGGCACTATTTAACCTCGAGCCTCGTCGCGATATTGAAGAGGTCGGCGGTCGAGGGGCGGACGAATGAGACATAGACCGTCTCGCATTTCTTGACGCGAGCTTCGCCTTTGGCGTCGCCCCTCGAAATATCTTTTTTGGCGGCGTACATGACTTCGCCGCGATCGAGCTTCGAGCAGAGCAGGGCGATTTCGGCCGCGACAATTAAATCCTCGGTTGACGGGGCGGGTTTTTTAATGATGATGTGGGCACCCGGTTGATTGAGGAGGTGAAACCAGATGTGCTGGCGAGAAGCGTAGACGAACGAGAGATAGTCATTTTGATCGGCGGTCTTGCCGAAATAGAAAGTCGTTCCGCCGCTCTCGAGATGATAAGGGGCGTATTTTTTGGTGATGGGAAGGCGAATTTTATCCTTGGCGGTCATCAAGGCGTTTTGCGCTACAAATCTCTCGATTTCCTCTTCAGTTGAAGACGATAGAAAATCTTTGATAAAAAGGCTCTCGTTCAATTCTTTTTCTGCAGTTTCGATGAGTTTATCGCTAATGGCGATGGTGTTTTTGGCTTTCTTATAAATTCTATAGAAAGCCTGAGCGTTTTCGGCGAGCGTTCGCTGATTGTTGAGGGGGATGATCGCCCCTTCGACTTCGATTTTGTCGGTGTGCCATTTCTTATCGATCGTCAGCGACAAGATGGCGTCCCCATAGTCTTTGTTAATCAGCTGTTCGCGAGCTTTGGCGACATCGGCCTTGATATTGTCGATTTTGCGCGAAGCCGTCTTGATACGCGTGTTGATAAAGCGATAGATTTTGATGAACTTCTCTTGATTGCGCGTCATTGACGACTGATTGAGACGGCTCAATTCGTAGATTATAAACTTCGCGTAGTCAAAGGGAACATCGTCGCTCTTTTTGGCGCGGGGAGCGTTTTGCGGGGGCGTGTATTTAAAATCGCGAGCCACGATGCGCGGAGCATCGATGGTATTTTTGCGAAAGGCGTTCAAAATCCTGTCGTCTTCATCCGCGAGAATGAGATTTGGATGAGCGGCGATGAGCTCCACATAGAGGTGGCGAATAACGGTTTTATACGCGCTTGTGGTGATTTCGAGTTCCAAGCATAAAATCCGATCATTATTGATTTGCAGCACCTTTTTGATGAGGGCATTATTCAATTCTTTCTTTAGAAAGATATACAGCGGGTTGATCAGCGTCGGCGACATGCTGGTGAGGTCGCTGATAAATGAGGTTGGATTGGCATTATCGAGATTTATTGCTAAGAAGCGCTTACGGCCCGATGAGATTTGTAAGTAGAAAATGCGGCTCGAGTAAAAGACGAGCTTGCGAATGCGTTTGCCAACCGCCTCCTGGGCGATTTTATCGACGACATAGGAAAAATCCTTAACGCTAATTCTCATATCGTAATTATACCATAATTAGAATTGATTTACGTTATATCATCACATATAATTAGTTTACTTATTATGGAAAACGACACTCTCAAAGAAGGTTTGCTCATCATCATTTCCGGCCCCAGCGGTGTCGGTAAGGGTACGATTCGCCGGCAAGTTATGGCCGATGATAGTTTAAACCTTGCCTATAGCGTCTCGATGACGACGCGGACAAAGCGCGAGAACGAGGAAGAAGGCGCCGATTACTTTTTCGTTTCGAAAGAAGAATTTGAACGCAACATCAAAGCAGATAATTTCTTGGAGTGGGCGGAATTTGTCGGCAATCGCTACGGGACGCCCAAACATTATGTCGACGAGCTTCGCCAACAGGGCAAAAATGTCGTATTAGAGATCGAAGTTGAAGGCACCAAGCAAGTCTTGAGCCGCTGCAAGGGCAGCAACGTCGTCTCTATTTTTGTCATTCCGCCGAGCTTTGAAGATTTGGAGAAGAGAATTCGCCATCGTTCAACCGAACCCGAAGACATCATACAGAAGCGCTTGGCGAAAGCGCGCAAGGAAATGCACCTTAAATATCATTATGAGTATGTTGTTTTGAATGACCGACCAGAGCGAGCCGGCAAGGAAATCAGAGAAATTATCAGAAACAAACTCGAAGCTAAATTAATCAAGTAAATGCAAGGCCGATCATGCGTATTTTAGAAGTACTTATCGAACATCGAATTAACGCGCTTAATCGCCCTTTTTCTTATGTTTATTTCGGAATCAAAGAAGTGCGGATCGGCTTTCGCGTCTTAATCAATTTCAACAACCGCCAACTTGTTGGATACGTCGTCAAGGTCGAAGAATCATCGCTATCGCTAGCGGAGTATGAGCGCGAAAAAGGTTTCGACGTATCCGAGATTCTCGATGTCATCGATGACGAGGAATTGCTCAATCGGGAATTGATGGAGCTCGTCGATCGGATTTGCGACCACTATCTCGTCTCGAAAATCAGCGTCCTACAGACGATGCTCCCCAAATCCTTAAAACCTCGTCTCTCCTCTTTAAAAGGACCCAAAGTATATTATGATAAATACCTCGTCGTCATCGATGAGGGTGAAGAAGGTTTGACACCTCGCCAAATCGATCTGCTCCGACTCGTTAGGAACAATGGCAAAATACTGAAAAGAGATGCCGGTTCACCGAGCATTGTCGATAAACTAATTCATACAAACCATTTCAAGATAGTCGAAGTCGAACGCTTTCGCCTCGAAATCCCCGAATACCAAAAAGAGACGATCAAAATATTAAACGACGAGCAAAAAATGGCGATCCAAAGCATTCTTAATACTGACAAAAGCGTCAGCCTCTTGCAAGGCGTGACGGGAAGCGGCAAAACGGAGGTCTATCTCGCCCTTTCCGAGGCCGTGATCGAGGCCGGTCGCAACGTCTTGATGCTCGTTCCTGAAATCGCTTTGACGCCGATCATGGTCGAATATTTCCAGCGGCGCTTTAAGGGCGATGTCGCCATCTTGCACAGCGAGTTGACCGAAGCGGAGAAATACGATGAATACCGCCGCATCGCCAAAGGCGAATGCCGAATCGTCGTCGGGGCGCGCAGCGCGATTTTCGCCCCGCTTGACAACATCGGCCTCTTCGTCCTCGATGAAGAGCACGTCGAATCATATAAGCAGGATGTCATTCCCTTCTACCACGCTCGTGAAATCGCGATCATGCGGTCCGAATATCACCATGCTAAAGTCGTCTTGGGCAGCGCAACGCCATCGCTTGAAAGCAAGGCGAGAGCTCTTAAAGGCGTTTATCATTACGCCGAACTTCCCCATCGCATCAACGAGCAAGTGCTCCCCAAAGTGGCGATTATCGACCTGTCTAATCCCCGGAGTTTGACGCGGCAATCGGTTTTGTTTTCGGAAGTTCTCATCGATAAAATACGCGATCGCCTCGCTAAACGAGAGCAAATCGTCTTGCTCATCAACCGCCGCGGTTTTAGCGGCTATGTGACGTGCCGTTCCTGCGGCCACATCTTCAAGTGTCCGGACTGCGGCATCACCCTGACTTACCACCGGCAGGACGAGATGCTCAAATGCCATCACTGCAACCATGTCGAATTCGCTCCGAAAATATGTCCGGAGTGCGGTGGTACCTTTTTTTCCAAGAGCGGTTTTGGGACCGAGCGGATTATCGATGAACTAGCCAAGCTCTTCCCGGAAGCCCGGACCCTGCGCCTAGATAGCGACGTCGGTCGCGTTCGCAATACAATCGCTAAGACTCTCGAGGCGTTTCGAAACCGGGAAGCTGACATTTTGGTCGGGACGCAAATGATCGCCAAAGGGCACGATTTTCCCGATGTCACGTTAGTCGGCATCGTCTTAGCCGATATCGGCCTCTCCCTCCCTTCGTTTCGAAGCAGCGAGCGGGCCTTCGAATTGATTACGCAAGCGGTGGGCCGAAGCGGGCGGGCCGCAAAGAGCGGGGAAGCGGTCATTCAAACCTACAACCCCAACCATTACGCCATTCGCTTGGCGGCCGGTCAGGATTATGAAACGTTCTTTAAAAAAGAAATGTTGGCGCGAAAAGCTCAGCAGTATCCTCCATACACTTTTTTGACCAGCGTGCAAATCTCATCGAAGAACGAAGCCTTGGCCATCGATACAATTCATGCGATTGCCGAGGATATCGCCAAACAGAATTATGAAGATGTGACGATTCTAGGACCTGCCGCTCCATACATCCATTTGGAAAAAGATGTGCATCACCGCGTTTTGCTGATCAAGTATAAAGGCGAAGTCGCGATCAAAAATCACCTGGCTAAACTGCTCGTCGCCCTGCAGAGCAAGGCCCAGATTAACGTGGCGATAAATGTCGATCCTTATAACTTTTAATTAAAAAGTTTAAGTGGTGTTATAATATTTCACATAGCAAAGGAACGCCAACATGATTACAATTTCCATCCTCGGCCTCGACCAATACGCCGTCGGGACTTACTCGCTCGACAATACCAAAAACCTCGCCGATCTCTTTGAAATCTCGACGGCCGATATCAACTTCTATGCCCCGAACTGCTTTTATTACCATGCAGGGGTCGATCAAACGTCGTGGAATACGCTCATCCGCATTTACGCCCCGCGACAATTTGAAACCCTCGAAAGCAAAGTCGCCGACTACCTTTTTAAAACGCTTAAGCATCTGACGATTAATGTGGCTGTCGAATTTTTCTACTATGACAAAAAGAACCGTCACGAATCGTTGAATAAAGATTACCCGCCCTTTATCACCGAACAAAACGCCATCGAAGTTGACGAGCACGGCGAGGATGAGGAAGACGATATCTACGAAGGCAACATCTTTGAAGGCATCGAAGAAAAAATCAAATAAACGGTCTGCTTTCTAACGACATTTTGTCGTTTTTTATGGTAGTAATGCAATTATTCAATTACTATACTATGTATTGAGGCCCAAATATGAAAGCACTCGAAATCGTCCAGTCCGTCCTTAATCAGATCCTCTACCAGGGGGTCGAATTTCAGAATGCGCTCCGGACGACTTTTAAAGATCGAGTCGAAGATAAAGAGCACGCCAGCACAGTGTCGGCAATCGTCGGTTGCGAGCTGAGGCACCACCTGCTTTTTGAGCGCATCATCCACGATCTCGGTGGCGCCTATAGCGACGAGCAGAAGTGCTTGTTATTTGCCGCCTTGGCCAATCATCTCTTCTTAAAGCACCTCCCCGAAGATGAAGTCGTCGCCTATGTGCGCGGCTTTTTTGCCGAAGATCAAGTTTCGGCCGTCGAAAAACTGTTGACCTATCAAGACTCGCCGCGGGAACTGATTCCGGAATCGATTCCATCCGAATCTCTCGAGTACTTGTCCCTTCGCTTCAATACCCCAGAATGGCTCGTCAAGATGTGGCAGAAGCATTTCGGGCGCGGCATCACCTATAAGCTCCTTAAGAAAAACAATAAGCCCCAGCTTCTAAGCTGTCGCGTCAATACCCTAGCGACAACCGCCAAGGAAGTGCTTGATGACAATCCCGAATTCCGCGAAGCGCCCATCGCCGATATGGTTATTTATCAAGGGAAAGCGCCGATCAGAAAAAATGTTTTTTTCCAAAGTTTTGATGTTTTTTTCTTGAAGATGGGCGTCAAGGAATTACTTGATAAAGTATGTGCGGATAACGTCACGGAAGCCCTCCTTTACTCTTCCGAAGATAATTCGGTCGTTCGCGAATTCTTGTTGAAATTCCATAGGAAAATCGGGCTCAACCTCGGCGTTCCCAATCAAGAAGAGCGGCTCGAGATCTCCAAAAACATCCGCTACAACCAGCTGACCAATGTCAATTTTTTTGGGGCTCAGCCAAGCGCGATGCAAGCGGCGATTTCGCGCCCGCAAGATTTGGTCATCGCCCATCCCCAAAGCTCCAATTTCGATTTGATTCGGTCTCTGCCGGATTACTTGTTGCATTTTAAGCGCGAGAGCATCGATGAGTTGGTCGCCAAGCAAAAGGATATTTTAGAGAACTGTTCGACGTATGTCGGAGAAGATGGTCTCTTGGTGTATATGGTCTCGACCATCAATCGCAAAGAAGGCCGCTCTCTCGCCATGGAATTTTTAGATAAACACCGCGACTTCACCTTGATAGAAGAAAAGCAGAGATTTCCTTTCGACCCCCTCGACACAGCTCTTTATTATGCGATCATGAAACGAAAAGTCGAGGCTGAGCCGAGTGAATAACATCTATGGCGTCAGCCACGAAAAATTGACGGTCGCCATGGTGGCCAAAGGCCAAAAAGCCTATCGCGCCACGCAACTTTTTAGTTGGATCTACGAAAAGCGCGCAACTTCGTTTGATGAGATGAGCGATGTGTCGCTCTCTTTTCGCGAGGTATTAAAACAGGAGTACTATTTCGAAATCCCGAAGATTTATAAATTCCAAAAATCGCAAGATGGGACGATCAAGCTCCTCTTAGAACTTAGAGATGGCAGCAAGATCGAGACTGCCTTGCTCCGATACAACTACGGAAATGCGCTTTGCGTCTCGAGCCAAGTCGGGTGCAATATGGGTTGTTCGTTCTGCGCTTCCGGCCTCCTTCGCAAGCAGAGAAATCTCGAAGTTGATGAGATGGTCGGCCAGATCCTGGTAATGAATAAATTGCTCGAAGAGGAAGGTCGGGGCGAAGTGGTGACTCACATCGTCGTTATGGGAACCGGCGAACCGTTTGACAATTACGACAACGTCATGGATTTCGTCCGTATCGCCAATCACCCTAAGGCTTTCGCGATTGGCGCGCGGCGCATCACCGTTTCGACATGCGGCATCGTCCCGCGCATCTACCAATACGCCGATGAAGGCATGCAGGTGAATTTGGCGATATCGCTCCATGCCCCCAACGATGAGCTGCGCAGCAAATTGATGAAAATTAACCAAGCTTACCCCTTGGAGCAATTAATTGAAGCTGTGAAATACTATGTATTTAAAACGGGTCGTCGCGTCACTTTCGAATACATCTTGCTCGAAGGTTTCAACGATGCCGTCGCTCACGCCGATGAACTGTCGGATTTAATCCGCGGGATCGAAGCCTATGTCAATCTCATCCCCTATAACGCCATCGATGAAAAAGGTTATCGCCGCAGTGATGATCTAGCCGTCAAAGCCTTTCAGAATCAGCTGACAAAGCGGGCGATCACCTCGACGGTTCGCAAAGAATTCGGGGCGGATATCGACGCCGCTTGCGGACAGCTTCGCGCCAAGGAGAGACAATGAGATTCAAGGGTCGTTTCGCCCATCGAATCGACATCGGTCGCGTCCGCGTTTCAAACGAGGACCAAGCCCTTGTTTTAACTAATTCCGAAGGTGATGTTCTTTTGTTGGTTTGCGACGGCATGGGCGGGCACAACAAAGGCGATTACGCCTCGCAGACCGCCATCTCAATCATCGGCGAGGCCTTCAAAGCCAAGCCGAAGTTTCGAAACGCTTTTTTCGCCAAGCAGTGGCTGTCCCGCCAAATTCGCCACGCCAATACCGAAATTTATAATGCCGCTTACGTCAATGAAGCTTATAAAGATATGGGCACGACTTTAGTCGCGGCCCTGATCATCGAACAGCACATCATCATCGCCAACATCGGCGATTCGCGAGCTTATGCCCTCCGCCATGAGAACTTGGATAGGCTGACTGAAGATCAAACCTATGTCGATTACTTATATCGAACCGGTAAAATCAGCCAGGAAGAAATCAAAACCCATCCGAAGCGCCACGTCTTGATGAACGCCTTGGGAATTTACCCATCGCTGACGCTCGACATCGTCTCGGGACCATATGCCGGTTTTTCGATTTTGCTTTGCAGCGACGGTTTATATAACAACATCAGCGAAAAAGAGATCCATGCGATTTTGTCGACCGAAGAGCGGCCTGAACAAAAAGTCGAAACGCTGATCAAAGTCGCGAATTCGAACGGCGGATCCGACAATATCGCCGTCGCTTATTGGGAGGTCATCAGCAATGATTAAAATCGGCGATAAAATTGATGATCGCTACCGGATTACGAGCCGGCTCGGCGCGGGTGGAATGTCCGAAGTCTATGAGGCGACCGATGTCATCGCCAAACGAGTCGTCGCCATCAAGATTATGAAAGAAGAACTGATGGGCGATTTCGAGAATATTCGCCGCTTTAAACACGAAGTGGCGGCGGTGGCGAGCTTGCACCATCCCAACATCATCAAAGTCTACAATAATGGCGAAGTAAATGGCCGTCCATATATGGCCAATGAATACGTCAAAGGGCAAACCCTCCACGAGAAATTACTGTTTTTGACCAAACTGTCCCCTTACGAAGCCTGTGAGATTATGCTCCAGATCATCAGCGCCGTCATCTACATCCACAACCACGGGGTGATCCATCGCGATATTAAACCACATAACGTCTACTACATGGCCGATGGGACGATTAAACTCGGAGACTTCGGCATTGCGACAAACGAGGAGATGAGCCAAGCCAATCCCGATGAGCACATCCTCGGCAGCGTCCATTATTTAGCTCCCGAAATATGTCAAGGTAAGAAGCCGTCACCTCTGAGCGATATCTATGCCTTGGGCATCACGTTTTTTGAATTGGTGACGGGCCGAGTCCCCTATGATGAAGTCCTCCCGGTCGACGTCGCTGTCGCCCACATCAAACGACCCTTCCCCAACCCTTCGAAAATCGATTCTTCAATCTCTCGCGAAGTTGAGAAAATCATCATCAAAGCCTGTCGCAAAAATCCCCTCGATCGCTATCAGAGCGCTCAGGAGATGTACGACGAAATCGAACATATTATGAAAAACCGCAACAACTTCAAAGAAAAGAGAAGTTTTCTCTCGCGGATCTTCGGCTTTAAATGAAACAGGGAATCATCGTCTCAGCCTATGGCGGCAAGTTCACCGTTTGCCATGAACAGCATTTTTATAATGTCTCCCCTCGAGGTACAATTCGCTATAAAAGCGGCGAGGTCTTACCCGGTGATCTCGTCGATTTTGAACCCGAGTCTTCAACGGTTGAAAAGATTCATCCGCGCCTTAACCAACTCCCGCGTCCGCGAGTGGCGAACATATCGCAGATCATGGCGATGTCATCGGCGGTCGAACCAGACTTTTCGCCCCTTCTCATCTACAAGACCCTCGCTTATGGTTTGATGTATGATATTCGGCCCTTTGTCGTCATCAGCAAAATTGACCGCCTGAGCAATCTGGCGGAATTGGAAACCTTTCAATCGCAGTTGGCGAAAATTGGTTTTGAAGTAATTTTGTACTCGAAGAAAACGCAGGTTGGACTCGGCGAGCTGCGGAGTAAATTAGCGAACCGCATCACTTTAGCCATCGGCCAAACCGGAGTCGGCAAGTCCTCCTTAATCAATTTGCTCGATGCGAATTTTAAGCGGGCCATCGGCGAGTATTCCGAGGCTCTAGGTCGGGGCAAGCACAAGACCAAAGAAGTGATTTTTTTGCCCTATTCCAATGGTTTTATCGTCGATTCGCCTGGATTTTCCTCTTTAGAACTTCCCTTGTACAAGGAAGACTTATCCGTCTTTTTTCCTGGTTTTGCGCAGGCGGTCGGCAAATGCTTTTTTCGCGACTGCATGCACATCGGTGAAAAAGGCTGCGAAGTCAAGCGCCTCGTGACCGCTGGAACCATCAGCGAAGAAGCGTATTTGATTTATCAAAAGCTCCTCGATGAACTACAATATAAAAATAGGAGGTTTCAAAAATGAAGAATTTTGTGGCTCCCAGCCTTTTAGCCGCTGATAAGAATAGATTGAGCGAAGAGATAGCGCTCGCCCAAAACGCGGGAGCGGAATATCTCCACTTCGATGTGATGGACGGCAAGTTCGTCACCAACATTTCCTTCGGCCTCGATGATCTGCGGAAAATCAGCAAGACACATGCGATGATTAATGATGTGCACATCATGATCGCCGATCCCGACAACCAGGCTCTCGAATATGCAAAAGCCGGCGCCGATATCGTCACGTTTCACCTCGAGGCTTTCTCGTGCTTTGTCTGCATGGGCAAGACCATCAAAGCTCTGCGGGATGCCGGCACGAAAATTGGCATCTCGATAAAACCGGCGACGAAGGCAAAAACTTTGGTTCCCTTTTTAAAAGACATCGACCTCGTCTTGATCATGTCGGTCGAACCCGGCAAAGGCGGTCAAGCCTTTATGAAGAGCGCGCTGCGAAAAATCAAATTTTTGCGGCACTATATCGATAAGAATCAACTCGATGTCCTCATCGAGGTCGATGGTGGCATCAACGATGTGACCGGACCTTGGGCGCGTCGCGCCGGCGCCGATATTCTCGTCGCTGGAACGTATTTATTCGGCCATGCGGATTTTCAAGAAAGGCTCGCCAAGCTCCGCTGATATGGCACTGTGGATTGCTTCAATCGTCATCCTCTCAACATCTTTTTTGGGAATGCTGATTTTCGGTCTGTCCAACTATCGAGAGACCTTTAAGGCAAAATTCTCTGTTTTGAATATGTTTCCGTACGAACTCTCCTATCACAACCAGGGGAAATTGATTCTCTTCTATCGCTTTTTCCTCTACCTATACGTCGCTTTTTCGCTTACTCCAGCTTTGCTGATGGTTGGCAAATATGTCAATTTCAGCGGTTATCTTTCCTATTTGGTCATGATTGGCTTCATCTTTGTCATCAACGCCGTCATCTTCTTGACGATGCACATCATCCAAGCCAAGTTCGTGCGTTTGCACTCGATAGTCGCCACGGCGTATTTCGCCTTTAGCGTCTTGGAGGCCGGTGCGGTTTCCATCATCTTGTTCAACCTCTATTTTTCGATTTTCCAAGCCGATATTTCATTCTTGGTTTTTGCCATTCTCGAAGCGGTGTTGGGCTTTGCCATCCTCCTCGTCATGATCAATCCTAACCTCCGCAACTGGGCCCAGATGAAATCAGAGCCCGGCGCGGACGGAACCGGCACGCTTGTCCGCCCCAAATTCTTCATCTTAGCTTTTAGCGAATGGCTCGTGATCTTCATCAATTTCGGCGTTCAGATATTGTTGTTGCTAGCTTATCTCTAGGTAACAAAAAAGTCCCGATGAAATGGGACTTTTATTTTTATCGTTATATTTATTTTTCGGACTTCATCAAGGAGCGGTGAGCGCGAGTCGACATCCGAACTGTCTGGACCTTGCCATCGATTTCGACTTGATATGGTTGCATGTTGACGTTCCAGCGCCGGCGGGTGGCACGAAGGCTGTGGGAACGATTATTGCCGCTTAGCGGACCTTTACCTGTAACGGGACATACTCTTGACATAGCTGAGACCTCATTTTCTTAAAACGCAAACTTGAGTTTAACATATGTTAATGGTAGATGCAAATGATTTTAGTGTGCGGTTCTTGATAAGAATATTCTTATCATATATACTGCGCTGAGAAAGCCTTTACATCAAAAGGTGTCTACATATATAAGAATATATATGCTAATATTATAAAAGACTAGATATGACCTTTGTTTTGGTCGCATTTCATAATCGCGAGGTAAATCATATGAACAAGAGAATCGTGGCGATGATTCTTGCTGGGGGTAAAGGCACGCGCCTGGAGTCCTTGACGCGGAAAATCGCCAAACCGGCCGTCAGCTATGGCGGTAAATACCGGATCATCGATTTCCCCCTCTCCAACTGCGCGAACTCGGGCATCGATACGGTCGGGGTCTTGACGCAATACGAATCCGTGGCTCTTGACACATATATCGGAAACGGCGAAAAATGGGGTCTTAACGGAGTTCGCTCGCTGACGACTGCCTTGCATCCCCGCCAGACCGAAGAAGGGCTGAACTGGTATAAGGGGACGGCTGATGCCATCTATGCCAACCTCGATTTTTTGGATTCAATAAATCCAAATTATGTGCTCATCTTATCCGGTGACCACATCTATTCGACGACGTATAACGAAATGCTCAAGCAGCATATCGAGCGAGGAGCCGACTGCACTATTTCAGTCATCGAAGTCGATCCCAAAGAAGCCTCGCGCTTCGGCATCTTAGCGACTGATGACAAGGGCGCGATTATCAAATTCCAAGAGAAGCCCAAAAACCCGATTTCCAATTTGGCGTCGATGGGCGTGTATATTTTTACGTATTCGGTCTTGCGCCGGATGCTCGTCAGCGACGCTCACATCGCTGATTCATCCCACGATTTTGGCAAGGACATCATCCCGACGATGCTAGCCAAGAAGATGAAATTATTCGCTTACGTCTTCAGGGGCTACTGGAAGGATGTCGGCACGATCTCCAGCCTTCACGAGGCGAATATGGATCTGCTCCTTTCCGCCCAGCATCAAAACATCTACACGATCAAAGGCGAGAACGCTATCTTCTCAGAAGATACGCACTCCCATCCGCAATATATCGGCCGCAAAGCCCACGTCAAAGACTGCCTCATCAATCAAGGTGCTGTCATTTTGGGCGATGTCGAAAGGTGTGTCATCTCCAACGAAGTTGTCGTCGCCGAAGGCGCGGTCGTTAAAAACTCGGTTTTGATGCCGGGTTCGAGAGTTCGCGCCGGAGCGAAGGTTTTTAATGCTATCGTCGGTCCGGAAGCTGTCGTCTCGCATGGCGAAATCGTCAACGAAAAGCAAGAAGAGATTGTTTTGATCACGACCCGGAGGAAGAACGATGGCAAGTAAAGTCCTAGGTCTGCTAGACCTTCATAATACGCCCGAACTCGGCCCGCTGACAGCGTCGCGCAGTTTGGCTTCCACCTCCTTTCTCGGCCGTTTCGCCTTTATGGATTTTGCATTATCCAATTTCTCCAATTCGGGAATCGATGAAGTCGGCATCCTCGTCAAATCGCACCTTCGCAGCGTGTTAAAACACATGGGGTCGATGCAGTCGTGGAATATCAACACCAAGATCGGCCGCGAGACCATCATGTACAACGAGCGCGGCAACTTGAATCGCAAGAAAAACACCGACATCAACAACTTAAAAGTCAACGACTGGGTCCTGCACGAATCAAAAGCGAAGTACATCATCATTCAACCCGCTCATGTCATCTGCAAAATCGACTTTGAAGCCATGCTCAAAGAGCATATTAACCGCGGCGAAAAAGTCACTCTTCTATATAAGAATGTCAATAACGCCAACAAGGCTTTTCAAAGCCACAATATCGTCAATATCAAAAACGGTTATGTCCGCTCCTTCAAAAGCAATCGGCAGCAAGAAAATGATGCTGCCGTGTCGCTTGATACCTATATCATCAACCGCGATACTCTGTCCCTCATCATGGATGAAACTATGAAGTTTAATGCGACGTACAGTTTCAAAGACGCCATCAAGAAGTTTGGCAATAAACTGTTTAAAGTGTACGCTTTCGAGCATGTGGGCTATGCCCGCTCATTTGATTCGCTCGAGCATTTCGTCGATTATTCATTTGAACTCTTAGATTATCGCTGCGCCCATCTCCTCTTTCAAAAAGACTGGCCGATATACACGATAACTCATGATTCGACCCCAACCCTCTACGGTATGAAAGCCGCCGTCCGCGATTCGTTCATCGCCAACGGGGCCATCGTCGAAGGAAAGGTCGAGCGCTCAATCATCTCCCGCAACGTCAAAGTCGGCAGGGGAGCCGTCGTCCGCAACTCCATCATATTAGCTGACACCGTCATCGGCGAGAACGCCGTCATCAGCCACGCCGTCATCGATAAATACGCCGTGATTTCGAGCGGCACCCACGTCGAAGGCGCCAAAGGCACCCCGAAGTATATCGAACAAGGGAAGAGGCTCTAAATGAAAATAGCCATGGTCACGAGCGAGGCTAATCCGTTTGTCAAAAGCGGGGGCTTAGCCGATGTCACTTACTCCCTATCGCGAGAACTCGTCATCTCGGGTGAAGAAGTTGCTTTGTTCATGCCCCTTTATCGCTCGGTCGTCCACCTCCACGGCGAACAATTACAGCTCGTCTCCGAATTTGATGTCCTGATGTCCTGGCGCCATCACCACGCGAAAGTATATCGCACATTTTTCGAGGGCATCACCTTTTATTTCATCCAAAATGATTATTATTTTCATCGCGATAATCTCTATGGTTATGACGATGACATCGAGCGGTTTGCCTTTTTTACAATCGCGGTGCGCAACGCTTTTAAAGCCCTTGGTTTTAAAGCTGATGTCGTCCATCTCCATGATTGGCAGCCTGGCATGCTCCCCGTCCTCATCAAACAGCAGAATCGCAACGATCCCTTTTTCCAAAACTTTAAGTTTGTTTTAACCATTCACAACCCGGCCTTTAAAGGCATGTTTGACAAATATTTTCTCAATAACTATTACGAATTGAGCGATGACTTGTATGATTCCGGTCTCGTTCGCTTCGAAAATGCGGTTTCCTCGTTGAAAGCCGCGATCGTCTCGGTCGATAAAATCGCAACCGTCTCCTACACTCATCGCGATGAACTGCTGGCCCGCGATAGCGAGCACGGCCTCAACTCCGTCCTCGAGCTGCGCCGCGATGATTTTGTCGGCATTCTCAACGGCATCGATTACGCCGAATTCAATCCCAAAACCGACGAGGCCATCGCCTATCGATATAACGGTGTCAATGTCGCGAAGGGCAAAGAGGCCAACAAAGAAGCTCTGCTCAAACAGTTTCACCTCGAGAATCGCGGCCAGCCGGTCTTCGGTCTCGTCTCGCGATTAACGTGGCAGAAAGGCATTCGCCTGATCACGGCGAAAGCTCGGCACCTCGTCGAGAGCGGCGCCTCGCTGATCATCCTGGGCTCAGGCGAGCGAGAATTAGAGCAGGAAATCGAATGGATTCGCGCGCAGATGAGCGATAATATCGGCATCTACATCGGCTATTCGAACGATTTGGCGCACTTGATATATGCGGGCAGCGATTTCTTTTTAATGCCTTCGCTCTTTGAACCATGTGGCATCGGCCAGCTCATCGCCCAGCGCTATGGAACGCTGCCAATCGTTCGCTACACCGGCGGTCTAAAAGACACTGTCTCCGGCTACAATGGCACAAATCTCGAAGTGGCCGACGGCTTTGGCTTCGAGCACTTTGATGACTATGGAATGCAATATGGTCTTGACCAGGCTCTCGGCTTGTATCAAGATAAAGAAGCTTTGCTTACGATGCGGCGCAACGCGATGAAACTCGACCGCACATGGCGCAAGTCAGCCCAAGAATACATCAAACTTTATAAGTTGATATCAGGAGTCTAAAAAAATGAAATACGACCACATCACAATCGAAAAAAAGTGGGCGCAAAGATGGGAAGATGAAAAAGTCTTCGCCACCGACGTCTACGACTTCAGCAAACCAAAATACTACGTTTTGGATATGTTTCCCTATCCGAGTGCCGACGGTCTCCATGTCGGCCACCCCAAAGGTTATACGGCTAGCGACGTCATCGCCCGCATGAAGAGGATGCAAGGCTTTAACGTTTTACACCCCATCGGTTGGGATGCTTTCGGCTTGCCAGCTGAACAATATGCGATCAAGCGCAACCGCCATCCCGAAGACTTTACCAAGAGCAACATCGATAATTTTCGGCGCCAGATCAAAGCCATCGGCTTGAGTTACGATTTTAGCCGCGAAGTGAATACGACCGATCCGAGCTATTACAAATGGACGCAGTGGATCTTTCTTAAGTTGCTCGAAAAGAATCTTGCCTATATCGATTCAATCCCCGTCAATTTCTGCCCCGAACTCGGGACCGTCCTCGCCAACGAAGAAGTTATCGATGGCAAGAGCGAACGCGGTGGATATGCTGTCATCCGCCTTCCGATGCGGCAGTGGTTACTGCGAATAACCAAGTACGCCGAACGTTTGTTGACCGGGCTCAACGATGTCGAATGGCCCAAGTCGACAATCGATATGCAGACGAACTGGATCGGCCGCTCCGAAGGCGCCAAAATCACTTTCGAAGTCAAAGATAAAAACGCGTCTTTTGATGTTTTTACAACGCGTGCCGATACGCTTTTTGGTTGCGCATATTGCGTTCTGGCCCCCGAGCATGAACTCGTCAAAAAGATTGCAGATTCAAGCAAAATCGTCGAAATTGACGAGTATTTGGCGCGAATTGCATCAAAATCCGATTTGGAACGCACTGAGCTGAATAAAGACAAAACCGGTGTTTTCATCGGTGCTTACGCCGTCAATCCCGTCAATCAAAAAATCGTCCCGATCTATATTGCCGACTATGTATTGGCGACGTATGGAACGGGAGCCGTTATGGCCGTCCCCGCCCATGATCAGCGCGATTATGAGTTTGCCAAAAAACATGGTTTAGAAATGCTTAAAGTCCTCGAAGGCAATATCTCCGAGAAGGCGATGGAAGATGATGCTAAACACATTAACAGCGGTTTTGCCAATGGCCTTTTTTCCAAAGATGCGACGAATGCGATCGTCGGACATCTCCGCAAGCAAGGGCGCGGCAAATTTCAACTTTCGTATCGGCTGCGGGATTGGCTTTTTTCCCGGCAGAGATATTGGGGCGAACCGATTCCCGTCGTCTTGCTCGATAGAGGCGCTATCGCGCCCTTAAAAGAAAAGGATTTGCCTCTCGTCCTTCCAAAATTAAACGAATATAAACCTTCGGGTACGGGTGAGTCTCCTCTTGCCCACGCGAAAGATTGGCTCGATGTTACGATCGACGGTCAAAAGGGTAAGCGCGAAACAAATACGATGCCGCAGTGGGCGGGTTCATGCTGGTATTATCTCCGCTACATCGATCCCCACAACGATAAAGCGATTGGCGACCCCGAATTGCTGTCGCATTGGCTGCCTGTCGATTTGTATATCGGCGGAGCCGAACACGCTGTTTTACATTTGCTGTACGCTCGTTTTTGGCATAAATTTCTCTTCGATATTGGCGTCGTCGACACCGAAGAACCCTTTAAGAAACTATTCCATCAAGGCATGATACTCGGCGACAATAACGAAAAGATGTCCAAATCGCGCGGAAACGTCGTCAGCCCTGACGATGTCATCGCCAAGTACGGTGCGGATACCCTCCGCCTCTATGAGATGTTCATGGGACCTTTGGAGGCCTCGCTTCCCTGGTCCGAAAACGGCCTTGAAGGAGCGCGGAGATTCTTGGAGCGCGCCTTCCGCTTGTTTACCGAAGAGGAGTTCGTCAAGAAGCACAGCCCGACCAACGATGGATCATTGGACTTTATCTACAATTTTACGGTGAAGAAAGTCACCGATGATTATGCGAGCCTCCAATTCAATACGGCGATCGCCCAATTGATGATTTTTGTCAACGAAGCGCATAAAGCCACGAGCCTTTATCGCCCTTATTTAGAAGGCTTTGTAAAAATGCTGGCCTGCATTGCCCCCTATCTAGGTGAAGAAATATGGGCTGAACTCGGCCATCGAGAGACGATCACTTTCGCCCCGTGGCCAACTTGCGATGAGAATCAACTCATTCGCAAGACGGTGACGATGGCCGTTTCCGTCAACGGCAAACTGCGCGGTACTTTCGAAGCTGATTCTGAAGCGAGTGAAGAAAGTTTGAAAAAAGCAGCCTTTGACCTCGAAGGCGTCATGCGCAATATCGAAGGGCGCGACATAGTAAAAGTCATCGTCGTCAAAGGCCGAATTGTCAACATCGTCGTCCGCTGAGCGATTCGAAATTCTTTTAAACAAAGTTGCTATTGACTATAATTACGGTGCACGATACTTGCATTAGCAAGATTGTAGCGGAGGTATAGAAATGCTTTTGACTGTCGATGTGGGCAATACCCTCATTGCCTTTGGAGTCTTTCAAGACTCGCACATTGTCGCGACTTTTAAAACGGCCACCGATGTCAAAAAAAGTCTCGACGAGTATGTCGCGACGTTTGAGACGTTCGTTCAGTACCGTCGTCTTGATAGAACACAATTCAATGGGGCGATCATTTCCAGTGTTGTCCCCCATCTGACGGAAGTTATTAAAACGGCCGTTCTTTCGACGTTTGGGGTCGAATCCCTCATTTTGACGCCGGGGCTCAAAACCGGCCTCCCCATTTTAATCGATCACCCCAACGAGTTAGGCAGCGACTTAGTCGCGGATGCCGTCGGAGGCATCGCCCAATATGGTGCGCCTCTGATTATCGCCGATCTGGGGACAGCTATCAAAATCATGGCTATCGATGAAAAAGGCGCGTTTGTCGGCACGATTTTTTACCCGGGTCTCTATGTGGCGGTGGAAGCTTTGATCGGCCGCGCCGCCCAGCTCTCGCGCGTTTCGCTCTCACAGCCCAAAAAGGTCATCGGCAAAAACACGCGCGACTCGATGAATGCCGGCGCGATCTACGGCACGGTCGGCTTAATTAAAGGCCTCATCGCTCATTTTGAACAGGAATTAGGCTACGAGACGCGGCACATCCTGACCGGCGGAGATGCGTTTTACGTCAAGGATTTACTGACTGATTTCATCTATGATGAATTCTTGATTCTGGATGGGTTGCGCGTCATTTATGAACGCAATGAGAATCGAAAAAATGCGTAATAAATTTGTCCGCAGCATCATTTTTGATGCCATGTTCTTAGCGATCATCCTCATCATGACCTTCGTACCGTATGTGGGCTTTATTCAAATCGGTCTCATCTCCTTCACCCTCGTCCATATTCCGGTTCTCATCGGTGCGGCTTTGTTCGGCTGGAAGCGCGGTTTGATGTACGGTCTCTTCTTTGGTGTCGCTTCGCTCATTAAAGCGACAACCTATCCGGGCACGATCGACTTTCTTTTCGTCAATCCGCTCATCTCGATTTTGCCGCGCGTCGTCTTTGGCTTTGCAGCTGGATTATTATTCTCATTATTGAAAAAAATGCCAAAGTTCTATCAAAAAGGGTTTTATATTGCTGTTGCATCCTTTTTCTTAACCGCTTTGCACACTTTTATGGTTTTGAGTATGCTATGGCTGATCCACCGGGTCGAAATCGAAGGTTTTTTGCAGTCGCCGGTCACATGGGTCGGTTTAGCGTTGGGAACCCTGATTGGCGTCGGAGCTTTAGTCGAGGCTGGAATCGCGGCCATCGCGACTCCGACCGTCTCATTGCTCGTCGCTAATAAATACCCGCATCTACTTGAAAAAGAAGAGAGGAAGTAATATGAAAACAAGTCTCGATTTTGTCGATTTGACGACGCCTTATCGCGCTAATGCGTCACGCGCTCTCCAAGAGCTGGTCCGCATCAATTCCGTGTACGATGAAAAATCGATCACGGCCTCAACTCCTTATGGCGCCGGTGTTGAAAAAGCGTTGAAATACGTCGGTCGCCTCGCCCGCCAATTCGGGTTTGAAGTCGATTATTGCGACAACCGCGTGACCGAGATGACGTATGGAAAAGGGGAGCAACTAGTCTCTATTTTTGCCCACGTCGATGTCGTTCCGGTCGGTAGCGATTGGAAGCATACGCCCTTTGCCGCCGAAATCGAAAAAGGCAAGATGTTCGGGCGGGGGACAAGCGACGACAAAGGTCCGCTGATCGCCGCCTTTTATGCGATTAAGGCCCTTAAGGACAATGAGTTAATCAAAGATTACCGCGTCCGCCTCGTCGTCGGTGGGGACGAAGAACGCGGCTCCAGCTGCTTGAGGTACTATTTTGAAAAATTGAAAAGAGAATCTCCGACTTTTGGCTTCACTCCCGATGCTGTCTTCCCCGTCGTCTACGGAGAGAAAGGAATCAGCAATTTCAAGAGTAAGTTGAACATCGTCTTGCCGGGCATCATGAAGATTAACGGCGGTGAAGCCGTCAACTCTGTCATCGATCAAACCGTCGTGGTGATGAAGACCGACGATCGCTTTGAAAATTATCTCGCGGAGCTCCGCCATCACCCCAATATCGTTCGTGGCAATGGCATTTCGACAATTACCTTTCACGGCAAATCGGCGCATGGCTCGACCCCGAAAAGCGGCGTCAACTCCGGCCTATTAGCCTTGGAAGCTCTAGGCAGTTTTTATCAAAATGGGATATTGGAGAAAATTACTGCACAATTTGCGGACTTTGACGGCAAACCATTTAAAGGTTTTGCTCAGAGCAAGGACCTCGGGGCAACGACATACAATCTCGGCGTTATCAACTATGATGGCAAGGTTCTCGAAATGAAAGTTAACTTCCGTTATCCAGAAGGCGTCGATGATCGCCAATTTATCAAAAAATATGATGAAGCCAGCGGTCTGACCAGCGAGATCTATTCGCAAAGCCGCGTTTTGCTCTTCCCGACTAAATCCCCCTTAATCAAAACGTTGATGAACGCCTATCGCGAGGAGAGCCTCGACAAGAAGAGCAAACCGCAGACGATGGGGGGCGGGACATACGCCAAAGAGGCTCCTAATACCGTGGCGTTCGGAGCGGTCTTTCCCGATGAAAATACGCATGTGCATGAGGCGGATGAATATATTAAATTAACGAATTTTTATATGGCGATGGCCATCTTTGCCCGAGCCATTCACGCCCTCGGTCATCTTAAATGAGGACGCGTTTTAAACCTTGGGCCAAGCCATATCTCGATGAACATCGCGATATTGCTCTGGAAGATATTAGTGGCGACAAGCACTTTTTTACAGATCCGCATCTCCGCTTGGAAATCGGATGCGGCAAGGGCGATTTTGTCATCGCTTTGGCGGAGCGAAATCCCAGCGTTCATTTTTTAGCCATCGAAGTCGCGGCCATGGTCGCGGCGATGGCCGCGCGAAAAATCGTCGACAAGGAGCTCAAGAACGTCCGCCTGCTAATCGACGATGCCGCGAAGCTCATACCGTTATTTCCCGACCAGATGTTCGAAGCCATCTATTTGAATTTTTCTGATCCGTGGCCCAAGAAACGCCACGAAAAAAGACGTCTCACTTCTCCGGCAAAGTTGTTAGAATATATGCGAATACTAAAAGTAGGCGGCCATATCTATTTCAAGAGTGACAACGACGAGCTGTATGAATACTCATTGTCGGCATTTAAAGAGAGCCCGTTCGAAATCGTGAGCCACACGAATGACTATCAAGTTCTCGACTGCGAGGATGCGATGACTGAGTACGAAAAGCAATTCCGCGGCGAAGGCAAGACGATTAACCGCCTCGTCGCCAGGAGGAATAAATAGATGAAATTAACGAATCGTCAACTAGAATTGCTCGAGCGTGCCACGCAGTTAATCAGCGTGTCGGGCGCCGAAGAAGAAGTCCGCCTCTTTCTGAAAAGCGAATTTGAAAAAGCCGGGTTGGATATAATCGGCGATAATCTTGGCAGCCTCTATGCCCTTAAGAAATCCCATGATCCTCAGGCCATTAAAGTCATGCTCTCCGGACACATGGATGAAATTGGGTTCATGGCCCTTCACATCCTAGACAACGGTTTTATTAAAACCAGTTCATTGGGCGGGCATAGTAAAGAAACATTGGCCGCGCATCGCGTCGTCTTAAAAACCCGTTCCGGTGCTGAGTATTATGGCGCAATCGCCTCAATTCCTCCTCATTTAAAAAAAGAACAGGATGTCAGCGAAGATCAATTCATCGATGATTTGCTGTTCGATTTCGGTTTCGCTTCGAAAGGAGAAGCTGAACAAGCCGGCATCAAGATTGGCGACTCAATCGTCGTGCTCGGCGAATTTCGTGTGCTGAATAACGGGCAGAGGTTGCTGGCGAAAGCTTTTGACAATCGCTATGGGATTGCCTTGGCTCTCGACGTTCTCGACGAACTCAAAGGTGAAGAATTGCCATTTGATCTATATTTGGGTGCCAACGTTCAAGAAGAAGTCGGTTTGCGGGGTGCCCAGACCGCCGCGCAGACGATTAAGCCCGATTTAGCAATCGTCCTCGATTGTTCGCCGGCTCGTGATTTTGACGAAGACAAAAACGAATATGGTCGGTTGGGAGAAGGGGTCTTGATCCGCTATCTCGATCGCTCGATGATCGCTTTTCCCGAATTGCTCGACATGCAGATCAAAGCTTGCCAAGCGACGGGAGTGAAATATCAGTATTTTGATTCGCCGGGCGGAACCGACGCCGGCACCATCCATCGCGCCAACGACGGAATTCTAACTTTAACACATTGCATCTGCGCGCGTGGAATCCATTCGCCGAGCTCGATTATCGATGTCGATGATTATATATCCGCCAAGAAATCCTTGCTCTGCATTCTGCGCCACCTTGACGTGGAGCAACTCGCTAGATTGCATGAGGCGCGCCGCTGATGTATCGCCTTTTCTATGATTATCATACGATCGGTGACATTTTGATGATTGTTTTTAACAATCAAAAACAGGCAAATCGCACGGAACGCCGCAATCGGACCGTCGCTATCTATGCCGGCGATGAAATAATCGGCGCCAATCTTTTAAACATCTCCGAAATCGTCCGTATCAAAGCTCGCGGCATGATCATCAATCCCGCGCTAGAGTTTATCGATGTCGTCAATCACATCTTGATTAACGATGGTCTCGATCCTCTGCCTCTTCAAGAGGGCTCGGGTTTTGTCGCCGGCCAAATCATCGAATATATAAAAAGCGAGGATGGTGCGGTCACCTTGGCGAAAATCGACATCGGGTCGCGCGTTATCTATACTCGTTCCCCAAATGATTCATCGCCGCTTTTTTCGCTGGTGGTCATCGCGCTCCCGGACACCATCCTATTCAACGGCAAGACAGCGGCCGTCGAAGAGATTAAGGGCGTGTACTGCGAAGGCCATCTGTGCACTTATCAGGATTTAAATCTCGCGAATGATAAACAGCGCGACGATGTGTATTTAATTGCAGATTTCATAGAAATAGGTCAAGATTTCTATGCAAAGGAGTAGGCTATGGAACTCGAAATCACGCTTAAGGAACAAGGAAGAATTCTTCGTTTGACGAATAAAACCTTTCGTTTTGACGAGCGATTGAAAACCGGCTTTTATGCCGCGAATTATTTTCTCAAGGCGCGCGACATCGTCGCGAAATACAATCCCAACCACATCGTTACCATGCAGTTTTTTCAAAGAACCGATGATGCGATGGCGTGCGGTCTCGATGAAGCGATCGCCCTGATCCACACCTTTGCCGTCCACCCCGGTGAACTCGACATCGAAGCGCTGAATGATGGCGATTTGATCAACGCAAATGAACCAGTCTTAAAAATCACCGGAAAATATGAGTATTTTGGCTTTTTAGAGAGTATGATCGATGGCATTCTGGCCCGCCGCAGCAGCGTGGCGACAAATGTCTTTCGCGTCGTCCGCAAACTCAACGGGACACCATGCTTTTCAATGGCTGACCGCCAAGATGATTATCTGACTCAAGTCGGTGACGGCTATGCGACATATGTCGCCGGCATCAACCGCGTCAGCACCGACGCCCAAGGTTATTGGTGGGGCGGAAAAGGGATGGGCACGATGCCCCATGCCTTAATTCAAGTGTGCGGTGGCGACATCGTCAAAGCCGCGGATTTATATCGCAAGACGTTTCCCGATGAAAAAGTGACAGCTCTCATCGATTATAATAACGACGTCGTTCGCGACTCGTTGCTCTTAGCTCGCTATCTCACGACCGATTTAAAGGCCGTTCGCGTCGATACCTCCAAAGCTTTAGTCGACCATTATTTTGATGGCAAAGACATCTTGGGATTTGACGCTCACGGCGTGTGCAAAGAACTGATTTTTGCCCTTCGCAAAGCTCTTGATGCCGAGGGTTTTAACTATGTTAAAATTATTGTTTCCAGCAGTTTTGACGTCCATAAAATTACCGAATGGGTCCGGCTCGGCGTCCCGGTTGACATGTATGGCGTCGGCACGGCTTTTGTCAATAACACGACCGTTGGTTTCACCGGCGATCTCGTCATGCTCGACGGTCGTTCTGAGGCCAAAGAAGGACGTTCAAATATCCCTTCAAAGCGCTTGCTAAAAGTCCCGTATCCCATCTATTGAGAAATGGTGTTTATGAAAATGTCCTTGTTGCTTATGAAAACATTTTCATATACTATGAATGCGATATAGGAGTGCGCCATTATGGATTATTTGAAAGACCGGGTCACCATTTACGAAGTCGCGAAAGCCAGCGGCGTTTCGCTCGCCACCGTCTCGCGGGTCATCAACAATCAAGGTAATGTCACCGAAGAAACGCGTCGCAAAGTCGAAGCGACCATTCAAAGGTTGGGTTACAAACCGAGCGGTTTAGCGCGCGCCTTAGCGACGAATGTCACGACGAACATCGGCATCGTCATTCCCTCAGCCAACTATGTCTACATCGCAAATATGCTCAACGGCATCACGGAAATCGCCAAGGAAAAAGGCTTTGTTTTAACTCTTTTTGTCACATCTTATAGCCGGAGCGACGCGATTTCAATGGTCGAGAAAGTAATCACTTCCCACGTCGATGGCGTCATCATTTTTGATGATCAATTAGACAAGGAGGATATTGAAAAAATAAACTCGTATTCGGTTCCGACCATCGTCATCAATAATAAAATCGTCGGCGACCGCGTTGGCTGCATCAACTTCGGTTACGAACACGCCGTCCGGCGCATGATAAAAGCTCGCTATGAGCAAAACGACATGAAGCCGGCCGTCTTCCTCCACGTCCACAATGCCGGTCGACTCTTAGCGCGCATTGAAAAAACTTTCATTGATTTTCACAATGAAATTAACGTTCCATATCGCATTTTCAATGTCGATGATTCTTCCGAGCGGACCTATTCCGATTTTATGGAATATTTCAAAAAGCACCGCGAGGGCTTTTTCATCGCGTATCGCGATTCCATCGGCGGTGCGATTGTCAACGCCGCGCTCGATTCGGGTTTAAAAGTCCCGGATGATGTCGAAGTCGTCTCCATCATCGGCACAAAATACGCGGAGATCATTCGCCCCAAGATCTCCAGTTTCTATATCAATATGCAGGAAGTTGGCAAAAGAGCGATGTACATGCTCGTCGATTTGCTCAATGGCGAACTAAATGAGAAATCGTATAAATTCGAATCGACTTACACGGCCCGCAACAGCACCAAGGAGTAGAGAAATGGCTAATATTATTGATGAGTTAAATTACCGCGGTTTAATCAAAGATTACTCTGACGAAAAAGAGATTCGCGAATTGCTGGCGACACCCCAGACGATATACTGTGGATTCGATCCGAGCGCGGCTTCGATGCACATCGGCAATTTCGTGATGATCTCCCTGTTGATGCGCTTGCAAAGAGCTGGGCATCGCGTCATCCCCGTCGTGGGAGGAGGCACCGGCATGATCGGCGATCCATCGGGGAAATCAAAGGAGAGAAATCTTCTCGAGGGTCAAGAGCTCAAAAAGAATACCGAAGCCATTCGCGCTCAGCTGGTAAGGTTTATAAATCTCGATGATCCTAAAAAGGGCATCATCGTCAATAACTACGACTGGTTGAGCAAACTCAGCATGCTCAATTACCTACGCGACTACGGAAAATATTTTCCAATCAATTATCTGCTTAACAAAGAGATTATCGCAACCCGCCTTGAAAATGGCATTTCCTACACCGAATTCTCTTACAATATTTTGCAGGCCATCGACTTTTTAACACTCTATCGCGACCATCATTGTCGAATTCAAGTCGGAGGCAGCGACCAATGGGGCAATTTGACAAGCGGCCTCGAACTCATTCGCAAAATCGAGGGCATCGACACCAAGGTCGGGGTCATGACGAGCCATCTCATCGTCGATTCGGCTGGTCGCAAATTCGGGAAGTCGGAAGGCGGCGCGCTCTATTTAGATCCCGAGATTACTAGCCCATATAAGCTCTATCAATATTTCATCAATGTCGGTGACAGCGATGCGATTCGCTATCTAAAGGTCTTTACCTTCCTTAGTAAGGAAGAAATTGAAAGCATCGCTGCCGCGCATCAAGTAAATCCCGGACTTCGCCAGGCGCAGAAGAGGTTGGCTTTCGAAGTCGTGTCAATCATTCACGGCCACGACAAGGCCGAAGAAGCAATTAAAATGAGCGAGTCGCTGTTCTCCGGCGATTTCAAGACGATGAGCGAAAAAAATCTCGTTGAGGTTTTGGTCGATTTGGAAGTCAAAGGCGCACTCGATATGAGCCTTGAAGACGCCTTGCTCTTGACAAAAGCCGCTTCCTCAAAACGAGAAGCCCGCGAGTTTTTAGCGAATGGTAGCATTTCGCTCAATGGCGAAAAAGTTTTGGATGGAATGGCAAAATTAAACCTCGATGGAGCTCTCCACGGCAAGTATTACGTCTTGCGCCGCGGCAAGAAAAATTACTATTTGCTCAACGTTAAGTAGCCGATTTTTTTCCATAAAAAAAAGACCCGATAGGGTCTTTTAATTTTGCTTGAATCCTACAGTAAGCGGTTGTAGTATTCGATGACTTGCGCTTCGTTGATGTCGGCTGGCAATTCGTTGCGCTCAGGCACTCGTAGGAAAATCCCTTCGAACTTGGCACTATCGACTTTGACATATCCAACCGACGCCGGTTTGCTGTCGAGCGCTTCTTTGATCACTTTCATGCTGCGGCTCGATTCGCGGATCGCGATGATGTCGTTGACCGAACAGAGATATGACGAGATGTCGACCTTCTTACCGTTGACGGTGACGTGGCCGTGGTTGACGAGTTGTTTGGCACCGCGGCGCGTCCTCGAGAATCCCATCCTAAAGACGAGGCTGTCGAGTCTCGATTCTAGAATGCGGAAGAAGGCGATGCCGGTAATTTCGGAGGACTTGGTAGCCATCGTGAAGAGGCGGCGGAATTGGCGTTCATTAACTCCGTACATATGGCGAAGTTTTTGCTTTTCGATTAATTGCTTTCCGTACTCGGAAGGTTTTCTCTTCCGCGAGTTGCCGTGTTGGCCGGGACCGTATGATCTCTTTCGCAGCTCTTCGCCGGTTTCAAGCGTCGAAAAACCGAGGTGGCGGGAGCGTTTGTAATCCGAACCAGTAAATCTCATGTGTTTTTCTCCTTTCCCTTATATTTCGCAATATAAAGCAAGAGGTGCAAATTCCATCCTTCGGATGTCGCGAATCAAATTTCACCATTGAGCTCAGGCTACTCTTTCACAGTTGTTCCGGACATCGGACAAGGCGTATTTACATGCTGCATTACATGCAACGATTACTATAAAGGAATCTATATATTTAGTCAACAAAAAGAAAACGAGAAGCTTTGATCCTTAATAATAATTATTAAAATGATAAAATCGATAAAAAGCGAAATGGTTTTTGAAATCGCTATATATGAATGCTATAATTCTTTACAAGGTAAAAGATAATGTTTTTCATCCCCGTGATCACGTTGATAGATACGACGAACATCATTTTCATATCGATCGGAGCGGTTCTCATCATCGCCATCGTTCTTTTCTTGCTATACAAATTCGTCATCATCCGCCACATCTCCCGCAAGCAAGTCCGCGAGCTCGAGCGGCGCTTTGAATACCTGCACGCCTTATTAATCGGCCAAGACGCCCAATACGTCAAGAGGCTCGAAATCATCTCGAGGACGAACCTCTTATATGTCGAACTTCACACCCAGTATTTGAAGCGCTTCAAAGAAATTCGCGATCGGTTTGATGCTCGGGCCCAAAACACGATTAACGGGTTAAAAGATCTGGTGGACGAAGGCAAATACAAAGCCTTAAAAGTCGCTTATCCGGAAGGGCATGACATCATCGAAACCTATGAAAAACACGTCAACACTCTCAACGGCGATCTGATCTCCGTCGTCAAGCCCGAAGAAGAAGCTCGCCAAGCGTCTCTTTCTTTGAAAGAGGAATTGCGGAGAATCAAGCAAGATTACTATACAAAACAGGGCGATTTACAACTCGTCATCTCCTCTTTTGATGCGGTCTACGGATATATCGACAGCCTCTTTGATGATTTTGAGCAGTTCGTCGAATCGGCGCAGTACGATGACGCCAACACGCTGCTCCCCAAGATTTCAAAAGCCATCAAAGAAGTGGGGAAAGTATTGTCAAAACTTCCGAACCTGTGCGCCTTGGTCACGACGGTGATACCGGATAAAATCGCCTCGCTGATGAATGCCTACGAAGAGATGGTCGACGCCAAATATCCCCTCCATCACCTCATCGTCAAAAACAATATTTACGATATGAACCGCGAACTCGATATCTTGACGAAGAAGATCAAGAGCTTTGAAATCGCCGGTGTCAATGACGCTTTAGTGAACATCATCGCTCGCATTGATGAGTATTTCGTTCTTTTTGAAGAAGAGAAAAAAGCGCGCGTCATCTTTGATGCCGAGTGCGAGGATATATACGTCGTCGTCAATACTCTAGAAAAGAAATTCATCAAATTGTGCAATACGATTCCCGAAGTTAAGAAGATTTATGTCATCGTTTCCGATTACGCGAATCGCGTTAACGAAATTCAGAGCGAAATCAATAAAGTCGGGGCGACGAAGCGCTCGCTCGACACCTTTATTCACTCAGCGACCAAACAGCCTTATTCCATCCTCGTCAGCAAGATGCACGAACTTCGCGACGAATCGAACCTCGTCTTATCGATGATGGAGGATTTTCAAGTCTACCTCGACTCGCTGAAGAAGACGGCCGAAGATGCCTATAATCTAATTTATGATTTCTATCATCGGGTTAAGAAGGCCGAGAAAATTGTACGCGATATTTCGCTCGATGCTTTTACGAAAAAATACAGCGAAACACTCGATAGGGTTTACGATTCGCTCAATACCATCAACGAAGTGTTAAATGTCTTGCCGATCGATATCGCGACGGTCATCAAAAACAGCCAGTGGCTGACCGATGAAGGCGAAAAAGCCCTCAACGAAATCGAAAGCGATAACAACATGGTGGCTCTTGCCGAATCAGCGATTCTATTTGCGAATCGCGACCGGCAGCACTTGAGCGATATTCACCATCTCGTCTTGCAGAGCGAAGCGCATTTCTTCGCCGCGAATTTTGAAAAAGCCTACGTCGATACGACGAACGCCCTCCGAAAGCTTAAACAGGGCGGAAGTGTCGGCGACTAATCGATAAAGGAACACATGATTTATTTAGATAATGCCGCGACGACTAAACCAAGTCGGGAAATTCTTGATATTTTTGCGCGCATTGAAGGCGAATCGTTCGCCAACGTCGGAAGCAATCATCGGGCGGGCATATTAGCGGAAAAGTATTTGTCAAAAGCGCGGACCATCCTCCTTGATGCTCTGCAAATCGCAGCATCACATCGCGCGATTTTTTGCTCATCGGCCACCGAAGCCAACAACCTAGCCATCAAAGGCTATGCACTGAAGCATAAAAATCGTGGCAACCACCTGATTATCAGCAACATCGAACACCCATCGGTTATGGAAGCGGCCTTTCAGCTCCGCGATGAGTTTGGCTTTGAAGTTACGATTCTCAACGTCAATCACAAAGGTCAGGTCCGCCTTGAAGACGTCCGCCAAGCCCTGAAAAAGACGACCCTCCTCGTCTCGATCATGGCCGTCAATAACGAAGTGGGGAGCATCAATCCCATCCATGAAATCGCGAGCCTCGTCCATCAAACTTCACGAGCTATCTTTCATGTGGATACGACCCAAGCAATCGGCAAAATCGATTTACCTTACGATGAGATCGATCTGTTCTGCATCTCTGGCCACAAGATAAATGCTCTCAAGGGCAGCGGTGCTTTAATCATTCGCAATAATATCGATTTGCTGCCGTTATTAAGCGGTGGCAACCAAGAGTATGGCTTGCGCAGTTCGACGGTCAGCCCAGCCCTTGCTTATACGTTGGCCATCGCCGTCAAAAACGCCGTTGCGAACCTCCATCAGAACCTCGTTCACGTCACGATGCTGTCCTCGCTTCTGAAAAGCTTTTTTGCCAAACAAGATAACATCACCATTAACGGCCCGGAAAAGGCTTCGCCGTATATCGTGAATATTTCCTTAGCTGATAAGAAAGCCAGCGTCATTGTCGAAGCGCTCTCCAATCAAGACATCATGGTCTCAAGCGTTAGCGCCTGCCACGAGAAAAAGAACAAAATCTCATATGTGATTAGAGCTTTGGGGCGAAGCGAAGAATTATCGCAAAACACGTTGCGGGTCAGCTTCGATCACGACTCCTCGCTCGGCGACGTCGAATCATTTATCCAAGCCTTTACGGAAATAGCGCAGAGGATCCGCTCATGAACTTCGAGAGGATCATGGTCCGTTTTGGCGAGTTATCGACCAAAGGTCGAAACAAGATGGATTTCGTTAAATTGCTCGCGGTCAACATCCGTAAAAAACTATCTGAGAACTACGTGAACTTTGAACTTGAAACACGCTTCGACCATATTTATGTCGTCGTCAAGGACAACGATCCCTACGCCATGATCAAAGCCTTGCAAGAAGTGAGCGGCATCAATTCTCTAACCCTTGTCACGAGAATTCATAAGGATATTGAGCTAATTCAAAAGGTAGCCTTGGAAATCGTGAAAGATAAAGGAGCCGCGACTTTCAAAGTTCGCGCCAAGCGATCCGACAAAACCTTTCCGATCATCAGCGACGACATCAATCGCCTGGTCGCAAATGAAATATTGGTTAGCACCAATTTAAAAGTTGATGTCAAAGAGCCGGATATGACGGTTGGCATCGAGGTTCGTGAAGAAGGAGTTTATCTCTTTCTCGAAACATTTAAAGGGGCCGGTGGCTACCCCCTCGGAATCAGTGGAAAGGTCTTGATGATGATTTCGGGCGGTATCGATTCGCCAGTGGCCGCTTACCTGCTCATGAAGCGCGGCGTCAACCTCGAATGCATCCACTTCGCCTCCCCGCCTTATACGAGCAGCGGGGTGATTGATAAAGTCGGCGATTTATTAAAAACGCTCGCCCATTATCAAGAGAGCATCCGCCTCCATATCGTCCCTTTCACAAAACTTCAGGAAGCCATTTTTGACAATGTCGATGCCAGTTATGCGATTACGGTTATGCGACGCATGATGTATCGGATTAGCGAGAAGCTGGCCAATGTTAGAAAATGCCAAGCGATTGGCAACGGTGAGTCGATCGGTCAAGTCGCCAGCCAAACTCTCAAGTCGATGCGCGTCATCAACGAAGTCACGAACATGCCGATTATCCGCCCGCTTGTCACCTATGATAAAAGCGACATTATCGAGATAGCTCGGAAGATTAAAACCTATGATATTTCGATTCGTCCCTACGAGGATTGCTGCACGATTTTTCGCCCGAAAAACCCGTGTACGAGGCCGAACTACAAATCGACAATATGGCTCGAGCAAAAATTTGATTTTGAAGCTCTGATTCTCGAGGCGGTAAGCGATACGAAATCGGTGCTAATTACTGCCAAAAGCGAGAATATATAGACTATTTGCCATCTTTTTGTCAAATTAAAAAGGCCGCGTTTTGCAGCCTTTTTTGTTGACGATAATTACTTGACGCTAGTTTTTTTGCTCAGCTCAACCAACTGTTTGAAGGCTTCAAAATCATTGATTGCGAGCTCGGAGAGCATCTTGCGGTTGATCGCGACATTCGCGAGTGATAAACCACTGATGAAACGCGAGTAGGATATATCGCACAACCTGCAAGCGGCGTTGATGCGCTTGATCCACAATTTGCGATAATCTCTTTTGATTTTACGACGGTCGATATAGGCATACATCAAAGAATGCATGACTTGTTCTTTGGCTGTTTTGAAAAGCAGGTGTTTGCTACCGAAATAGCCCTTTGCTCTATTTAAAACTCTTTTGCGTCTAGCACGTGTGACGGTGCCGCCTTTTACTCTTGCCATTTAGGGCACCTCCTATTTGATGATGAGAAATTTAATGCGTTTGTAATCGCTGTTCGACACAAGCTTGGCCTTTCTCAAATGGCGCTTTTGCTTGGTTGTTTTGTTGGGGGCGAGGTGTGATACGTAGGCTGCGTGCCGTTTGATCTTGCCGCTGCCAGTGACCTTAATGCGTTTCATCAAGGCTCTTTTGCTCTTCATTTTTGGCATGGTGTTTTCTCCTATTTTTTAATTTTCGAAGCGAGAATAGCCGTTATCCAACGACCTTCGAGTTCTCCTTCTTTTTCGACTGTAGCGTATTCTTGAACAAGTTCGGTAAACTTATTTAGAACTTCTCTTCCGACTTCGGGATGGGCCAGCTGACGACCGCGGAAGCGGACTCCAACTTTGACTTTGTTGCCATCTTCGAAAAAGCCGATGGCGCCCTTAACTTTAACCATCAAATCATGAATTCCGATTTGCGGTGTTAATTGCACTTCTTTAATCTCGACAATTTTCTGGTTCTTGCGACTTTCCTTGGCGCGCTTTTGAGCCTCGAAGCGATACTTCCCGTAATTGACAATCTTGCAGACTGGTGGATTGGCGCTTGGAGCGACGCAAAGCAAGTCGAGTTCATAGCGATTCGCTAGGTCATTGGCGGCTCTTGAACTCATTTTGCCAAGAGAGCTGCCGTCATGACCGATCACGAGGACTTCGGGAAAGCGAATGCGCTCATTGACGAGGTCGGTGTTTGCCTCCGGTCGTTTTTGTCCGGGGTTCATGGGATAGTTAGCTATGGTCGATCAACTCCTTTTGTTTAATGCAAATAAAACGGGCGCGAAGTGGCGCCCGTCGTGTTTAAACTTTTGTTTAGTAGCATGGACCAATTAACAATGTTAATCTGGTGAGAAGCAGGCGCATCTTCTTTCTACGTTTTAACTTACGCCGGTTAGTTTAACATCGCTATGCGAAGGTGTCAAGCATTATTAATAATGGCGTTTGGTAATTATTTCGTCGAGGATCATCTGTGCGAATTCAACAGCGGAAATCGTGACCTGCTTCTCTTGACTGTAAAGGCGGTAAGTCAAGGATTTATCCCGCACTTCATTGTCGCCGACGACAATGGTATAAGGAATTTTGCGAATTTGGGAATTGCGGAGCCGAAATCCCACTTTTTCCTCGGAGTCGTCGACTTGCGCTCTGACGCCTTGAGCCTTGAGGGCCGAGGCAACTTGATGGGCATAGTCGGCATGGAGCGAATTATTGACGGGGATGAGATTAACTTGGATCGGTGCGAGCCAGGCCGGGAAAGCGCCTCCGTAGTGCTCGATCAAAATGCCAATAAAGCGCTCGAGGCTGCCGAATAAGGCGCGGTGGAGCATAACGGGGCGAACCTTTTCGCCGCGCTGATCGATATAAGTAATATCGAAGCGCTCGGGGAGATTCATATCAAATTGAATGGTTCCACATTGCCAAATTCGATTCATCGAATCCTTGAGTTTGAAATCGAGCTTTGGTCCATAAAAGGCCCCATCGCCTTCGTTGACGACGTAATCTCGACCGATGGCTTTGCACGCTTCTGCCAGGGCTTTTTCGGAGCGATCCCAATTTTCGATGGAACCGATGTATTTCTTCTCGGGACGAGTGCTTAATTCGATGTGGTAGCTGAGCCCGAAAAGCGAATAGACCTCATCGTAGAGCTTCAGCATTTTCACGACCTCATCGATCGATTGGTCTTCGCGGCAATATATGTGCGCATCATCTTGCGTGAAGGTGCGGACGCGAAAAAGGCCGGAGAGAGCGCCACTCGCTTCGTGGCGGTGGACGAGGCCGAGCTCGCCGACGCGAAGGGGCAAATCCTTGTAGGAGTGGAGTTCGTTTTTATAGACGAGCAAGCTGCCTGGGCAGTTCATCGGTTTGATAGCAAATTCGCGATCATCAATTTGGCAAAAATACATGTTTTCGCGATAATTTTCATAATGGCCGCTCGTAACCCACAATTCTTTGGAGAGCATGATGGGCGTTTTAATAAATGTGTACCCTTCTTGCTCGTGCTTCTTATACCAGAAATTTTCCAGTTCATTGCGGAGGATCATTCCGTTGGGGAGCCAAAAGGGAAAGCCGGGACCATACTCCGAAATCATGAATAAGCCGAGTTCTCTACCGAGGCGGCGGTGGTCGCGCTTTTTGCGTTCTTCTAGCAAAGCTAGATGTTTGTCTAGTTCCTCTTTGCTGAAGAACGATGTGCCATAGATTCTCGTCAGCTGTTTGTTGGCGGAATTTCCGCGCCAATAAGCACCGGCGAGGCTGACTAGTTTGAAATAGCGAATCATACTCGTGTTGGGGAGGTGCGGTCCGATGCAAAGATCGAAGAAATCGCCTTGTGAATAGATTGAAATGTTCGTGCCGATCTCTTTGATCAATTCGACTTTATACGGATTGTTGGCAAAGAGTTTTAGCGCTTCGTCAAAGGATACTTCGCGGCGGATGATGCGGTGGTTCTCCTTGGCGATTTTCCGCATCTCGTTTTCGATGGCGAGCAGATTGCTTTCCACGATCGGAGACGGGAAGTCGATATCGTAATAAAAGCCTTCTTCGATGCTCGGTCCAAAACCGATATGAGCATCGGAATAGAGGCGCATGATGGCGTGGGCCAAAAGATGGGAAGTAGAGTGATTGAGCAGTTCAAAAGCATCTTTGTCACTTTCGGTGATGATTTCGAAATGGCCGTTGCCGATGATCGGGGCGTGTAAATCATAAATTTTGCCGTCGAGCCGATAAGCCAGAGCTTTCTTGGCGAGGCCGGCGCTCAATTTGGCGGCGGCGTCAAAGCCAGTCAGTCCGTTGTCGAGCAATAATTCGTCGCCGTTTGGAAGAATTAATTTCATGGTGTGCTCCTCCTCCTAAATAAAAAACGCCCATCATAAGGACGCTTTCACGTGGTACCACCCTAATTCATATCTTAGATATGCACTTGTAGCTCTTAACGCGAGTAACGTCCGATTTCTCATCAGATGCTCAGAAGTGGTTTCGCATCTCTTTCCAAAAGCCTTTCACCGAGTGGCTTTCTCTCTAGATGGAAAGATGAACACGACATGTCTTCATCATTGCGAATACAAGTATATTGACTAATATTCATTAAGTCAATTATTTTAACATGGTAAAACCGTAGCTCGCCGAGCCGATTAAGCCGGCGTTTTGATCGAAATGGCACTCCTTCAAATTGAGATCGGGATGGCGGCGGATTAAGTCGTCCCAAAAGATGTCTTTGGAATTGAAAACCCCGCCGGTGATCGCGATGATATCCGGATGGTAATTTGCTTTGATAAAGGTTAAAAAGTCGCCGAGGATGTTGAGCCATTCCTGATAGACGAGTAAAGCCGTCGCATTTTTCACGGCGACGAGCTGGAAAAAGTGGTGGCTGTTTTTAACGTCGAGATGGTAGATTTTTGATAGGTGGGTGAGGCCGGTGCCGCTGGCAAAATATTCGAAAGATTGAGTGTCTCCTCGATAAACATAAGGAGTATGGCCGATTTCAATCGGCGTTTCCTTGAAGTCGTGGTCGACGACCAGGGCTCCGCCCAATCCTGTGGAAATCGTAATAAAAAAGACGCGGTGATATCGCTTTCCGCTGCCGAGAAGAGCTTCGGCAAAGCAAGCCATCTCCGCGTCATTGCGAATGAAGACGGGAAGCGCGAATTGTTTGCGGAGAAGATCGCCGAGAGGAATATCTTTAATGTGAATATTGGGGAGGTCGATGACATAGCCATCATCTTTGATGGGGCCAGGAATTCCGAGGGAGAGACCGACGACATCTTTAAAATCCCCGCCTATTTCTCTGATGGCGCTCATGATCGAAGTGACAAACTCGCCTTTTTGAAAAAGAATCGTCGGGCGCGAAATGCTTTTGACGATTTCATATTTTTCGTTAATGAGGGCAAATCGCGAATTTGTCCCCCCGATGTCGGCGCTGATAATATGCTTAATAGGCTTCATATTCTTAGCGGTTTACCATGCTGATGAGGCGATAGACATCGTCGTGATTTTTGCGCGGTAGAGCAAACGCTTCGTCAAAAGTGTAATGGACGATTTTGCCATTGGAGATTCCGACGCAGACATTGCGGATGCCATTCACCAGAAGTTCGATGGCATAGACGCCCATTCGCGTCGCTAAAATGCGATCGTAAGCGGATGGAGAACCACCTCTTTGCAAACGTCCCAAGACTTCAGCGCGCGTTTCAAAACCCGTCTCTGAAGTGACTTTTTCAGCGAAGGAAATAATATTTGGGAAAACTTTTTCGCTGACGATGAGCAAGGAATGTTTTTTCTTGCCGGTGCCCAGCGATTTAATGCGGTCCATGATCTCGGTCTCGGTATAGGGGTGTTCGGGCGTAATAATCATCTCCACGCCTTCGGCGACGCCCGAAAAAAGCGCTAGATCACCACATGTATTGCCCATGACTTCAATGAGTGTGCATCTTTGATGGGAAGCGGTAGTGTCGCGCAGTTTATCGACGCATTCGCAAATCGTGTTCAAGGCCGTATCGAAGCCGATTGTGTAATCGCTTGAGGCCAAATCGTTATCGATGGTGCCGGGGAGGCCGATGCAGTTGATTCCTAATTCGGATAACTTCTTGGCGCCCATATATGTACCATCGCCACCGATGGCGATGATATTATCGATGCCGAAATTTCTCAGCTGTTCGACACCTTGAAGCCGGGCAGCTTCTTCTTTAAACTCGCGAGACCGAGCGCTTTTCAAAATCGTCCCGCCGCGATTAATTATATCGCTGACGAAGTTGCGGTCGACTTTTTCGATATTACCTTCAATGAGACCTTTGTATCCTTCGTAAATTACGAACATTTCCAGCCCGTTTTTAATGCCGGAACGAACAATGGCTCGAATAGCGGCATTCATGCCGGGTGCATCACCACCGGAGGTTAAGACTCCAACGCGTTTGACCATATTAAAATACCTCAATTGTTTTCCCATTCATTATATATGAAAAAATAAGAAATGATTAAATAAATGAGCGTGAAAACGATTTCATGAAAACTGTGGAAAATCTCGAATGTTTTGGTTCTGAACAAAATAAAACATCGACCACATCGTTGGAGTTAGTCAAAAAGCGCGGTGGAAAAGTATTCACAAAATAATGAAAAGTACTGATGGCATCGATGTTTTTTGTTTATTTGCGCCTGAGCCTATGCTATAATTTGTGGCGTATCGGGAAACGATGATGGATTACATTAGCGAAAAAGATTATTACGAAACGAGGCTCGCCTCGCTGATCAGCGACATCGACCGCGAAGTTTTGATGGAACTATATCAGCCTCTGATCGGCCATAAGAGCACGGCCATTTTCCTATCCCTTTTCCACGAAAAAGCCAAGGCCTCAGAAGTCGATACGTTCGACCACGCCCACCTCTTCGACAAATTGCAGATTTCCGCCGGAGAATTTTTCACCGCCCGACGCGCCCTCGAAGCGGTTGGATTGCTCAAGACTTTTCTTAAGGAAGAAAGCGGCATTCGCTATTACGTCTATGTTTTGCACGCCCCGAAATCGCCGCGCGAATTTTTCGACGACGTCCTCTTTAAAGGTCTGCTCATCAAATACGTCGGCGAAAAAGAAGCCAAGCGCCTAGCCTTATCGTACAAAGCCGATTTCTCCGCCAAAGGTTTCGATGATGTCACCTCTTCCTTTGTCGATACTTTTAATCCCGATTACGATGATCCGATTTTTCGCAAAGATCTAAAAATTGATGTTAAAGGTCGCAAGACGGGACGCGTCGAGACCTCCTTTGATTTCGATGCCTTTTTCTCAGCTCTTGAAAAGGGCGGTCAGATCAAGCCCGATGTCCTCACCAAAAAGGATCTGAAGGAAATTGAGCGCCTCGCGGCTCTGTTTTCCCTCGATGAGCTGACGATGGCCGACATCGTCCTCGATGCTTACGATTCCGAAAATAAAGCGCAGCGCATCAATTTCCAACGCGTTTCCGATCGGGCCAAAGAAGAAGTTAAATTTCCATTTTTTCATCGCAAGAAGAACGGCGAGAGAAGCAAGGTTAACAGCGACAGCGAGCTGGCCATCAAGATCAAATTGATGGATTCAATGGCTCCCGGCGATTACTTGCGCATCAAGCAAAATAATACGGCGCCAAGTCGGGCCGATCTCGATTTAGTCGATGATTTATCCAAGCATTTTGGCTTTTCTCACGGCGTCATCAACGCCCTTGTCGATTATGTTTTGGCTAAAGCCAATAACGTCTTTTCGCGCCGCTATACAGAAAAGATTGCGTCATCGCTAGCTCGCGAGGGCGTGACGACGGCGATCGATACGATGAATTATTTGACGAAGATTAATTCCGCGTGGAAGAGCGACCGGCCAGCTTTCACGAGAAAAGATGTCGAGACCGGCAAATTAAAAGAAGAGGAAATCAGCGACGAGGAACTCGAGAAAATCCTGATGTCGATCGAGAGTAAGAAGAAGGATTAGCAGCATGGACAAAATCAAACTTCCCATTTTTGAAAAGACCGAGCTCGATAATTACATCGATGAGATGGTCGAAGAGCTTCGCCAAGACGCCGAAGTCTACGAAATTATCAAGCAGACGTTGAACCCGACCCTAAAGACGGTGCGGGAGAATATTTCGAAATTTTTTGCCTTCAAAGAAGATTTTGATTATTGCCGCAAATGCCCGGGCGTCGAAAATTGTCGGAAGGCCACGCCTCATCTCCAACTGCGCCTCATCGACGACAATGGGATGATCGAGCGGACCTTCACGCCGTGTCATAAAATCCTTAAGCGCATCGAAATCGACAGCAAATACCTCTACGCCGACTTTCCCGGCGAGTGGAAGGAGTCGACCTTAAAAACCCTCGATAAGACGCAGGAGAGAAACCGCATCATCAAGGTTTTTAGCCTCTTAGTGCAGAGCCTTTCCAACCGCTGGATTTATGTCAAGGGCGGTCACCGCGTCGGCAAATCGTTTTTGATGGCGACGCTGGTCAACGATTATGTGGCGATAAAAAAAGAGCCGGTCGCCTTTATCAACGCGGCGACGCGAATCAAGGAGTTGAATGATATAGCGTTTAACGACAAAGAGCGCTTTGCCAAGAACATGGTCGAATTATCGAATGTCCCCGTCCTCGTCTTCGATGACTTCGGCAACGAATATAAAAACGACTATGTCCGCGACATGATCGTCCTCCCCCTTCTCATCGAACGCGCGAAAAACCGGCGAATAACCTTTTTTACAAGCGACTTTTCAATCGGTGAAATCGCCCAGCTTTACGAGACGAGCAAAGCGGGGGCGATTCGCGCTAGACAGCTCTCGCGCCTCCTCAAAGAGATGGCCGAAGAGGAATTCGATTTAAGCGGTCTTTCCGTCTACTAGAAAATTATTAGATCCAAGTTTTCTTGCAGCCTCTTTAGCGTCGAGGAATTGTCGACGATAAAAGTGGCTTTTTGTTTATTGTGTTCGGCGTCGAAGCCGGCGTTCAAGGCCAGAGAGACAGCGATGGGCGATCGCCGGTCTTTGAGCCTCTGCTTTTGAACTTCACGGTCGATGTCGACATATAATGTCACATTGCAGTAATCATCGATTTTCGATTCAAAGAGGAGGGGCATTTCGAGGGCGATTTTGCTCTGGCTATCGCTCTTCTTAATGAAAGAGATAACGGCTTGCTCGACAAGCGGATGAAGGATTTTTTCTAATCTCCTCTTTTTGCTTGGATCAGCGATGATCACGTCAATAATTAATTGTTTGTTGATCGTCCCATCGTCATTGATGACGGGCAGTCCAAAGAGTTTTTGGATGAGGGCGCGAACCTCAATATCGTCGTAGAGTTTGGCGACGATCGCATCGCCGCTCAATGTTAAAAATCCCCTATCGGCATAGTAGCTGAGAACCGATGATTTCCCGGATCCAATCGGCCCGGTGATGCCCAGAACGAAAGGCAGCGCGGGATTTTTCTGACACTGCGGGCAAAAGGTCGTGCCGCGGCCCCCGACGAACATCTTGCGGAGCGGGTGGTGGCAGCGTGGGCAGGGGAGGTTTTCGCGTCCGTAGGCGTTGAGCTTGGCTTGAAAACCGCCGTCGATCCCTTGGCTGGGATGATAGCTTCGAATTGTCGAACCGCCACTCTCGATCGCCATATTCAAAACCTCAACGCTCGCTTTCACAATGGATTTCATTTGCTTTTCTGCGATCAAATTAGCGGGTGTTTCGGGGTGAATTTTAGTTTTATATAAGACTTCATCGACATATATATTCCCTAATCCGGAGATAAAGCTCTGGTCGAGCAAAGCGGCTTTGATGGGGATTGTCTTCTTTTTTAATTTGTCGAGCAAGGGCTGGACATCGCCAATTTCAAATGGCTCGGGACCGAGCTTGGAAAGCGGTGAGTTAGCGCGATAAGATGCTGATGTATCGAGCTTCATCAAGCCGAATTTTCTCGTGTCGTTATACTCGAGGGCGCTGCCGTCGCTAAAATAAAAAATCACGCAAGCGTGTTTATCGTAAACTTTCGGGGCCTGATCGTGATAATAGTACTTGCCTTCCATGCGCAAGTGCGAGAGAAAGACGATGTCGCCGAGATGGAAGATCAAAAATTTGCCAACTCGCGAAATATCATCGATTGCCTTCTGCTTCAAGGAAGTGACAAAGGCGTCGGGTTCGCCTTCAATCGTATTGCGATTCAAGACGATGACGTCAGCGATCGCCTTGTTAAGAACGAAGCGGCGCAAGATATTTTTAATCGTTTCGACTTCTGGTAATTCCGGCATATTCCTATCCTTATTTAGCGTCGTACCACGAGCGGCCGACGCCTCCTTCAACTTTTAATTTAACATCGAGGGCGATGACGTTTTCCATGATTTTGCTGATCTCAGCGCGAACTTTTTCGATTTCATCGACGTGGACTTTGAAAATCAGTTCGTCATGGATTTGGAGCACTAAATGCGTCTTGAAATGATTTTTTTCGAGCATCTCTTGAACTCTGACCATGGCGAGTTTGATGAGGTCGGCAGCGGTGCCCTGAATCGGGGCATTCATCGCGGCGCGGCGCGCGAATTCACGCACTTGATAATTGCTGTCATATAATTCGCGGAGATAGCGCCGGCGGCCGAACAGGGTTGAGACATAGCCATTTTTAAAAGCGTCATCGACGACCGTCTGCAAATAATCGGACACCTCCGGATAGGTCTTGAAAAAAGTATCGATGATAATCTTGGCTTCTTTCGGTGGGATTTCGAGCTGCTCGGCGAGACCCCAATCGGAGATGCCGTATATAATTCCGAAATTGACCGCTTTCGCTTTGCGGCGGGACGCGCTGTCGTGCGAGCCAAAAATCGCTTTTGCGGTGGCGGCGTGGACGTCTTCCTGGCGATTGAAAACATCGATGAAGGGCTGGCATTTACTCAGAGAAGCTAAAATGCGGAGCTCGATTTGCGAATAGTCGAGGGATAAGATTTGATAATCGGGATCTCGATAGTAAAAGGCTTGGCGAATGAGGCGGCCTTCCTCGTCGCGAATCGAAATATTTTGTAGGTTCGGTTCGCTGGAAGAGAGGCGGCCGGTCGTCGTCAGCGCCTGATTGAAAATGGCGTGGAGCTTGCCGTCGCCATGGATGTGGGCGATGAGACCATCGATATAGGTGGAGAGAAGTTTGGCGTACTTCCGATATTCGAGGATTTTGCTGACGATCGGATGATCGTCGATCAACCTCTTGAGAGCATCGACCGAAGTCGAGTCCTTGCGATTGCCCCGCAAACCGAGTTTATTATATAAAAGATCGGCGATTTGCTTGGGCGAGTTGACGTTTACCTCTTCGCCGGCCAAATCGTAAATATCTTTGGAAAGAGATTCGAGTTTGAGCCGATATTGCTGCCCGATTTGATCGAGGGTCTGCCCATCGAGCGGAAAACCTTCGATTTCCATCTTGGCCAAGACGGAGGCGAGCGGCAGTTCGATTTGCTGATAGAGCTCGGCCGCCGCATGTTTGCCGAGCTCGTCGAGAACGCGTGGCTCGAGCTTTAAAGTCAGATAGGCGACCTTGGCCGTCCGCAGGGGATTTGATTCTTCAAAAAGCGATAATTCCTGATCGTCTTTGCCCTGGGCGTCAACCCCGAAGTAATTGAGGATGGAATCGACGTTGTTTTTGAGCGAAGAATCGAGGAGGTATGAAGCGAGGAGCAGATCAAAATTCGCTCCTTGAAGATGGATGTCGAAGCGGTGGAGGGCAACCGTCATAGCTTTGACGTCGAAGCACGCCTTATGGATTTTGGGATTTTCCAATAATTCCTTTAAAAACTCATCATCCTTTAGGCTTTCGGCGTCGAGGTAGTAATGTTGCAGCCCATCGCTGAGGGCGATTCCCAAAATCGCGGCGCGAAAATAATTCTCTTCTTTCATATCGAGGTGAATGCCGATTTCGCTGCCGATTTCGACATCCTTAAGGGAAGTGAGCTTTCGATATTCGATTGTGACATCGCGCGCCGATTCGACTTTGAGCTTGCTCGGCAGGCGATTCAATAATTGCTTGAGTTCGTAGCGCTGGCCAAAAGTGTTGATCTTATCGAAAACATAGCCTTGATACAGAGTATCGTCGAGAGTGAAAGGCAAATCGATATCGGTTTTAATGGTCGCCAAGCGCTTTGATAAGACCCCGATTTTTTGATGCTCGATGATGTTCTCTCCGACTTTGCCCTTGATGTTTGGCGCTTCGGTGAGAATTTTTTCGAACGTTCCGTATTCCTGAAGCAATTTGATGGCTGTCTTCTCACCGATGCCGGGGATGCCGGGGAGGTTGTCGCTCGCGTCGCCTCGCAGCCCTTTGTAATCGGGGATTTGCGCCGGAAAAATACCGCATTCCGCGGGCATTGTCACCTCATCCATGACCGCGATGTTCGATAGGCCGGTCTTGAGGATGTGAATCGCAACGTTATGATCGATCAATTGCAGAAAGTCGCGATCTGAGGTATAGACGATGACTTGATGTCCGCCTCTGCTGGCGATTTTGGCAATCGTCCCGCAGACGTCATCCGCCTCGTAGCCTTCTTGTTCATAGACGAAGATGCCCAGGGCTCGCAGAAGTTCGCGAGCCAAAGGCATTTGGACCACTAAATCGGCGTCCGTCGGCTTGCGATTAGCTTTATAGGCCTCGAACTCATCGTTTCTGAATGTCTTCTTGCCGACGTCGAAACCGACGACGATGTGCTCGCCGCCCTTAAACGAAGAGATGATTTTATTGATCATGTTGCCAAAGGCAAATAGGGCATTGGTCGGCACTCCGTCTTTCGTGCGCATAACTTTGGCGTTGGGGCCGTAGGCCGTCGCGTAATATGCGCGGAACAAGAGCGAATTACCATCGATGACATAAACTTTAGCCATAATTAATCCTCCAACGCGACGATGTCGTTGGCAATGAAGACATTTTCGCGTTTTCGATCCATATATCCGGCGATGCGGACGATATTTTTCTTCTGCAGCAATTCGTAAGATAGAGCGTATGTCTTGGCAAAGATGGTGACCTCGACATCGCCGCTATCGTCATAGACGTTGAGAAAGGCCATCGGATTTCCGGTGCGCGTATTGATGACGCGGACGGTGCGGATAATGCCGATGATCTGCAGAGTTGCCCCTTGCGATTCTTTGGCGTCGACGATGGGGGTGATGGGATATTTTTTGATGATTTCGGCTTTGTACTTCAGCGGTGAGCCAGAAATCATGAGGCCGAGCACTTCGTATTCGCGGTCGAGATTTTCTAAGGGGTCATCGAAGGCCTTTTGATAGCTCGTCTCAAATCCGGCCGGCAAATTTATCGACATCTGCCCATCTTTTGCATAGATCATCGAGCCGTAGCGAAGAGCGGTGTTGATGCTCGCCCGCAAAGAAGCGCGCGAAATACCGAAATTATCAAAGGCTCCGGCGTCGACCAACTTCGCGATTTGGCTCTGGTTGATTTTGCAGTTTACCAAGCGCGCCACGAAATCAAAGAAATCTTTGTAAGGGCCGTTGTTCAGCCTCTCATTGATGATGGCATCGACCAGGGCACTGAGGAGACCTCTGACCGCCGAGAGCGGAAAGAGCAAAGCTCCGTCTTTGACGAGAAAAGTTTGCCCGGAGCGATTGAGGTCGGGATTGAGAATGGCAATGCCCATTTTGCGAACCTCGTTCAACGTCTCATTGAACTTCGTGTCATTGTTCCCCGAAGAGCTGCCGAGGATGGCAGCATAGAATTCCGGTGCGTAATAGGTCTTGAGATAAGCCATCTGACACGCCAAAATCGCATAGCACAAGGAGTGGCTGCGGTTGAAGCCGTAGTCGGCGAATTTATAGATGAGATCGAAGACGGATTTGGCCTCTTCCTGCCGGTAGCCGTTTTTGACGGAACTGGCGACGAAATTAGTCGCGAGGCTCGAGAGCTGGACGCTATCTTTTTTCGAGATTGCCCGCCGGAAAACGTCGGCTTGTCCATATGTAAAATTAGCCATTTTGCGGACGATTTGCGTGATTTGCTCTTGATAGACGATGATTCCATAGGTTGAAGACAAAATTCCTTCAAGGGCTTTCGAGGGATAGACAATCGCCTCTTTTTTTTGCTTGCGACGCGCGTAGCTGGGAATGTTGTCCATCGGCCCCGGTCTGAACAAAGCTAGCAGAGCGACGATGTCTTCGAATGTCTCGGGAATCAAGGCGGAAATAGCTTTTTTCATGCCGGCTGACTCCAGTTGGAAAAGGCCCATCGTCCGCCCCTCTTTGATGAGGCGGATGGCCTTTTTGTCATCGGGCGGTATCTCTTGGTAGTTGAGGGTCAGACCGCGGTTCTGCTCGATGAGCGATAGACAGTCGTCGACAATCGAGAGGTTGCGAAGGCCGAGGATGTCCATCTTCAGAAAGCCTTGTTCTTCAAGGTAATTCATCTCGTATTCGACGATGTAATCGCCATTGAAATCGATGCTGACGGGCAGCACTTCTTCCAATGGGGAATCGTTGAGGATGATGCCAGCGGCATGAAGTCCGGACTGGCGAGGCAAACCCTCGATCAGCGAAGCGAGGCTGACGATGTTCAAATAGTATTTATCGCTGTCGATGAGTTTCTTAAAAGCCGGATTTTGTCTGTAATTTTCTCGAAGAGAAGAATTTGTGTCAATGATCAATTTGGAAATCAAGTCGATTTCTCTTGTCTCGATGTTGTAGACGCGGCCGATATCGCGGAGAGCTTGTTTGGCTCCGATCGTCTGAATCGTCATGATATTCGCGACTTTGTCCTTTCCGTATTTGGAGCGGAGATAGTCAATCACCTCGCTTCTCCTGATGTCGGAGAAGTCGATGTCGATGTCGGGCATCGACTGGCGTTCGGGATTGAGAAAGCGCTCGAACATGAGTTGGTGTTTGATCGGATCAGAAGCGACGATTTCTAAAGCGTAGCTGACGAGCGAACCAGGGGCGCTGCCGCGGCCCGGGCCGACCGAGATGCCGGCCTCGTGGGCGAAGGCGACGTAATCGGCCACGATTAAAAAGTAGTCGCTATAACCCATCTTTGCGATGGTGTCTAGTTCGTAATTGAGCTGCTTGAGATATTCATCAGTCGGATTCGCAATTCGCTTTGTTAATCCGGAGAGGGCCTTTTCTTTGAGATAGGCATCGCTCGACATGTTTTGCGAGTTTTGAAAGCGGAGGAGCTGACCGCGCTTCGTTTCAAATTGGAATGTATTGAGAGCGACCAAAGCCGCAGTCGCATCGATTTCGCCTTTGGTAAAAAAACGCGCGATTTCGTCTGAGCTGAGCAAGTATTCAGCGCCCTCGAGCTCCTTGATATCGAGCTGCGATTCTTCGCGTATTGCTTTGGCGATTTCCAAGACCAACGCATCCTTTTTCTCGATGTATTTGACGAAGGGGAAAGCGAGCGTCTGATAGCCGTGCGACTTGGCGAAGTCGCGCATAAAGGCGACGAAAGGCTCATCGTTTTCACGGCTGAATTCAATCCCCAAAAAGAAGTGCTGACCTAAATTGGAGATCGGCAGGAGGTAATGCGGTATTCTGTCGGGTTCGGTTTCAAAGAGCTGATGGAGGCGAGAGTGGCCGATGGCGAGAACGACCGCCAAACCTTCCTTGAACTTGCTGAGATGATCGATTGATAGATTTTCGGTGCGCTTTAAATAGAGCAATTTAAGTAAATTTCGATATCCAACTTCGTTGGTGGCGTAAAACGTCAAGAGGTTCTCGTCGACGAGCACATCGAGGCCAGGAATCGCTGCCAATTTAGATTTTTTCAGCGCTTTTAAAAACTCGGGCACTCCGGAGACCGTTTCGAAATCGCTGATGCCTGAACCCTGATAACCGCGCTTTTTTAAGGCTTTGAGGTAGTTATCAACCGTGATTCCACTCTGCAAAAAGGAATAGCCGGTATAAACGTGTAAAGGAATAAACCCCATATATAATATCTTAGCAAAAAAAGACTGATACTTAAAATAAAAAGGTATCGAGTTTCGACACCTTTTTAAAGATGATGATCGTTTATTCGACAAACAAATTGTCGAGGTCTTGGATGAAAGCCGGCAAGTCATCGAGGCTCTTCAGCTTGGCGCCCGAAGCCTGAGCGTGCCCGCCCCCTTCGTACTTGGTGGCGATTTGGTTGATGGCCTTCTGCTTGCTGCGAATCGAAACGCGATAGCACTTGTCTTTGGCATCTTCGGTGATTGAGCACCAGGCGTTGATACCGTCGATATTCGAGAAGAGGTTGACGTTTTCCTTGCCGCGCTCCGTCGTGATGTTGAGCTCCTGTTGAATCGCGGAACTCAAGACATAGTAGGCGATGCCGTGTTCGCTGACGTGGAAGTTGTTGAGGACATAAGCAGTGACGCGCAAATCATCGATTTTTTTGAAGTACATCTTTCGGTAGATATCACTTAGAACAAAACCGGTTTGGAGCAGCTCTTTTGCTATTGCGAAAGTGTGGGGTGTGGTGGAATTGTATTGGAAGCGACCGGAATCGCCGGCGAGAGCGACATAAAAATAAGAAGCGGCGAGCTGACTCAAATGGTAGTCGCCCTTGACGGTTAGGATCATGTTGACGACGACTTCGCTGGCGGCGGCCATCGCCGTGTTGACGATGCTCGTCTTTCCAAAATCCTCGACATCGGGATGATGGTCGATCTTGATTTTGTATCCGGCCTTTTTCCAGCGCGGATCAGCGATGCGCGAAGTGTTGGCGGTATCGATGATGATCGCCAGGAATGGTTCTTTGAACCATTCGTCATTCAAACGCTCCGTCTCCGGAAAGAGGCGAGGCGTGAAAGTGACATGATTATCGCCGAGAAAATGGACCTCTTTATTTGGGAAATTGTCTTTAATCCAGGTGTATAGACCCATCTGGGTGCCCATCGCGTCAAAATCCGGCATGATGTGGCGGAAGATGGCGATGCGGTCGTATTTGATGATGTTGCGGATGATGCGGTGATGTTCTTTTTTAAAAGTCTTAGCTTCTTCGAGAATAATCGGATCGATTTTTGATGGCATATCGTCCTCCTTAGTTGAGCACTTCTCTATCTTAAAGGATAAGCCTTCTTATTTAAAGGGAAGCGCAATAAAAAAAACGACTCATGCGAATCGCTTTTTCCATTTTACATCCCAAAATACTGGTTCGTTTGTCTATTGCCTGCTGAGCTGATAGGTGTCGCGGGCGATCATCACTTCTTCGTCGGTCGGGATGAGGGCGACTTTGACGCGGCTTTCAGGCGTTGATAGCAAGACGTTGACGCCGCGCGAAGATTCGTTCAATTCCTCGTCGAGGCGAATGCCGAGAGCAGGTCCGATTTCATCGATGACACTCGCTCGAAAATAAGCGGAATTCTCACCGATTCCGGCCGAGAAAACGATTAAGTCGACGCCCCCTAAACGGACGAAATACTGGCCGATGTAATCAGCGATTCGGCGGTTGAAAAGGCGGTCGGCCAACAGGGCTCGTTGATTGCCCTCTTCCATCGCTTTGAGGACATCGCGGGAATCATTGGAGACGCCGGAGACACCGAGCAAACCAGACTTTTTATTCATAATTTCATAGATTTGATCGATATTTTTATCCATCTTTTTACAGAGGTAATAGACGACGGAAGGATCCATATCGCCCGTTCTTGTTCCCATCATGATGCCCCCTAGAGGAGTGAGACCCATCGATGTCGCGACGCATCTCCCGTCTTTTATGGCCGCGATTGAAGCTCCAGAGCCGATGTGGCAAGTGATGATGCGGGGATGTTCGACACCGGGGAGGAATTTGCGTCCCTCTTCGGCCAGATATTGGTGGGAAGTGCCATGAGCACCATAGCGCCTGATATCGTATTTTTCCGATAATTCATAAGGGATTGGGAAGACCGAATCAACATCGGCCATCGACCGGTGGAAAGCCGTATCGAAAGTCGCGACGTTGGGCACGTTTGGCAAAACAGTTCTAAAAGCGCGGTAACCGATCAAACTGGGTCCGTTATGAAGTGGGGCCAAATCGATGAGGGATTTAACTTTTTCGGCGGTATCTTCATCGAAGAAGACACTGCCAGAAAAGTACTTACCGCCTTGGACGATGCGATGCCCGACGGCTTTAATTTCGGCGAGGTTTTTGATCACTTTGTGGGTGATGAGGGCATCGAGCAATAGTTCGACGGCTTTCGTGTGATCGATAATCGGCAAAACAGCGCGGATGGAATCGTCCTGAATTTTAATTCTGAAGATGGCGTCATCATGGCCGATGCGTTCGGCGATACCCGAACAAATCACCTCTTCTTCCGGCATCTCATAAAGCTTGTATTTCAGACTTGATGAACCAGCGTTAACAACTAAGATTTTTTCCATGACCCAAACCTCAATTTACCAAACGAAATTATAGACATAAATAGCTATTTATTCAATTGCTTTTGCCAAATCTTAATTGTGAATAATCCCGCGCGCCTTTATAATTATTATTTGAAAGTAGGATGAGATAATGGCTTACGGACTCCTTCATGATTTCTTACTCGGCAACACGACGCGGGCCTACGAATATTTCGGGGCTCATTTTACTGCCGTTGATCACGATGGTCAAAAGCAGCATGGCGTCATGTTTCGATTATACGCTCCAATGGCCCGAGATGTAAGTGTCATCGGCTCATTTAATAACTGGGATGTCAGCGCCCATAAGATGAAACAAGTCGACTTGGCTGGCATCTGGGAAGTTTTCATTCACGGATTAACCGAGTATGAGTCATATAAATACCATTTTCTGAACGCCAAAGGCAAATACGTCGATAAGGCCGATCCTTTTGCTTTCTATAGCGAATATCGCCCAGCTACTTGCTCGCGCTTATTCGATATCGAAAAGTTTATTTGGCATGATGCCCCTTTCATGAAAACGCGGACCAGATCCTTCGGCGAGCCGATGTCGATCTACGAAATCCACCTCGGTTCATGGAAGGGAAAAGTCGACAACCGCAATTTGAGTTACGAGGAAATCGCCGATTACTTGATCCCCTATGTCCGAGAACTCGGCTATACCCATGTCGAAATCATGCCGATCACCCAATATCCTTTCGATGGCTCGTGGGGTTATCAGGGCACCGGTTTTTACTCGGTTGACTCTCGCTATGGGAATCCCAAACAGCTGATGTCTTTCGTCGACCGGATGCACCAGGCCGGCATCGGCGTCATCCTCGATTTCGCCCCGGTTCACTTCGCCAAAGATGAGTTTGCGCTAGCCGATTTTGACGGCGCTCATCTCTTTGAATACACCGATACCAAGCGGCGCTATTCGCAGTGGGGCAGCATGCTGTTCGACCTGGGCAAAGATCCCGTCCGCTCCTTCTTGATTTCGGCGATGAACTACTTCGCGACTTATTTCCACTTTGACGGCTTGCGGATCGATGCGGTCAGCAACGTCATCTTCTACGACGGCGATAAGAGCAAGGGCGAAAATCGCGGCGGCATCGAATTTTTAAAGCGCATGAACGCTTTGCTGCACGGCGAGCATTCGAGCCTCATCACCATCGCCGAAGATAGCAGCGATTATCTCGGCGTGACCAAACCGCTCGAATTCGGCGGTCTCGGCTTCGATTATAAATGGGATTTGGGCTGGATGAACGACACCTTAAAATACTATTCAAAAGACCCGGTTTTCAAGAAATACGAACACCATAAATTAACTTTTTCGATGGCCTATTTTTATAGCGAGAACTTCCTCTTGCCCCTCTCTCATGACGAAGTCGTCCACGGCAAAGGGACAATTATCAACAAATTGTGGGGCGACTACGAGCAAAAATTTGCCTTGCTTCGCAATTTGTATGCATATCAATTTGCTCACCCCGGTAAAAAACTCAATTTCATGGGAAACGAATTAGCTTCTTTCGATGAGTGGAATGAGAGCAAGTCGCTGCCGTGGAATCTCCGCACTTTTCCCAAGCACGATTCCATCACGCGTTTGATACGCGATCTCAACCTCATCTACGCTTATGAAAAAGCCATGAAAACCCAGGAGTACAACCCCAATCATTTCCTGTGGCTGATGGCCGATAACGCCGATCAATCGCTCTATGCGTTTGAGCGCTTTGTCGATGATTCCCGACTTGTTTTCGTCTTTAATATGACACCGAATTTCTATGGCGATTACGAATTGGGTGTGAACGAAGAAGGAATATACGAAGAAATATTCAATAGCGATAAAGATGTATATAGCGGTGCAAATCAGTATAATGGATTACCGGTGTCGACAACCCCGTTCGGACCTTTCAATCACCCTCACAAAATAAAAATCAAAATCGCTTCTTTCGGTGCTATGATCTTCAAGCATCGCGCAAGCTCAAAATAAAGGAGAATTATGTTTAAAAGCAAAGCAGAATTCAAAGAGGAATTTTCCAAGCACCTGTCCGAAAAATACGGAAAAAATATCAAGGATTCGCACATCAGCGAGCGCTACGACATCCTCGGCGAACTAGTTCGCGACTACGCCGGCAACCACTGGCGGCAAACGCGTGAATACATTCTAAAAAACAAAGAGAAGCAGTTAATCTACTTTTCGATGGAATTTCTAATCGGGCGCTTGATGCACAGCAACATGATGAACCTCGGCATCTATGAAATCGCCGAGCAGGGATTAAAAGAACTCGGCATCGACATCCGCGAGCTCGAAGCCCAAGAACCCGACGCCGGCTTAGGCAACGGTGGTCTCGGCCGCCTCGCCGCCTGCTTCATGGACTCCTTGGCCTCGCTCGGCTATGCCGGTCACGGCAACTGCATCCGCTACGAATACGGTTTCTTTCGGCAGGCAATTCGCAACAGCAAACAAATCGAGATGCCTGATCACTGGCTCTCCAACGGCTATGTTTTCGAGGTTAGAAAACCTAAGCACGCCGTCGAAGTAAAATTCTACGGAAATGCCGAGACCTATCTCAAGAAAAACGGGCAGTTTGGGATTCGGACCGCCAACTCCGTCTCGGTCAAGGCTATGCCTTATGATGTCTCGCTCGTCGGATATCGCAACAACGTGGCCAACACGCTGCGCCTATGGTCGGCCGAACCGAGCCTCGAAAATCTCCCCAAGAGTCAGGATTTTGAGGAGTATTTAATCACCTTAAAAGAACTCTGCCACGGCCTTTATCCTGATGATTCGACCGAGCAAGGGCGAATTTTGCGGTTGAGGCAGCAGTATTTCCTAGTCAGCGCCGGACTTCAAAGCGCGATGCGCGGTCACGTCCGCCGCTTTGGAAGCCTCGATAATTTTGCTGATTATCACGTCTTTCAATTAAACGATACGCACCCGATTCTCGCCATTCCAGAAATGATGCGCTTGTTGATCGATGAATACGAATATGAATGGGACGATGCGTGGCGACAAGTCCAAAAGAGCTTTGCCTACACGAATCACACCATTATGGCCGAAGCCCTCGAAAAATGGCCGATCCAATATGTGCAGAGGCTCCTGCCGCGCTGCTTTATGATCATCGAGGAAATCAACCGGCGCTTCAATATCGAAATGAGCGAGAAGAACTTGGATTCAGGAAAGCGCAACGCCATGCAAATTATCAAAGATGGTCAGATTCACATGACCAACCTGGCGATCTACGCCTCCTTTTCCGTCAATGGCGTCGCCAAACTCCACACCGAAATTTTAAAGCGCGATACATTCTGCGACTTCTATGAGCTGTACCCGGCGAAATTCAATAATAAGACGAACGGCGTGACCCATCGGCGCTGGCTGATGTACGCCAACCCCAAACTCGCGAGCTTAATCACGAGCAAAATCGGCGATGCCTGGATTAAAGACATGAAGCTGATCAAGGCTTTTGAACAGTATAAAGATGATAGAAAAGTGCAAGAAGCCATCTTGCGAATCAAGACCGATAACAAAGTGGCGTTCGCCGAGTACATGAAGCAAAAGCAAGGCGTCATCCTCAATGTCGACTCGATATTCGACGTGCAAATTAAGCGTTTGCATGCTTACAAACGCCAGTTGATGAATATCTTCCATATCATCTACCTCTATCAGCGGCTGAAATCCGACCCTTCGTTTACGATTTATCCGCGCACCTTCATCTTCGGAGCCAAAGCGGCGCCGAGCTATGAATATGCCAAGAAGATCATCGAGTTGATCATCGCCGTCTCCGATATCATCAACCGCGATTCGCACGTCAGCAAATTCATCAATGTCGCCTTCGTGGAAAACTATGGCGTCTCCTCCGCCGAAAAGATCATTCCGGCCAGCGATGTCAGTGAACAAATCTCGACGGCCGGCAAGGAAGCGAGCGGGACGGGCAACATGAAATTCATGATGAATGGGGCTATCACTTTAGGTACGCTGGACGGAGCGAATGTCGAGATAGCCGACTTTGTCGGACTCGATAATTGCGTCATTTTTGGATTGAAGGCCGAAGAAGTGCAGGGATATTATGAGCGCGGCGATTACAATCCGTGGGATGTCTACAATGCCGATGAGCGGGTCAAGCAAGTCATCGACTCTCTGTTCGATGGGCCGTGGACTTTTGGCAAGAGCGAGAAATATCAGCTCATTTTCGACGAAGTCATGCACCGCAACGATACCTACTTCATCTTAAGGGATTTTGCCGCCTACCTCGAAGCTCAAGAAAAAATCGAGCGCCTCTACCTCGATAAGCATAGTTGGGCACGGTCGCAAATCATCAATATCGCCAACTCCGGTTTCTTCACCAGCGACCGGACGATCGAGCAATACGTGCAGGATATCTGGCACCTCAAGAAATTGAAAATCTAACCATGGAAATCGAACTTAAAGAATTATACAAGCTGCAAGGCGAACTCGATCGCCGCATCGCCGAAAACCATCAGACGTCATATGCGAAGACAAATGACGACCGCCTAATGGCGCTAATCGTCGAAATCGGCGAGCTCGCCAATGAGACGAGATGCTTTAAATACTGGTCGAATAAAGGACCATCGCCGCGCGCCATCTTGCTCGATGAATATGCCGACGGCATGCATTTCTTGCTCTCGCTAGGCATACCCCTGAATGCGAGCAAGACAAAATATGAGATAAAAGAAGTCAACATTTCGTTGACGCGCCATTTTCATCTTTTGTATAAAGCGGTGGTCGAACTTGTTGAAAGCTATGACATTAATCACTATACTAATGCTTATCAATTATTTTTAAACCTTATTCCCGGCCTCGGTTTTACCGTCGAAGATGTCATCAAGGCTTATAAAGCCAAGCTCGACGTCAATTATCAGAGGCAGAATACAAATTATTAAGGAGGTATTCATATGACACAGGAAGAAAGATTGGCTCTTCTACAGCAAATGAGCGAAGTAGAGGGCGTTTCGGGACGCGAAAAAGACGCGGCAAAACTATTTAAAAGTTTTGTCTCGGATGCCGCTGATCGCGTCGAATTCGATAATCTCGGATCGGTTTTGGCCTACAAAGAAGGACGAGCCGGCGAACCCGTCATCATGCTGGCTGGCCATCTGGATGAAGTGGGCTTTTTAGTCCATCGCATCGAAGATTCGGGCTTGATTCGCTTTCATCCCATCGGCGGTTGGTGGGGACACGTCATCTTAGCTCAGACAGTGCACATCACGACTTCCGACAGCAAGAAATTATTCGGCGTCGTCGGCGCCCAGCCCCCGCACGGCATGAGCGCTGAACAGCGCAACAAAGTCATGGAGATCAAAGACATGTACATCGACCTCGGCGTCTCTTCAAAGGCCGATGTCGAAAAGCTCGGCGTCCGCATCGGCGACATGATCACGCCTTACACACCTTTCCGCGTAATGAACGACGGGAAGACCTTGTTAGGCAAAGCTTGGGATGACCGCCTCGGCGCCGCCATCGCCATCGAAGTTTTGAAGAATCTAAAAGGCATCGACCACAAAGCGACCGTCGTCGCAGCCGGCACGGTGCAAGAAGAAGTCGGTTTAAGAGGGGCGCGAACCGCGGCCTATCACGTCAAGCCGGATATCGCCATCGCCCTCGATGTGACTATGTCCTACGATTTGCCAGGGGCCCCGAACCACCCGACCAAACTCGGAGCGGGCGTCGCCCTATCGATCATGGACGGATCGGTCATCGCCCATCGCGGCTTATTTGATTTCGTCGAGAAGATCGCCAAAGAAAAAGGCATTAAATACACATTTGACTTAATGACCGCAGGTGGCACCGACTCCGGTGAAATCCACAAGCAATACGACGGGGTCATCACCATGACGCTCTCCGTTCCTTGCCGCTATTTCCACAGCCACGTCTCGTTGGTCCACTATGACGATTACGTTGAAGCAGTTAAATTATTAACTGAAGTTGTCAAGGCTCTCGACAAAGATACGCTCGCATCTCTCAAAGCTTCAAAATACCAATAATAAAAGTTGAGTAAAGAAAAAGGATGTCGCTCAGTTGGAGACATCCTTTTTTGACTCATGTTTTTCGAGCAGGGCTTCGATGCCGTCCTCGCTGATGACTTCGATGCCGTGCTGGCGAAGAAGGGCGGTCGTCACGCCTTGGCCGGGTATTTTTCGCTTGTTGAAAAGACCGTTATGGATTTGGCTCACGCCGCATGACGGCGAATCTTCCTTGAGGATGGCGAGATCAATTTGTAAGTATTTGCATATATTCAAAGCTTTTTGCGCTCCGAGCCCAAAATGCTTGGTGACATCGACGCCGGCATCGGAATAGACGCGCCCTCTTTTAATTTCGCTGGGGTGGCGCGGAGTCGGAAGCCCACCTTCGACTTCAGGGCAGAAGGGGACGAGTTCAAAATGAGCCAAGAGCCGATCGATATTCGGATTGAGATTATCTTTGGCATCATAGCGAACGCGGTCGCCGATGAGACAGGCGCTGATGAGAACTTTTTTCATACCTCATAATTGTATAATTATAACAACGCCTACACAACTGCAAAGAAGAGTAAATTCATCGCCTTTTGGCTTTTTATGTCAAGTTGATATGCTTATACTTATATCATGGTTTATGAACTGACATACTCACGCGGCGACAAAGTCTACCCGGTCGTCGTCACGGTCAAGAGAATTAAGAATATCATCTTCCGCTACCGCGACGCCAAGTTTTTTGTGAGCGTGCCGCGGTATATAGCACAAAAAGTGATTTACAGCTATTTAGACCGCTATTCCGATCGCCTCTTAGCCCGCGATGCGAAAGCGACCAGCCCCTATGTCGATGACCAGCTGTATTTGCTCGGTGCCAAAGTCAACCTCTTCGCCGGAGAAGGCATTAAAAATGTCTTCGTGTTCGGCGATTCTTTGTATTATAAAGATGAAAAGGATTATGATCGGAAGATGCGCAAGTTCGCCCAAGAGTACTTCACCGGACGCGTTCGATATTACGAAGAAGTTATGAAAATCAGACAACCCTATGATGTCAAAGTCCGCAATATGAAGACGCGGTTTGGCACGAATTCCCGAAAGATGCACGCCTTGACTTTTCAGGTTCGCCTCATCCACTTTCGACCGGATATCATCGACGCTATCGTCATCCACGAATTGGCGCATGACCACAATTTTAACCACGGTCATGGCTTTTATGAGGAACTGCTAAAATATTGTCCCAACTATAAAATATTAGTGAAAAAGCTGAAAAGAGGAGAATTCGCATGATTCAGGAAATCAAAGCCAAAGATAATCGCCGCATCGTCGAGGCCGCCAAGCTGAAGATGAGCAAGTACCAAGACGAGACGGGCTTGTTCCTCGTCGAAGGGTTTCATCTGCTGGAGATGGCGGTGGCCCACAAAGCGGCGCAATGCGCCTTCACGACCAAAGCCATCGATCACCTGCCAATCGATCAATTCATCGTCAGCGAAGAAATACTGCGCAAGTTAGCGGTCAGCAAAACCCCCCAAGGCGTCGTCGCGGTTTGCCATAAGAACAAGGTAGATGATAAGTTGAGTTCGCATCTAATTTACCTTGATGAGATCAGCGATCCCGGTAATTTGGGGACGATTCTCCGCACGGCTTTAGCCTTTGGCTATCGCGACGTTTTATTATCGCAGCAGAGCGTCTCGCCGTTTAATGATAAAGCCATCACGGCCTCACAAGGCGCGCTTTTCGCTCTGAATATCGCGGCGGGCGACAGCGATCGACTCCTAGCACTAAAAAAAGACGGTTATCAACTAATCGCGACGTCGCTCCAAGATAGCATCGACCTTCAAGACGCGAAAATCGAGGGGCGCCACATCGTCATTTTGGGAAATGAATCGCGCGGGGTGAGCGAAAAGATTAAGGCTCTCGCTGACCTCAAGGTAAAAATTGCGATCTCGGGCATCGATTCTCTAAACGTCGCCGTCGCTTCTGGGATCGTTCTCTACGAGGCGAGCAAAAAAGCGAAATAGCGTTCTTGCTTTATAAGCAAACTTCGCCTTGATTAACGATAGTCGAGGCTTTAACATTATGTTATAATGAATTATACGTCGACGAGAAATAGTAACCGATATAAATGTTAATCAGGGAGGACGGAAGAAGTGTGACCCGTCTCTAGCATCCGCGGCGAATTCACCTCTGAGTATGGAATTAAATCCCGTTCATCGCGTTAAGATGTAGTGCGCGGCAAGAGCCGCGAAGAAGGATGGCACCACGGAGAAATTCGTTCCTGAAGTGTCATTATTTTTTTAGGAGGACGAGCTATGGAACAAGAGATTGCCAAGCTTGAGCAAATAAAAGCCAAATTCATCAAAGCACTAGAAGGCGCGGAAGATAAGGAATGCATTATCGATGTGCGGAATGCTTATTTAGCCAAAAAATCAGAAATCAACGGCATGATGACCTTGATAAAGAATTTGAGCGGTGAAGAAAAAGCCAAATTCGGCCAAAAAATCAACGATACTCGCCAAGAGATGCAAACTTTGTTTGATGAGAAGATGAAATATTTCACCGAGCGCGAATTGACCGCCAAAATGGCCGGCGAGCAGATCGATATCACCTTGCCGGGCATCAACCACGACGCCGGGGGAATGAATCCCTTCTTTTTAGTTCGCGACGAAATTCTCAATATTTTTATCAATATGGGCTACGAAGTCAAAGAAGGGCGCGATGTCGAATCCGATCACTACAACTTCGAGTTGATGAACATCCCGAAGAACCATCCTTCGCGCGATATGCAAGATTCTTTCTACATCAGTGAAAATTTACTGCTGAGAACGCATACTTCTCCTGCGCAAGCGCGAGTTATGGAAGAGAAAAAAGGCGAGACGATCAAGGTCGTCTGCCCCGGCAAATGCTATCGCCGCGACAACGATGACGCGACTCACTCCCACCAGTTCGGCCAAGTCGAAGGGCTGCTCGTCGGCAAAAATATCAACCTCGGCCATCTCAAAGCGACCCTCGATTTATTCATTAAGAAAATGTTTGGACCAAAGCGGGAAATTCGCTTGGTCAGCTCATATTTTCCGTTCACGGAACCATCAGTGGAAGTCCAAGTCTCATGCGCCGAATGCGGCGGTAAAGGCTGCCCGACGTGCAAGGACACCGGCTACATCGAAATCCTCGGTGCCGGCATGGTCCACCCCAACGTCTTGAAAATGTCGGGCTATGATCCCGACGTCTATTCCGGTTTTGCTTTCGGAATCGGCATCGAGCGGGTGGCGATGCTCCGCTACAAAGTTGACGATATTCGGCGCTTTTACCAAAATGACGTCCGTTTTCTCAAGCAATTCGTCAGAAAGTAGGGCAGGGATATGAAAGTTAGTCTGAACTGGGTCAAAAAATATATTGATATCAACGATATCAACGCGAACGAACTCGCTTCTCGGCTGACGTTTGCCGGCGTGGAAGTCGAGGCGGTTGAAAAGCTTTCGAGCGCGACGAACCTCGTCATTGGCAAAGTCGTCGACTGCCATCCCCATCCTGATAGCGATCACCTCTCGGTGACCAAAGTCGATATAGGTAAGAAATACGGCATTCTCCAAATTGTGTGCGGAGCGCCAAATGTGCGGACGGACTTGAAAGTCATCGTGGCTCGCGAAGGAGCGGTGCTTTTGGGTGGCAAGATCAGCAGAGGAGTCATCCGTGGCCAAGAGAGCCAGGGGATGATCTGCTCATTGCTCGAACTCGGCGTCGATTCTAAATTTTTAAATGAACAGCAGCTGGCCGGCATCGAGGAACTAGACGACGATGCCGTCGTGGGCAATGAAAACGTTTTGGAATATCTCGGTCTCGACGATACCGTCCTCGAAATGAAATTGCTCGCCAACCGCAGCGATTTGCACAGCGTCTTTAATATCGCGCGCGAAATCTCAACCCTCTACCAGCGCGAAGTCCAGATTGAAAAACCTATTTTGCCTAAAGGCAAGGCCTCGGCATTTGTCGTTTCTTCATCAACCAAATCGTGCCCGCAGTTTTCAGCGCGGGTCATCCGCAATATCAAAGTTGAGCCTTCGCCCAAGTGGCTCAAGCAAGCGCTGCAAAGCATGGGTATTCGCTCGATCAACAATATCGTCGACATCGGCAACTATATCATGCTCTTGACCGGTCAGCCGATTCACATGTACGATCTGAACCGCATGCCGAAACCCGAGCTGATCGTCGTCGATGATTATGCCGGGCCCTTCCGCGCCCTCGACGATAAGGAATACGCCATTCAAAAAGGCGATATCGCCATCACCAGCGGCGGTCAAGTCATGTGTTTAGGCGGCGTGATGGGTTCGCTAGCTTCGGCGGTGGATGCAAAGACAAAAAACGTCGTCGTCGAGGTCGCTAATTTCGCTTTTGACGCGATTCGCCGCACATCGACTCGCTTATCGCTAGCGAGCGACTCGTCGATGCGCTTTGTCAAAGGCATCAATCCTCATCAGTTTATTGAAGTCATGAATTGGGCGACCAAGATGATCATCGACCTCTGTCATACGAACAGCATTGAGGAGATTGTGACTTGCGATGGGCGCGAGCATAAAACTCCCGCCCGCATCACGACGTCAGTCTCATACATCAACAATCGCCTCGGGACGAAGTTTTTACAAAATGTCGTCGTCGATACCTTGAAGCGCGATTGGATGAGCGTCGAAACCTTAAATCGCGACGACTTAATCATCGACATACCTCCGTGGCGCATCGATATCGGCGGTCAAGCCGACATCAGCGAAGAAGTGATTCGCATCATCGGCCTCGATAAAATCGTCGGCGCCCTTCCTTCTCTACAAGTCACCGTCGGTGGTTATCCAAAGGATAAACAAGCCATCAACCTCGTTCGTCGCTATTTAACGGGACGGGGATTGGACGAGGTTTTAACTTACTCCTTGGTCAAAAGAGGAGAACTCGAAGATTTTCTCCTCCTCGCGAAAGGCGACGCCCATCGCTTGATCAACCCTCTGACCGATGAGCACGAGTATCTGCGCCTCAGCATCATGCCGTCGCTTCTAAAAGCGGCTTCTTACAATCTCGCAAGAGGCATTAAGGACTTGGCGATGTACGAAGTGAGCGATGTTGACGCTCCGCTTCAGTCGGGTCTCCGCTTAGGCATCGTCCTGATCGGCGATGATCTCTATCAGCACCAAATCAACGCGATTCCCTATTCTTTCTATCACCTCAAAGGCTTATTCGAAGGGCTCACGAGCATTTTAGGCATCAAAGACACGCGCTATTCGCTCGAAAAACCCGAAGTAAACGCCCCCGAACTCCACTCGGGACGTTCAGCCGTAGTAAAAATTAATGGCAAAGTCGTCGGCTATCTGGGTGAATTACATCCCAACACCGTATGCAAGCACGAACTAGGTAAGAATAAAGTCTATGCTCTGGAAATGGATTTCGGAGCTCTTCTCGCCCTTGAATCCGGGCAGACGGTCTTCAAATCATTTTCGCGTTTTCCGGCCGTGAAACGCGATTTATCGTTTGTTGTCGAAGGTGGGATCGAAGCCCGCAAAATCATGCAGACGATTACCGCTGTCAATCGAATTATCAAAAGCGTAGATATCTTCGATATCTATATTGGTGAAGGAATACCGTCCGGGTCAAAATCAGTGGCTTTGACGATCACCTATGAAAGAGACGATCGAACGCTCAGAGATGAAGAAGTTGCACAGATCGAAAAGAGCGTCGTCGACGCCCTCAATAAAAAATTCGATATCACCTTGAGAGTGTAATATGCTCATCGCCAAATCGAAATTAATCCTGGATAAGACGATTCCCATTCAGAAGAATTTCGTTTTTAACGCTTCGGATTTCACCTTTAAAAGTCCGCTTTTGAACATCGACAAATGCTTTGGCGATCTCGAAATTACGAAGTACCGCAATTTCATCCGCCTGAATGTCGATTTAGAAGTAATCGTTACCCTCGAGTGCTCTTACACGCTAGAACCCTTTAAGCATGAATCAAAAATTCATGAAGCGGTGTTGATCAGCGATTCTTTAGATTTCGATGAAGAGGCCATCGTCGTTGAAGGAGACAATATCGATATCGAGAGAATTCTCTTTCCGATCATCTCCTCGAGCCTGCCGTTAAAACCGATCAAACCCGGCGCCAGATTGCCTGAAAGCGGTGAAGGCTATCGCGTCTTGAACGACGAGGAATTGGCGGCGGAACGCTCGAAAAGTGGGAATTCGCAGCTGACAAAACTTGGTGAAATCACCGAAGATGACGACGGTTGATTGTGCCAAAATAATACTAAATAAATACTAATAGGATATTGTTGTTTAATTAATTAAACACGATTCATCACTAAAGTTCTGACGTGGTCGTTAGGACTTTTTTTGGTGTTTACACGCTTAAATCATTGTGCGTATAATATGAGTGCTAAGTGGTACGAAGTGGAGGTAAGTGGTAGGATGTTCTTTGGCAGCTATTCGCATTCCCTCGATAATAAGGGACGCCTCGTCATTCCCAGCAAAATGCGGAGTGAAGCCGGCGGTCGCCTTTACATACTTAAAGGTTATGAAGGCTCTTTGAGCGTTTACAAGGAAGCTGACTTCCAAAAATTATCGACCGCTTTGGAAAATCTCCCCTACAATCAACGCGACGCTCGCGACGTGCAACGCATCGCATTAGCAAGTGTTGTGGAATTAGGAGTCGATGCTCAAGGCCGCATTCAGCTTCCGAGCAAATTGCTAAGCGATTACAAGATTTCGCATAGTGTCATCATCGTCGGCGTCATTAATCACTTTGAAATCTGGGATGCTTCAGCTTGGAATGAATATCTCAAACAGAACGAAAAAGATTACGAAGCCAAAGCCGAAAAACTTCCAGTCCAATAGGCTATGGAAGAACACATTCCCGTCTTAATAGACGAAGCCATCAACGCGCTGAACATCAAGCCGGATGGCACATATGTCGACCTCACCTTAGGAAGAGCGGGGCACGCCAGTCAAATTCTCGCTCGCCTCAGCCGCAAGGGCAAACTCGTCGGATTCGATCAAGACCGCCAAGCGATCGAAAACTCGAAAATCGCCCTCTCCAAAATTGGTAGCAACTTCGAGACAGTTCACGAAAACTTTCGGAACTTCAAAGAAGTTCTATATACGCTCAACATTCAGAAAGTTGATGGGATCTTGATGGATCTCGGCGTCTCCTCTCCGCAATTCGATGACTCAGAGCGCGGCTTCTCGTATCGCAGTAATGCCCGCCTCGACATGCGAATGGATGAGCGCAGTTCATTAACGGCCTATGAGATTGTAAATTCTTATAGTCTCTCGGAATTGACGCGCATCTTTGGAGAATACGGCGAAGATAAGTACGCATATCAAATCGCCCGGAAAATCGTCGAAACGCGTTTGAACGTCCCCATTGAAACGACTCAGCAACTCGTCGACATCATCAAGTCGGCTAAGCCGATGAAGGAACTGGCAAAAAAAGGACATCCCGCCAAGCAGATATTTCAAGCGTTGCGTATCGAAGTAAATGATGAATTGGGAGCCCTTGAGATCACGGTGAAGGACGCACTTAAACTCCTCAATACCGGCGGTCGGCTAGTTATTATCTCCTTCCAGTCACTTGAAGATCGCTGCGTCAAAGAAGCCTTTCGCAAAGCGACGACCGTCGAAGGGACGAGGCGAAATGTCTTCTCGCTTCCAAGAGAAGATGACTTGCCAAAATTCCGCCTCATCCATCGCAAAGTCGTAACCCCATCCCCAAGAGAGCTCGCCCGCAATCCGCGGTCGCACAGCGCCAAACTGAGAGCCATTGAAAGAGTCAAGGAGTAGAGATGAAAGATAAACTTGTGAAATTCAATCGCAAAGCCCCTTATTACCGCATTAAGCGCGTTTTAATCGCCTTTTCGCTCTTGGCTCTCGTCACCGTCGCCATCTCCATTCCTCTCAGCCTCAAAATCGCTGCGAGTCAAGCTGAAGCCAATCAAGCCGAAGTCAGCGAAGTCGTCGACAAATAAAAACGGTCATCATGGACGGACCTCCCTCCATCCGAGCTGCATCAACCGATGCGGCTTTTTTATTACACTAGTATTTTTCTAGGACTAATTTGTGCAAATTGCCTTTGCTACATTCAACCTTTATATATATAATATAATTCAGAATAAATGCTCTAACATGGAAAAGCCAATTGCCGCTTTAGAAATATCATCAGCCGAGATTAAGTTAGTCGTCGGCTATGAACTCGATGGGCAGCCCGTTGTGCTTTACGCTATGCGTAAGCCCATCGACGCTTTTGTCGAACGCGGTCAAATTGTCAATCTGATCGGCTTGATCGAAGCCCTTAAAGACATCAAGGAAATCAAGGATTCGACGGCCAAATTGAAACTGACGATTTCCGAAGCTATCTTGTTATTGCCACCTCTCGGACTAGAAGTGTATCAAAGTGACAAAACGACAAATGTCGTCTCTCCGACCGGAACCGTCGAGGCCATCGATATTTCCAACGTCGTGTCGCTGGTGCGCAAGGAAGTCGTTCCACACGGCGGTCAAATCGTCGATATCATCCCCGATGCTTTTGAACTCGACAATGGTCGCCAGTTCGCCAATCAACCGATCGGCGAGAAATCCAATTCGCTCTCCATCTCCGCGAAGATTCACGCCTTGCCCTTTACAGTTGTCGAAAACTTTAGACGGGCTTTTAAAGAAGCTGACATCACGATTAAACGCGTGCTCGTCGGTCCTCATGCGGCGAGCTATCTCTATGCCCAAGATCCCGGCCTGCCCACTTCATATCTATTCCTTGATATGGGAGCCGAAGTGACGACCATCAGTTTGATCGGCAATGGCGCGCTCTTCGCCTCGATCTATTTCGAAAAAGGCGGAAAAGACTTGACCAGCGCGATCGTTCGCGATTTCAATATTCCCTTCGACGAGGCCGAAAAACTGAAGCGCCGCTACGGCATCGACCATCGCCTTATGTCCTTTTATCCGACCATCGCCACCAGCGTCGATATGGAAGGGCAAGAACATCAGTATATGATCAGCGATTTGAACCAGATCATTGAAACTTTTATCGCCGATTATCTCGTCTCGCTCAAACAGGCGATCAATTCGTTGATGACCGGTTATGATCGCAAGTATTTGCGCATTCCGCTTTTATTAAGCGGCGGATTGGCGCGCCTCAACGGTTTACCGGAAATGTTGATCGAAGCCTTCCCGGACAATAAAATCCATTTTGCGATTCCGAAAGCTATCGGCGCCCGCCATCAGACGTACGCCAATGCGCTTGGGGCCATCTTGGCCAATAATCGCTACCATAGTTATCTTGAGGAAGACCGCCCCGTCGTCACGACGTTGACGCGCGGTGGCAAAGAACCTAAGGAACGGAAATAGGGGGATATCTTATGCAAGGATCTGATCTAGACAATTTCGAACCGATCGCCCGCATCGTCGTCATCGGCGTCGGCGGAGCCGGAAATAATGCTGTCAATCGCATGATTGATGAGGATTTAGGAGCCGTCGAATTTTACGTCGCCAATACCGATCGTCAAACGCTGGCGACATCAAAGTCGCGCAATCGCATCGTCCTCGGACCGTCCGTCACGGGCGGATTAGGCGCTGGCGGAGAGCCGAGCGTCGGTCGCGAAGCGGCCACAGCTTCCATCGAAGATATCCGCAAAGTCGTCAAAGGGGCCAACATGGTCTTCATCGCCGCCGGCATGGGCGGAGGAACGGGCACAGGAGCGGCTCCGATCGTCGCGCAAGTGGCACGCGAAGAAGGCGCCTTGACCGTCGCCATCGTCACGCGTCCCTTCACATTCGAAGGCAAGAGGCGCATCGCCAATTCCGTCGAAGGATTAAATGAACTCAAAGATGCGGTTGACGCCATCATCATCGTGTCCAATGATAAATTGCTGATGGTCAGCGGTACCCAGCCGATTTCCGAAGCTTTTGCCGAGTCGGACCGCGTCTTGGCGCAGTCGGTCAAGACCGTCACCGATTTGATTTTAATGCCGGCCGTCATCAACCTCGATTTCGCCGATGTCCGCAATACCTTGAAGGATTCCGGCATATCGCTGATCGGCTTTGGCTTAGGTCAAGGACCTAACAGAGCCCAAGAAGCCGCTCAAAATGCCATTAACTCGCCCCTTTTGGAAGCGAGCATCAACGGCGCGAGACGGGCGATTTGCTCCGTCACTTGCGGGCCGAGCGTGAGCTTGTACGAAGCCCAAGAAGCCGTCGATTTGGTCATCGAAGCTGCGGGCAATAACATCGACGTCAAATTCGGCGTCGCCATCAACAATCAATTGAGCGATCAGATTCTCGTCAGCGTCATCGCCAGCGATTTCACCGAGGAATTCGATTTCACCAGCGTCCCCAACTATTCTCAGCAGCTGCGCTTTCAACGGCCGGATGCTGAAAAGAATAACGACGATGGCGAACCCAAACAAGCCAAAGAAGAAAGGGAAGAAGAAGTCGAGTCCAACGATCTCTCGAGCGAAGATTCGATCTTGCCGAGCTTCTTAAAAAACAAGCACATTGACTAAAATTACCAATAGATTAAGTCTTCGAAAAGCTCTTATTTTTACGTTGGGTTTTTTCGTCCTATTAACATCTTGCGACGGTGGCAATTCGAGCGACACATCGTCATCTTCATCGGGTAATTCGGCATCGTCTTCCGGTCCGGATATCGAATATCAAGATTACTATAGCGATTATTATGATTCTATTGAATCATGGACAGATGGTGATAATCTTCGCGAACAGCTGCGAACTCTAGTTAACTACAATGTTAATCTAGTTGACTTTAATGCTAGTTCTAACATTTGGGCCGTCAACCAGCTCGCCGACGAAACCATCGATAATTACGATCGCATCGATATCGTCTATGGAAATTATCAGCCTTTAAAAACGTTCACGGCGAGCGGTTCAAACGGCGGCTGGCAGCGCGAACATGCTTTTGCGCAATCGCTTGGTGATTTCGATGTAGCGAGCGCCAGCAGAAATGCAAATGAAAGCTTGATCATGAGAAGCGATTTTCATAATCTGTTCGCCTCCGATGGCACTTTGAATGGTTCCCGAAACAATCTGAATCTCGGCGATGTCACTTCCGAGATGGGAGCGATCAGCAACCCCAAAGATTCGTTTGGAAACGAAACGGAATGCTATCGAACCGATTTCGTTTTTGAGCCGCCGGATAAGGATAAACCGATGTTATCTCGCGCCATATTCTATATCGCGACCCGCTTTGCCGATCTCGATGTCGTCGAAGGAATATCCGCCGTCAGAAGCAAAACCCATGGTATGTTGAGCGACTTGTTGGAATGGTCGGAAAGCCCTGTCACCAGGCGCGAATACAAGCATAATATCGGGGTTTATCATTTTCAGAACAATCGGAATCCGTATATCGACTATCCCGAACTCGTCGACTATGTTTTCGGAGATAAAAAAGATGAAGCTGGCGTTTTAAAAACATTAAGACCATCATATTATGATGTGGTTCTCGCCGGCGGCGAAGAAAACGCTGGCGACACGCATAATTTGACGATAAGAAATGTCAAATCCAATTATATGGTAGGCGACCCGTTTTCAAAAGCTGACGATTTAAAAGTCTTTACGGTAGCCAACGATTTAACATTAAGCGATAATTTAGGAATAACCGCTTTTGAAACGACATATGCTGATTTTTACCATTTTGTTGATGGCGATCTCGGTAAGAAAACGGTATCCGTATCACATCAATCTTTCAATGTCTCTTATGAGATCGAAATCATCTCAAGCGCATCATCTTTAGCACTCTACAAGTATATATTGACCGCCGACGATGCATTCAAGGACAAAACAGCGCAGAGCACGCCTTATTCGATCACTTTAGGCGGTTTGGCTTTTGACTTTTACATGAAGAGCGGATATGCATCGCAATTTCAAGCATCTGCCGGAACCGGTCGGCAGTTCGGAACAAAAGATTATCCGATCGACAATATGTATCTCGAGACCAGCTCGCCGTTTAATGTCGATGATAAAACGCGAGTCAATGCCGTTTATATCGTCGCTTCGACGAACAAAAACCCAGGGGCATCCCCAGCTATTAATGTGAGCATCGGCGAGTATTCTTTCCCGCAAAGAGCGCTGATCATCGGTCCGAGCGGAACGAATACGCTCTATAGCTTTGAAGTTCCAGAAGAAGGATCATACGAAGGAAAGGTGCGAATCGCCTTTAGCGGCTTCACCGATGGAGCGTTATATATCAAACAGTTTGCAATCAATGCCGTTTAGTGCGTATTATAATATAATAAAGCGTTGACGAAGACACGCCTTTGACGATTTAGCGAGATAACGAGGGTGCGAGGTTATCAAAAGTCGGAGGTATCACTTCTGAGCGAGACCTGAAAAGAGTAGGGAATCCGTCCATCCGGCGTTAAGGAAATGAAGGGTCGTGCAGAAGTGCATGAAACTAAGGTGGTACCGCGCATTTGCGTCCTTAGAGAGGACGCTTTTATTTTGCGAAGAGGAGCGATTATGGAATTGAAGAAAACCTTGCTGATGCCCAAGACGACCTTTGAGATGAGAGGCAATCTCAACATCAAAGAACCCGTCTTTTTAGCGCGTTGGCACGAAGAGAACTTATATGAAGAAATGCTCAAGAGCCGCGAAGGGGACCCTGAATATTCCCTGCACGACGGCCCGCCTTACGCCAACGGCAACATCCACTGCGGGCACATGCTCAATCGCCTTTTAAAGGATTTCATCGTTCGCTACAAACACATGTCCGGATACCGCACGCCGTTTGTCTTCGGCTGGGATACGCACGGCCTGCCGATCGAAAACCAAGTGACGAAGCAGGGAGTAAACCGCAAGACCACCCCCATCGTCGAGTTTCGCAACAAATGCCGCGAGTACGCCTTAAAGCAAGTCGAAATTCAAAAGGAGCAGATTAAGCGCTTGGGGGTCATCGGCGATTTTAAACATCCGTATATGACCCTTGATAAGGACTATGAAGCGCGGCAGATTGAAATGTTCGCCAAAATGGCCTTAAGAGGTTTAATCTTTAAAGGTTTTAAACCGGTTTATTGGTCGCCATCCAGCGAATCCGCTTTAGCGGAAGCCGAAATTGAATACTACGACATCACCTCGCCATCAATCTATGTCAGCTTCGATGTGACCGATGGAAAGGGCCTTTTGAATCAGGGCGATAAACTCGTCATCTGGACGACGACGCCGTGGACGCTACCGGCCAATTTAGCCATCTCCGTCCATCCTCGATTTGAATATGGATTATACGAAACCGCCAAGGGGCGTTTTGTCCTGCTCAAAGAATTCAAGGAACGTCTTCAAGGCGAATTGGGAATCGGCGAATTAAAACTCATCAAATCGTTCGCCGGATCCGAGATGGAAGGAATTCAGGCAAAGCATCCCTTCTACGATCGCGCCTCAGCCGTTTTAAACGGCGAGCACGTGACGAACGAAGCCGGCACCGGTTTAGTACACACCGCGCCTGGGCACGGCGTCGACGATTACAACGTCTGCCAAAAGTATGGCATCGCTCCTTACTGCCCGGTCGATGATCGCGGTTTCATGATGAGCGAAGCCGGAGATCGATTGGCGGGGCTCTTCTATGAAGAGGCAAACAAAGTCGTCCTCGAGATGCTCACTGAAAATAATGCCTTGCTCTTAGCGGGCGAAAGCGTCCACAGTTATCCCCATGACTGGAGAACGAGAAAACCGCTCATTTTCCGCGCGACTCCGCAATGGTTCTGTTCGATCGAGCCGATTCGCGAGCAAATGCTCAAAGAAGTCCACAAAGTGCGGTGGATTCCGGCCTGGGGCGAAATCCGGATGGTCAACATGATCAAAGACCGCGCCGATTGGTGCATCTCTCGGCAGAGAGCTTGGGGCGTGCCGCTACCCATCATCTACTGCGAAGATGGGACGCCGATTATCGAAAGAGAAGTCTTTGACCACATCATCGCTTTATTCAAGGCTCACGGCAGCGATATCTGGTACGAAAAAGAGGCGGTCGATTTGCTTCCTGAAGGATATCAAAACAGCCATTCGCCCAATGGTTTATTCACCAAAGAAAAAGACATCATGGACGTGTGGTTCGACAGCGGTTCGTCGTTTAACGGCGTGCTAAATAATCGCGGCCTAAAATACCCGGCCGACCTCTATATCGAAGGCAACGATCAATACCGCGGCTGGTTTAATTCCTCGCTCACGATTGCGACCGCCTGTTTTAACCACTCGCCGTTCAAAGAATGCGTAACTCATGGTTTCGTCGTAGACGAAAACTGGGACAAGATGTCCAAGTCCAAAGGCAACGGCATCGATCCGAGCAAGGTCGCGAATCAATTCGGCGCCGATATCTTGCGCTTGTGGGCGGCCACGATCGACTACAAGCAGGATGTTCGCATTTCCGAGGGCATCATCACGCAAGTCGCGGAAGTGTATCGCAAGGTTCGCAACACCTTCAAGTTTTTACTCGGCAACCTCGCTAACGGCGAGTCGTCATCCTTCGACATTGTTAAAGACCACGTCGAGCACTTCGAAGTCGCCGATGAATTTATCCTCGCCGAACTCGAAAGCGTGAAGAACGACGCCCTCGCCGATTTTGGAAAATATGATTTTAGCAGTGGCATCAGCCGGATCATCACCTTTTTATCCCGGGACTTATCGTCTTTTTATCTCGATATCACCAAAGATATTTTGTATTGTAACAGCCAAGTTTCACTTCGCCGTAAGCAAGTGCAAAATGTCATCTATCAAGCGACTGATGTCCTAATGCGCCTCTTGACACCGTTCCTTCCCTTCACGATGGACGAAGTGTATCAAAGCATGGCCCTCGATCATAAGAAGAGCAATGCGCAATTTCTCGATTACCCGCGCGCCAGCAATCAGTATGCGGCTAGCGTCCGCGCTGATTACGAACAATTTATGTCGCTACGCGACACAGTCTTAAAGAAACTCGAAGAAGCGCGGAGTTCCGGCCTCATCGGTTCATCGCAGGAAGCTTTCGTCTCTCTATCCGCTGATCATCCGTTGCTCAAAAAGCTTAAACTCGATCGCCACCTAGCGGAATTAGCTCGCCTCTTCGTTGTTTCCAAAGTCAACTTGGTGAATAATGGAGAAGTCCTCGTCACGAGAGCTGAGGGCGTCAAATGCTCGCGGTGCTGGAATTATGTCGAGACGCTTCATCCTCACGAAGAGCACGCCGTTTGCGAGCGCTGTCTCGAAGTTTTAAAGGAGAGCTGCTGATGAAATGGAAACCGATAGCGTATTTTAAAGGCAAGAGCTTAAAAGAGATAGCTAAGGATTTCTTTTTCTCGTTCTTGTGGCTGCTTGTCGTTATTTTTGTCATTGATCTCGTCACGAAATGGGTTGTCGTCGCCAATTTGCACGAATATCAAGACGTCGTCGTCATCGACAGCTTCTTCTATCTGCGCCTCTCTTTTAACCAGGGAGCGGCCTTTGGCCTCGGCGATACCGGCGATGTCGAGTGGCGTATTTTGTTCATCGCCGTCTCGCTCGTCATCGGGACGGGCATGCTCATCTACTACATCAAAAAATATGCGTCGTTGAATATCATCATGAAAATCGCTCTGATCATGATGATCGCCGGCGCGTATGGCAATCTAATCGATCGCGCCTTCTATTGGCCTTCGACGGTCGGCTTCAGCGGCGTCATCGACTTCCTGTCGTTTGAATTCTGGGGCCGTCGCTTTGCGACGTTTAACGTCGCGGATATGTCGCTCGTCGTCGGCGTCATCGTCATGCTCGCCGCCATTGTCGTCGACGACCTAAGACACGCCAAGAAGAAGAGCAAAGAAGACCTCTCGAGACCAGCGCCGGAATACCTCGCGGAAAAAGAAATGAAAAATGGAAGCAAAGACGATCAATCATAAGGTCACGACCCAAGTCGGTATGCGGCTCGACAAAGCCCTTGTCGATCTTTTCAAAGATCTCTCGCGGAACCACATTCAAAAGCTGATTGAAGACGGTTGCGTTTTCGTCAACGACAAAGCGGTGAAGACGAGCTATCGCCTCCAAACCGGCGACGTCATCAACATCGTCAAAAGAGAAGATGCCCCTTCTGATCTGACACCCGAATACATCCCCCTCGATATCGTCTTTGAAGATGACGACATTATCGTCATCAATAAACCGCGCGGTTTGGTCGTCCATCCCGGAGCGGGCAACAAAAATTTAACTTTGGCGAACGCCTTGATGTTTTACACCAAGCACTTGAGCACGATCAACGGCGAATTTCGCCCAGGCATCGTCCATCGCATCGATAAAGACACCTCCGGATTGTTGGTCGTCGCCAAAAACGATAATGCCCATAACGCCTTGTCCGCCCAGCTCAAAAGCCACGCGATGAGCCGCAAGTATTACGCCCTCGTCCACGGTGTCATCTTCGAGGATGAAGGCAAGATCATCGCCCCTTTAGGCCGCGACCATCACCATCGCTTAAAGATGGCCGTCGATCTGCGCGATGGTAAAGAAGCCATCACTCATTTCCGCGTTCTCGAGCGCTTTTCGAAAGCCACGCTCGTCGAGTGCCGTTTGGAAACCGGTCGAACCCATCAAATCCGCGTCCATTTCGAGTATATTCACCATCCGGTGGTCGGCGATCCTCTCTACGGTAAGAAGAGCGATGACATTTTCCGCGGCGGGCAGCTTTTGCACGCTAAAGAACTGGCGCTCATCCATCCGCGGAGCGGCGAAGCAAAGTCCTTTACCTGCCCGCTGCCTCGCTATTTTGAAGAAGCGTTATCGAGTCTGAGATAATTGGAGTTTATATTTAATATAAAAAATGGGCCGAAACCCATTTTTTTGTTATTGATTGGTGACTAGCCGTTGAATTCGACAAGGCCGAAGACCATGCCCATAAAGCCAGTGCCTGATCCGATGTTGTAGTATACATTCATATAATCGCCGGTAAAATAATTAGCAGGAGCCCCGGGTTCATATTTTGTTGCAATAGGAACCCCGCCTACACTAATGAGCCCTTGAGGATTAGGATTCAATAGTGCTGCTGGGCCATCTGACGATTGAAAGCGGGCGTATTCGGGGCCAAAGCCACTTGCTGAGGTCATAAATGCACCCTTGAAATCAAGAGCCACATTTTCATCGATTTGAATTTTTCCGTTAACCTTAGCAGATGTCGGTTCCGCGACACCTCCGTCTTTGATGAGACCGATCATGTTGAAATGGGCGATGGGATCAGGCTTTCCGGTGACGGTGATCATCTTCACAATTGATTTTGACCCATAATATGGCAACAACTGTGTTCCAAGGGCAACCAACTGCGCGGCAGCACCTGTGGCGCTGACGAGCCTAAACCAGTTCTCGTCACCGGTGACATATGATTCTAATAATGAATTTTGGACAAGCGTTTGAGGTTGGTATCCGCCCTCTCCTGTCACTTCATCTGCATAGACGTGATCAGAGATGAGAACCGGACCACCTGCGCCGATAAATTCACAATCCTTAATGAGCAAGTTGGTAGTACCAAAGTTGTAAAGCATGCTGCTGAACGAGTCGTAACCGCGCGTTTTTTCGATCGTGGCATTCGGACCGGAGAATTCAGTCAGGAAAATGGTGAAGCACTGTGTGGCGATGACATTATAAACAAGGGAGTCGACACTCAACGTCTTCGAAAAGATGGCACCTCCTGATTTCACAGCTTCTTCGGTGCGGTTGGCATTGCCGACGACCGAGAGATTTTTCAGCTCGTAATCGCCTAAATCGTCACCGGTTTGGGCATTGCCAGCCTTGATGACTGTAGCGTGCGAAATGACTTTTCCCTCTTCTGTAGGACTCTCGACAGAATCCTTAGCTTCGCGAACGACAACAGGTAGCGATGAATAATCAAGGTTGAAGTAATTGCCATTGATTACAAAATCTTCGCTAGGAAGAATATCTCGGTAATATACGCCGACGTCATCGCGTAGCGAACCGATGATGCGCGGGTAGTCGGCACCGTCAGTTGGGGCATCGCTGTCGCCTTCCATGTAGAAGAAACCATCCGGCAATTTGTCGCGTTCGATTTTGATGTCATTGTGGAAGAAGAGGCCGTCGATGTCGACTTGAGTAATGCCTTTGGCTGTGCGATAGCTATTCCATATATTGACATTGATGTTATCGAAATGGGACAAGTCATCTTGCTTGTAGACGTTATATCCATTCGCAATCGTAAATATAAAAGAAGTCTCAAATTTGGGTGCCGTTGCGTATTCATCGCCGGCCGGCCGGACGCTCAAACTGTAAGTCTTGCCGATCGCTGCTTCGGCGAAGTCGTAACTCGATGCGAATTCGTCGATGGCGACGGCAGCGTCGAGTTCAGCACCGGTCAAAGTGACCCATTCGTCCCCGCGTTTTTCCTTGACGACAGAACTGCTGTGATAAGCGGTGACATTCATCTCCTCACCTTCGGAGTCATAAGCGTAGATAGTCGGGAAGAAGATGAAGGGATTATCGTCGCCGACGAAGTAGCCTTGTTTGAGATCCTTAAACTCATTGCGCTTGTTCTCGGCACTTTTAGTGGCGATATTGGCTGTGTAGTTGGTGACGAACTCAGGCGCGCCGATATTGGTGATCTCATCATATTGGACTATGGTGTAAGTCCAGACGATGCTCTCCGTCTCATAGGCGACGGTGATATCAAATTCGCCCAATTCGGAAGTATTGAGGGTAGTCGGCGTAAAAGTCAAATTCGCACCATTAATCGTTATCGTCTTATTCTCAAAAGTCGCGGTGACGCTGACTTCATTGAGGTCGACGACGGTGTATTGAACGTATTCTTCTTGAAGTCCAGAGGCGACTTCGATGTCGAGCAAGTCGCCATATTCCTCGACGACCGGATCACATCCGGCGAGAGACATCATAACGAGCGGTAGAAATAGTAAACTCTTTTTCATGGTTTTTATCCTTTCGCGATAATTTTCCCCGTGAATATTTCAGTGCTTTGAAACGCACCGGAAATCATTGTATCACTTTGCAAAACAAAGATTAAGCATCTGGCGTTTTGGCCAGAAGGCGGACGCGCGCCGAGGCGTTCGAATTGTCATTGGCCCGAATCGTGAAAGTCTCCGTGCCTTCGTCGAGAAAAGTCGCCCGCCCGGTCTCTGCGTCAACACGAGCGATGAGGCTATTCGGATCAGTATAAAAAATGACGCTTTGATTCGTGGTATTAAAAGGGAGAATCTCATAGATGATATCAACTGTCAGATCGACGACGTAAGCCAAAGTCAGCGTCGATCCTTCTTTTTCGGGATTTTTAATCTTATAGACATTAATGTCTTCGTCATAGTAGGTATCGTATAAATCATCGCCGATGCGAATGCCGGTGCACACGATTTCATGCGCGTAAATCGTGACATTATAAACTTCCGCACGCTTAAAGATGAGGCCGATGAGGATGATGGCGATCAAGGATAGCGAACTAATGATGAGAATGACTGATTTTTTCATTGTTAGTTTATCCGATCATAATAATACGCTTTTATTTTTTCGACGAAAAAGTAGATGGCCGCCCCGAAGAAGACCACGCCGATCAAGAGCAATTTCAAGAAGGCGAGGCTGAAACTCGTCTCAGGTATAAACTGTTCTTCGTTAAGAAAAGCAAAAGTGATAAAAGCGAATAAAAAAGCGGTCGCAAAGGCAAAGATCGTCGCTTTCGTCTCGTTGGGATTGTTAATTTGCTCGCCGACGGTCGCGTATTGCTCGTTCTGCGGATTCATCAAATCCATGAGGGCGCAGAAGAGGAGATGGCCGACTTGAATGAAGGCCAAAGCAAAGCACAACAGAATAATATTGATGTGAATATAATGGACGTGCATGTTGAAAATTAAGAGCGAAACAGATAAGGAAGCAACCGATAAAACGATGTTTGGCAATAATTTGGCGATGAGCGGGAAGATGATTTTAACGGGTTTCGTCCGCTTCATGTAAGCGGTGCGCCCTTCCCTAGAATAGAGCGTGGCGATATAGCTATTTGAAGCCATGAGGGGCAACATGATAATCAAGACATTGAAGGCTTGGACCATGAATTCACCAACGAGGTACAAATCCATGGAAGCAAAAATCCGGTTGATGAGCAAGACGACCAAAGGGATAGCGATGTAGGTGGCGATAAAATTGTAGGTGAATTCGCCGGAGCGGAAGAGCAGCTTTAACTCCTTGAGAGTAAAAGAGATGAAAGGCGGTAAGCGGCGGTTCATAAGCGCCTTGACTTTAAATTTCTTCTCATATTCGAAACTGGCAGCCGTCATCTTGATGAAGATGAGGCGCGATAAGAAGTAGATGGACATAAAGAGGGTCGCCAAAATGCCGATGAGGCTGAAGAAGATGAGCCAGACATCGAGGTTGGCGTATGAGTAGCGCATCGCCGCATCATATTTTCCGACGACCATGACGACGACGTAATAGATGGGGGAGAAGACCTCTTGAAAAAACATCGTCACGTCCGAGAGCATTATTTTGAGCGGAACCCAGTAAAGGAGGACATTTATTTCGTTAGGTATCAATAAAATCAAGCGGGCGAGCAGGTAGACGCAACCCGCCAAAACAGCGATGAAAACGGCGATTTTGACGATGCGGTGGCGGTTTAAAAAGCGGAAAATAAAGAGCCCGGGAACGGATAGGACGACGCCGATGACGACCGGGATCATCGAGACGAAGAAAAAGGCGATGAAGACCCAGATGTAGAAAAACCAGTTGACCGGAGACATCACGCCATAAGCGATGAAGATGGGCAGAGTAAAAGTCACGTTCTTGTAAATTTCGTAGATGTAAAAGACGATGATTTTCGATAAGAAGATGCGGTTGGCGGAGATGGGATAAGTCACCAGGACTTGATTGTCTTCGGCCATGTAGAGCGACTTGATGAGCTCCAGCGTGCAAGTGACGATTGAAATACCGAGTATGATCGTCATCAGCATCGTCATGACCGAGGTGGGAATGAAAGGAGAATTGTGGAAGATCTTCAAAAATGAAGAGAGGAATAAGATGCCAAACGCGATGGCAAAGACGAGCAGAAACCGCAAGATGAAAAAGACGATTTTGCGAATTAGCTGCGGCCGATCTCTGATAAACCCTAAGTCGAGTTTATCCTTGAGCTGCATTATGACAAGCGTTTTGATATCTTTCATCGCTTTAGCCTTGCTTTGATTCCTCGTTTACACTCGGAGTTGGTTCATCGTCGATAACGGCCGTCATCAAATAGTATTCCTCGAGCGTTCCTTGCTTGTGAACATCGTCAATCGTCATCGGTTCGTGGAGATGGCCTTTTTTAATGACGGCGATGCGCTGGCAGAGATTTTCGACGACATCGATGATGTGGCTCGAGAACATGACGATGTTGCCTTTGGCGGCGTGTTGCCGCATGCACTCTTTGACTTGGTAGATGCTGTCGGGGTCAAGGCCGGTCAGAGGTTCGTCGAGCAACCAGAGTTTGGGCTCGTGGATTAACGCGGCGATGATTGTGACTTTCTGCTTCATGCCGTGCGAAAAAGTCTTGATTTGGCTGTCGAAAGAGTCTTCGAGATGGAAGAGGCTGACATAGTAGGGAATCCGCTCTTGCCGCTCGTCATAAGTGACGCCGTAAATGTCGGCGATGTAATTGACGTACTCGCGAGCCGTCAACTTTTCGTACAAGGCATAGTGGTCGGGGACATAACCGATGAGGCGCTTGGCCATAACGGGTTGTTTTTCGACGTCATAACCGCAGATCGAGATCGAACCTTCGGTGATCGTCTGAATGCCGACGATCGATTTGATGGTCGTCGACTTGCCGGCGCCGTTGGGTCCGAGGAAGCCGAAGATCTCTCCGCCGAAGACATTCAACGAAATATCCTTGACGGCGAAATCCTTGTTTTTTCCGTAGCGTTTGGAGAAGTTTTTCAGCTCCAACTTCACTCCTGTATTCAGTTCCATGGGTTCTTCGAGCCCCCTTCCGTTTAACGATGCTAATAAAGCTATTTGATCGAGGCGCATTTTCTTTTGGCGAACGCGGAGGTCACCGAGCGAATCAGCTATGCTGAAACCGACGCTGTAGACGAACCACATCGCAAAGGAAACGCCGACGTAGACGAGTAAGAAGAGCGCTTGGTAGACCGGGTGAAAAGTAAATGATAAATCGCCGATCATAAAGCTGGAGGAGATGTTGAAGATACTCTCGGCCCAGACCCCTAATTTGTCGACGATGAAGTCGCTGTTGATAAAGAAGAAGTCGACGGTCGCGTAATTGCTGAACCAGACATTGAGAATCATAACCAATATAAAATAAGCCGAAAAGGCGATGAGCGAATAGTACATCTGCTTCATCTTCGGACGTGGGAATAAGCGTAAAGCGACAAGGAGCAAGGGCATGAAAAAGGCCAGGGCGTGGTTGTACCAGAATTGGATGATGACCCAACTCGTCAAGTTCGTGGTTTCCGCATAGTTGGGCATCAGCATCGCCATCAGCGCACCGAAAACGTTGATGAAATAAGTGAAGTAAAACAGCTTATCCAGTTTAAATATCAAGCAGATCGGAATGATGTACATGGCGGTATTGCAGAGGTGGATGGGCCATGTCCACGGCTCCAGGAAATTCCCATAGTAGAAAACGCGCGAAAAGGTGATCATCGTCGCGACGCTCAGATAGACCATGGCAAAGCGGATGATTTCATCGTCCTTTTTCTTCAGCGCGAAATAGATGATGAAAGGGATGGTGATCGTCGCGTAGATGAAGAGGCGGTGGACGAAGGAGATATCGATTACTTCATAGCGGGCGTTCGCGCTTCCGAACATAATCTGCGGGCCGTAGATGGGAAGGCTGGCGAGAAAGATGGGGATGATTGCCAAGAGCAAATTGATGATCTCTGCCTTAGGCAGTTTGAAGGAGGCGTCCTCGCGCCAGACGATGAACAAACCATAGGCGATCAATCCGCTTTCGAGGGCGAACATAATCGTCGGAAGCGATAAGCCGAGAGTTCCGGCCGCGTTTCCGATTAGTTGCAGATAGACGCTGTAATATGAAAATCCAAGATAGAAAAGAAATCCGGGCGTGAAGACGAACTTGATGAGGTTAGCGAGCGTCTTGACTTTGAAAAAAGGATAGAGCATGAGCAAGACGGCTAAAGCAAGTTCAATCCAGATTCCGAAATATGCAAAGAAAGTGAGGGCCGGAGCAAAAGGGCCTCCAGCTAGGCTGATGATGCTGACAGCCTGATCGGAATACGAAAAATAGCGAACGGCGAAGACGGCAGCTAAAATGATCGCATAAATTTTCGCGTATCTTTTCGTCTTGCGTGCGCGCGTTAACCAAAAAGTCAACAAAGCCCCGATGAGGGCTGCGCCAAGGGCGATGAGATGCGACAGGTAATGTGTCAATTTTTGTTCCTGATGAGATAAGTGACGGGCAAATAATGGGTCGGTCCGTATTCGGTAGCATTATAGCACCGGAGGACCATTTTGTTAAATATCATAAAATGGATTTATAATCCATGGCAGACCTGACCCCACGATGTGCTTTGAATATCGCTATATCGATCGGTCGTCGATCCGTAATTATTGGTTATGCTACCGCGATATGAAGTGCCTTCATAATTCGTCCGAAGCGGCGAGCCTTCCATATAGACTTTGCTGAGTCCGTCGGTCACGAAAGAAGTCGTCCCATTCACGAAATTGAGATATATCTTCGGCACGGTGCGCTTGGCTCCTTTAGTTAAATATCGGTCGAGAGTTTGATAGTGCGGGTGACCGGCGCACACGCCGGTACTCCCCCCATATGAAGTGTCGGCGAAAGGAGCGCCGGCCGAGATGGTTACGAGTTTCGGTTGCAGGACATTGAGCAAGACATTGTTGCTCGCCTTCGACGAGCCGTGATGAGGAGCTTTCATCATCGTCACGGTATGGAAGACATCAGTGTTGGTCGCGTTGGTCTGAACCAGGCGCGTTTCACCAGAACCGCCCGTCCCCCCGTAATAGCCGCTTGGATTGTCCTGCAAATCGCCCGAGAAGAAATAGGTGAAATTGCGGTATGAGAGAATTCCGGTCACACAAGTGACATTTAAATCATCGACTACGGGTCCATCATTGTAATTGGTGGAATAATAGCCCGTATCGAGCCAATCGATGAAGACTTCGGAAGTGACATAAGTGCGTTTCATTCCGCCGTTTGTTCCATTGACCATATCGTAAATGCGGTGATATTCGCTGTCTTGACCAACATAATAGTCGCGAATATTGGTGCGATAATTTTCTCCGCCATATTCGTAATAACCATAATCGACGATCATGTCGATTGAAGAAACGGCCGCGCGCAGCGCCAAATACCCCCCATAGTGATCGCTATGAGGATGTGTCAAAATCAAGAGATCTAAGTGTCCATCATCGAGATAGGCATCATACGTGTTTTTTAATAGGTTGTAATAGGTCGATGAATCGCTAAAGGAAGAAGATGCGTAATTTCCAAAATCCATGACGATGGTCGCATCGCCAACTTTGAACAGATATGCATCGCCAACCTCAATCGGTTGCTCGAAAACGACGATTTCCAAATAATCAAACGATGAGTTGGAGAGGGGGTGAGAGGCGCTTCCTAGGGGCGCTTGCGAATCATAGGTCGCGTTTTGCGCGTCGGTTTTGTCATCCGAACCAATTGCTACGCCGGTGTCAGCCATCGTCGCGATGCGCTCGGCGTATCCTTGATTCGTTTCGCTGCTCGATGAACCATCGGTGTTCGAACTGCTCGAATTATCGTGCGGGCCGCACGAAGACAAAACGAGCAGTAAAAGCAAGAGAAACAGCGGTATTCTTTTCATTTGATATCATCCTTTAAGGCGATGCGAGTAAAATTCTTGAAATTACCCTTCGCGATTTTTAAAAGCTCTTCCCGTCCGTGTTTTTCGATAAATGACATGGCGAATTCGTCAACTTTATGCGAGGCTCCAAAAGGCAATGTGGTCTTGTATTTTTTACCGAGGAGCTCCATCTTCTTAAGAAATGAATAACGGGCGATGACGCTGGCGAGAGCGACGGATGGGAAGCGCGATTCGCCCTTCGTTTTAAAAGTGATGTCGCTGACGATTTCGACATCGCGCGCAGCATAATTGAAATAACGGGATTCCGAGACGAACTTGTCGACATAGACATGTTTGACATCGGGGTGCCTCTTCAGCAAGTTGAGGAGGACGCGGTTGTGAAGACGGGCTTTAATTTCATTGAGATTGATGCCTTTATTAACTAATTCGTTATATTTCTCGTTGTTGAGACTGACTTGCGAGTAGGCGAATTTCTTGAGTAATTGCGAGGCGATGAATCGGATGTGTTCATCGGTCATCTTCTTCGAATCGGTAACACCGATTTTTTTAAGGTATGCGACATCTTGTTTACGCACAAGAGCGGCGCAGACCGTGATCGGCCCGAGAAAATCGCCGGTCCCGACTTCGTCGCTGCCTATCTGGTCCTCGATGTCAAACCAACCCAGTGGTTCATCCTCTTTATCCTCGATATCGAACAGAGTGATGCCTGGGTCCCAACGCGAGGCTTCTTTGGTAAAATCGCCGCCGGCAAAGGTCACTTTTGCGTCCTTGCCTTTAGTATTTTGGTAGGCGGTAATCGTCGTTTTGCCGACTTTGGCGCGAAACAAAACATAATCGCCGTTATTTTCAATGAGATAGTGTTGATATGCTTGCTCTATTCTTGCGAGCAGTTGCGCGCTAACTTTAATCGTCACCATGTGATTAGTCATAATTTGCCTCAACTATTTTAGCACAAAAGCAAGGCTATCAAAAGCGACCATAATTTATGGTAAGATATTGTCATGCCTGATATTTATGAAGTCCTCGAATTTATCGAAATCCGCCAAATGATTTCGACTTATGCCCAAAGCGACATCGGCCGTGAAAGCTCCCTTTCGCTTGAAATGCTCAACAAAGAGAATCTAGGTGGAGAGCTAGCCATTCTCGACGAGATGATGGTTCTGAATATTCGCTACGGACATCTGCCGATGATGAGTTCGAGCAATTTAACGAGAAAGGTTGAATACGCCCTCAAAGGCGGGACTTTGACCGCTGAAGATTTAGAAGCCGTCGCCCACGATGTCATCATCACGGCCAAGATAACGGAGTCCATTCGCAAGCGCGAAGAGAAATTTCCCCTGCTCAATAATAAAGTTCGCCTCTTTCAAACTTTGGAGCAGTTAGAGAAGAGCATACACCGCGTCGTCGGGCCGGACCTCGGCATCTTGAGCAGCGCCTCTTCGACACTTAATTCGATTCGCAAAAGCATCGCCGAGACCGAGCGCAAAATGAACCTTCGCTTTCAGTTGGCCATCGATTCGTTGCGCGATTACATGAACGAGCCGGTTGCGACGATTCGCAACGGGCATTTCGTCCTGCCGATTAAAACAATTTTTAAAGGCAAAGTCAGCGGCGTCATCCACGACATTTCCGATACGGGGATGACGACCTTCATCGAACCCGATTGGGCAGTGGAGTCAAACAACCAAATTTACATCTTAAAAATCGAGGAGCGCGAAGAGATTCAAAGGCTCTTAAAGGAGCTCAGTATTTTGGTGGCGCGGTTCAGCGCGGAAATACTGACGAATAACGCGTTGATCGGCTACCTGGATTTTCTTCAGTCGAAAGCTCTTTACGGGATGGCGACCGATGCCAAAATCGCGGAATTGAGCGAGCAGAGGACCATCGATATTAAGAAAGCGCGGCATCCTTTAATCGACCCAAAAGCCGTCGTCGCTAACGATTTTGTCTTCGACGAAAAAACGCGTATCATCGTCATTAGCGGACCAAACGCCGGCGGCAAGACGGTCGCCATCAAAACGCTCGGTTTGATGATTATAATGAATCAATGCGGACTGGCTATTCCAACCGCAAATCATGCAAAAGTATCATATTTTAGTCATATTTTTGCGGATATTGGCGATAGTCAGTCGCTGGCCAGCAATCTCTCGACCTTCTCCGGACACATTAAAAACCTTGCCGAGATCGCCGATCAAGTCAGCGTTGAGGATCTCGTTTTGCTCGACGAAATTGGAACGGGAACCTCGCCTTTAGAAGGCGAAGCATTAGCGATTGCCTACCTCGATTATTTGCGCAGAGTCGGTTCCTTCGTCTTTTGCTCATCACACTATGACGGATTAAAAGACTATGCTTTGAATACCGACTGCATCATCAATGCTTCCGTCCTCTTTGATGAGCAGAAAATGACTCCGACCTACGTCTTAAAACGCGGTGTTCCGGGTCGCAGTTACGGCCTCGAAATGGCCGATCGCTACAACCTTTCAAAGAGCATTATTAGCAGCGCAAATGATATCTTAAAAAAACAGGGTCACGACCAGAGTATCAGCGCTCTTGGAAACCTTCAAAAACTAATCTCTGAAAGCGAGGCTAAAACCCAACTTCTGGATGCCGAAATCAAGAAGGTTGCCAACCTCGAAAAGAGCCTGCTTGAACGCGAACAAAAACTTGAAAATCAACGCCTCCACCTGCTCGAAGATGTCGAGGAATCAAAGCGCGAAACGATTGCCAAAACCGAGCTGGAAATCGAGGGCATTATGCAGGTGCTTAAAAACCCCAATCTGAAAATGCACGAGGTCATCGAGGCGAAGCGCAAACTCAAGGAATTAGACGATGATGAAGTCGAAATTTCGACAAGTGAAACTGGCGAAATCAGCGCCGGCGATTATGTCTCAATCATCGAAATGGGCATTTTAGGTCGCGTCGAACGCGTGAGCGGCGACAAGGTCTTCATCATCTCTTCCGATGGACTGAAGTTCACCTCTTCTAAGAACCGAGTTCGCATTATCGACGCCCCGCGACATCAATCGGTGGAAAAACCTTTTACAGCTCCGAACATCACGAGCGATGTTAAATTAGAATTAAACGTCATCGGCCTCCATGTCGACGAAGCTTTAGAAGAGTTATCGCGATATCTCGACGGCGTCCGCCTAAAGCGCTTTTCACAAGTGCGGATCATTCACGGCTTCGGCACGGGAGCGCTGAAAAGAGCAATTCACGAATATCTGAAAAAGTGCGATTTTATCGAAAGCTTTCGACCTGGTGATCAGCACGAAGGGGCCGGGGGTGCCACGGTGGTGAAACTCAAATGACCGAGGCCGTCAAACAAGCTCTCCTCCTCGTCCCGAATAAACCGGGTGTTTACTTGATGAAAGACAAAGATGAGGAAATCATCTATGTCGGCAAGGCTAAGAACCTCAATAAGCGCGTGACGCAATATTTCCTACGCCCTCAAGCCGGAAAAGTCGCGGCCATGGTTTTTAACGTCGACCACTTTGAGACGATTATCACCAAGAGCGAAAAAGAAGCCTTTATCCTCGAGATGAATTTAATCAAGGAGCACTATCCGCGCTACAACATCATGTTGAAAGATAGCAAGCATTATCCTTATCTGGCCTTGAAGCGCAAAAAGAGCCCGGTTCTCAAAATTGCCCGCGACGATAGGGACAAAAACTATTTTTACTTCGGGCCCTATCCGACATCGGCCCACGCCTACGAAATGATCAATTTGCTCAACAAAATTTTCCCCTTGCAAAAATGCGCGACCCTACCCAGCGTCCCGTGTCTCTACTATCATCTCGGTCAGTGTCTTGCGCCTTGCATCAATAACATTGATGATGAGACTCACGCGCTAATATATGGGCAGATCAAAAGTTTTCTGGGCGGCAATAACGAAGATGTCAAAAATCAAATTCGTCGCAAGATGGAAGAAGCCAGCGCCAATCAAGAATACGAAAAGGCCAATGACTACAAGAAGACCTTGCTGGCTATCGACCACATCAATGAGCGGCAGAGCATGGAAGTCAAGGATCACATCGACCGCGATATCTTCGCTTATGTGACTCGCGATGGGTATCTGGCACTGGCCTTATTAACTTTTCGCCAAGGCGTCTTGCTCGGCAAAGAAGTATTTGTCGTCGAGCAGTTCGGCGAGGACCTCGATCTCGTCGCCGATTTGATTTTACAGTATTATCAGACGCATTCTCTGCCGAGCGAAATCGTTGCGAACATCTATGGTTTAAAGGCGAGAATCGAAAATATCTACGGCATCGAGGTCGTGTATAAAAGTCGCGGTGCGCTCTACGATGTGGTCGATATGGCCAGCGTCAACGCCCGCCAAGGCTTGGATGAGCACTTCATGTCGGCGCGCCTGACCGATGATAACCTCAAGATTTTAAGCGAATTAGGAACCGCAATTGGCATTAAGACGCCGACTTACATCGAACTATTTGACAACTCCCACCTCCAAGGCTCGTCGCCGGTCGGGGCGATGGTGGCTTTTATCAACGGCGAGCCCAGCAAGAAAATGTACCGCAAATTTCATATCGAAGGCGACGAAAAACGCGATGATTTTGCGAGCATGCGCGAAGTGATCTACCGGCGTTATAAACGGCTTTTGGATGACGATTTGACTAAGCCTCATCTCATCTTGGTCGACGGCGGACTGCCACAGGTCAAGGCCGCTCGCGAAGCGCTTGACAAACTTCGCGCCGCGATACCCGTTTTCGGATTATATAAAAACGATCGCCACCAGACCGAGGGTTTGATCGATGCCACGGGGAACAAATATGATTTGCAAAATGACAAACCGCTCTTTTTTCTGCTGATGAGAATGCAGGACGAAGTCCATCGCTTTGCGATCAGCTTTCACCACCAAGTGCGCCAAAAAGCCTTTAAGTCCAGCATCCTCGACGACATCGAAGGTTTGGGGAAGAAGCGCATCGAAATCTTGTTGCGCAATTACGAATCGATTAATGAGCTGAAAAAAGCCACTCTCGAGGAACTTGAGCAACTGCTTCCTAAAAACGTCGCATTTAAGGTCAGAGAAAGGCTTGAGAAATAAGCTTTTTTGTGTTGAATAGTCAATGCTAAAATACTATATTAGTATAGCGATATGTCCTCTTAGCTCAGCTGGATAGAGCAACGGCCTTCTAAGCCGTAGGTCAGGCGTTCGAATCGCCTAGAGGATGCCATTAAAAAATAGGGATCACAATCGTGGTCCTTTTATTTTTTGTTCAAAAAAATGAAGCCTTCGGTTATGATTAGCAAGTGAAGCCAGCCTTTAGTAATAAATGCCAAACAACAAGACGCTCACCAAATTATTATTCACCAGTTTAACGATTGTAGGAATCGTTTCCTTCAGCGTTCTCTTCAACCCATCGAGCGCGCAAGTCGATGGCGAAGGAAGCGGCGAAGTAAACTGCGAATACTATTTTGCGGAGAGCAATAATTACACATCGATACACACTATCGTCGGTAACCTGAATGATGGTATTACCGGGGTTTCATACAAGACTTGGGGCACGGTTACAAAGTACTACCTCGATTCAAACGGCTATCAGAATTTCTACATACAAAGCACCGATCAAAACGGCAATTTTGCCGGCATGATGATCTACCGGAGCAGCATCGAAGTGGCGGAGGGAAACGTCTTAACCGTCGAAGGAATCGCCTCGCTATACAATAATTTGCCGGAATTCGTCAACCCGGCGAGGATCGACGTCGATTATGAAGTCAACTCCTCATCGGTCGAAACCTATGTGACGGATGAATCGTTTTGGCAAAACGGAACGAACCCTTCCTCGTCGCAATTCATCGAGGGCGAAAGCCTCGGAATCTTGAAAATCGCTTTAAACGACGTTGTTTTAACGTATAATTCCTCTGGAAATGCGACTGTCGTTTTTGCGGGGATGACGAGCGTTCCGCTCTATTATGGCTATCTATCGCAGACAGCGGCGATCGACAGCTACCTTTATCCGCTAAGCGGATCGACCGTCGATGTCGTTGGCTATCTTCACTGCTATGCCGACGGATATACCTATATGATGCAGTGTTTGATCCGCGGTGCCGGTGATGTCATCTCCGAAAGCAGCGGCTCTTCCCTGACGCTCAATTCAACCAATTATTACGAGATTGGTACGTATTCGACAGGAAACTACGCTCGCACTAATGTAGGCGGTTTTAATTTCGAGCATTATCGAGTCATAAAGCCAAGTTATGGCAATCCGGAATTCATGATTTTGCTACCTTATTTCAACGCTTACGGAGACGGAACCGCAGCGGGCGCTTTCTATAATGTGTCGGCGATAAACGACATCGAAAGCATCGCTCTTACTTATCGCACGGAGGCGGATTTCGGAATAAAGCCAACTTTGTCTTATGGCGAAGATATATCGTGCGGCATCTCGATAGAACTTGACCTATCTACCATTTCAGAGACGGCGACGTTGGAAGTGGCAAATGCGAATTTTTTCAAAATCGAGACCACCGGAAGCAAATTGTATCTGGAAAGCATCGAAATCGACTATGCCAACGCCGGTCCGGCTGATGAATTCGCCTTCCTCAGCGCCGGTCAAAACCTCAATCGAATTAATCCGATTGTCAGCACCGGTTCCCTCTACGACGGAAAAAGTGTCCAAGTTCCTTCTTCAATCGCCAAAACGGGTAGCTATTACGCCGTCCAAAATACGGCGACTTACACCTATTATTCCTATGATTATATCGCTCTTAATCCGGTTTATGCCGACCAAGCCGCGTATACGGCGCCTGAAGATGTCGCCGCCTATTTCACGACTTTTGGCACTTGGCCGGCGAACTATGTTAACAAGGCGAATTACAATGCTGCGCACGATCTTTTCGGTGATGATACGCGCTGCGTCTCGACTTATTCGTGGGATGGCGGATACGCGGTAGCCGTTCCTTATCAAGTGGGCGGCGGCGATCTCCCTCTTTATCATGAATGTGACATCGCTCTCGACTCCTCTTATTCGGGTACCAACCGAGGGGTGGGGCGCGTCATCTGTTGGGAGTATGGCTTTGATTCTTCAAAGGGAGCTGCGAACTACGATTCCGCGCCGGTCTGCATCTACACCGATGATCACTATGCGACCTTCCAAGAATATCTGAATGCCGGCTCGTTCGGGACGCGGTTCAACGCCGAGATGGCGCGCACCGATCACGTCTGGGGAGCGGCGACGACGCTCCTGCCCTCATAAATAGCATTTCGTTATTTGCTAACCTATGGTTGTGGTAAACTTGGTTTATGGATTCTCTGAAGACCTTAATTGAAAAAAAGCAGTACGCTTTGGTTTTGGAGTTGACTAAGGACAGCCTCGATGTCGATTCGATCTCGTATCGCATCGCCGCCTATCTCGGCCTCGGTAAACTCGAAGACGCCCTGCTCTTAATCGAAGAGCATAAAAGCGATTTTAAAGATGGTATTTTCAATATCATGAAAGTCCATTTTGAAGTCTTGTTCACCCTTCAAAAATACGATCGAGCCTACCAAGAATTGAAGTATTACCAAAACCTCCCTTATATTTCTCAAGAGGTCGAAGAATATTTAAATGGCGCGGATTTGATGATTCGCCACCACGAGCGGAAGCAGAGATTGGACAAAAAACTGAGCAAAGAAGAGATAAATCGCATTTTAAATAGTGAAAACGACGATGTCGTCCTGCTCGCCGCCCTCAACGACATCCGCGAGTATAAGATGAGCGAATTCTACCAGGTCATCATCCATTTTTTGAAGAGGCAAGACGCCCATTCCCACGTCCGGACTTACGCTTTATTTCTCCTGGTCTCCGATGGTTATGACAAAACGGTGTCTTTTGATAAAAATGACAAGAATTACAAGGTCGTACCCAAAGATTTGGAACCGCCCTTCATGAATTCGCAATACGATGCGATCTTGCGCCGCCTCGAAACCATCGCCAAAGATCCTTCGGTGAGCGAAGTAGCAAATTCGCTTCTCAATGAGCTGATCATTATTTTATATCCCGATAACATCTTTTCATCGCCGAGCGAACTGCTCATCGGCGCCCTTCTCGTCTTGGCTTATGAACACCTGCAAATCGCGCCGGATATCGCCGATCTGGCCTCCAACTTGAATATATCGATTAACGATTTGATGGTCTTCGTGCAGAAGCTCCAAAAAAATTTGGAGAGCAATCCGCCGATTCAAGCTTAAAGAGAGATAAACAAGCGCATTTAATCGGTTTTTTTCAGTGTTTCATTTGAATAAAATACTATTGTATCCTATACTTTAACTCGATTGCATTTTTAAGAAGGAGAATTACATAGAATATGGAAAAGAAAATCACCAAACTCGAACAATCAAAAATCGAAGTCCTCGTGACCGTCGAACAAGACAGATGGGCCAAAGCCCAGAAGGATGCTTTTAAAGCGCTAGCCGCCAATGTTGAAATCAAGGGTTTCCGCAAAGGCAAAGCCCCGGCCGAAATGGTCAAGGCCAAAGTCGACCAAGGCCAAGTCTTTGATCGGGCCATCAACTCGCTGCTCCAAGATACATACCGCCAAGTCATCGCCGAAGAAAACCTCCGGCCTTTCGCTCGCCCGGTCGTCGATGTCACGAAATTGAGCGACCTCGAACTAGAGTTAAAATTCACGCTCGTGCTCGCTCCTGAAGTCACTTTGGGTCAATATAAAGGACTTCACGCTGAGAAAAAAGAAGTGGTGGTCGATGATCACGAAGTCGAACACGCCATCGAGCACCTCGTCCACGATAACGCCTCGCTCGTCGTCAAAGCTGATGCTGCCGTTTTAGGAGATACAGTCGTCATGGATTTTGAAGGTTTTGTCGATGGCAAAGCATTTGAAGGTGGCAAAGCCGAAAACCACTCCCTAGAACTTGGTTCCGGCCAATTCATCCCGGGCTTTGAAGAGCAATTAGTCGGCGTTAAAGGTGGCGACGAAAAAGAGATCAACGTCAAATTCCCAACCGAGTACGTTCCCGAATTAGCGGGTAAAGACGCGATTTTTAAAGTCAAGGTTCACGAAGTGAAGGAAAAGAAAATTCCCGAGCTCAACGAAGAGCTCATCAAAGATTTGAACCTCCCTAACGTCAAGACGATCGACGATTTGAAGGCTCATGAGAAAGCTCGCCTCCACAATCAGAAGACGAGCGATGCCAAACGCGATTACTTCGAAGCCTTAGTCAAGCAGATTCGCGATGATTCCAAGATCGACTTAGCTAAAGAGATCATCGATGGCGAGATCGAAGCCATGGAAGAAAACCTGTCCAAGCAAGTTGAAAAGCAGGGCTTGACCCTCGACAAGTATCTCGAGATCACCGGCCAGAGCATGGACCAGGTTCACGATAAGATGCGCCACGACGCCGAGGATAACATCCGCTCGGTCCTCGTCCTCGAAAAGATCGCCGAACTTGAAAAGATCACTGTCGAAGATGGTGAGATCGAATTCGAACTCGCCAAGATCGCCGATCAATACAAGATGCCGCTCGACGAGGTGAAAAAAGTCTTGAAAGACAGCATGGACCGCTTCACCGCCGATGTCCGCTCGCGCCGCATCCAAGAATTTATTGTTAACAATAACGATTAACTATCGAATAATATAAATAGGAGGTCTCTTAATGGCAGAAACCGTACCACTCACCTTGCCGCTTCTCGTGACGAGGAGCTTAGTCGTCTTTCCGACCACGAGCCAGCCGATTGAAGCCGCTCGCCCTTTTTCGATGAAAGCCATCGAGGAAAGCCGCGATAACGCCAGTTCGCTCCTTTTTATCGTCAGCCAGAAAGACCCGAATACCGACGACCCGATGCCCGACGAATTATTTTCAGTCGGCACTTTGTGCCGCATTATCTCGTTTGGCGATCAAAAACAATTTTATCGCATCCGCGTCTCGGCGACGAAACGCGTCGCGTTGAGCAATATTCGCATCGAGAACAACCACTATGTCGCCGACGGTGTCGTCTTGGAAGATGTCCAAGAAAATCCCAACGAAACGGCTGTCATCGTCCGCAATATTCTCGAGCAGATCGAGTTGCTCCCCAGCCTCTCCCGGAGCTTTCCCCGCCAAGTGATCAGCCAACTTTCCAAGGGTCTCACCCCCAGCGAATTGACCGACACGCTTGCGACGTATTTGAATATGCCGAACGAGCAGAAACAATCTTTGCTCGAGGAATTAGATATCAACAAGCGCCTGATGATCATCCTCGATGTCATCAACCAAGCCAAAGCCGTGATTGAGATCGATAAGAAGATTCAGAGCAGCATCCAGAAATCGACCGAGAAGAATCAGCGCGAGTACATCCTCCGCGAGAAGATGAAAGCCATTAAGGAAGAGCTGGGCGAAATCGCTCCCGGTGAAGAATCGGAAGAAGACATCATTAAAAACCTCGATAGCAATCCATTTCCTGAGTACGTTAAAATCAAAGTCAAAGCCGAGCTCAAGCGCTTTGAAATGATGCCGCAAGCATCGCTTGAAGCCTCGCTCATCAAGAGCTATATCGATTTGTTGATGGGCATACCTTGGTATCAGAAGACAGACGATAACGATAATCTCGAAGACGCCGAAAAGATCCTCAACGAAGATCATTACGGCCTCGAAAAAGTCAAAAAGAGAATTATCGAGTATTTAGCCGTCAAAAAGATGACCGGCAATCTCAAAGCGCCGATCCTCTGCTTCTACGGCCCACCCGGCGTCGGCAAGACCTCGCTCGGCAAATCAATTGCCCGAGCTTTGGGGCGGAAATTTTTCAAAGCCTCGCTCGGCGGTATCTCGGATGAAGCCGAAATTCGCGGCCATCGCCGCACCTATGTCGGCAGCATGCCGGGCCGCATCATCAGCGGCATGAAGAAATGCGGTGTCATCAACCCCGTCTTCTTGCTCGACGAAGTCGATAAGCTGTCCACCTCGTATAAAGGCGATCCGGCCAGCGCCCTCCTCGAAGTTCTCGATCCCGAGCAAAACTTCGCGTTCAACGATAATTTCGTCGAAGAACCCTATGACCTCAGCAACGTCTTGTTCATCGCGACGGCCAACTATCTTGAAAATGTTCCAGCCCCTCTCCGCGACCGCCTCGAATTAATTGAAGTAAACTCGTACACCGAGCTCGAGAAAATCCAGATTGCCAAGCACTTCTTGCTCAAAAAGCAGATGAAGGCCAACGGCATCGATGACAAGAACATCAATTTTACCGACGATGCCTTCCAATATATCATTCAGTATTATACTCGCGAAGCGGGTGTGCGCGAGCTCGAGCGAAAAATCGCCTCGATCATCCGCAAGATCGTCGTCGATTGCGTCAAAAATCCGAACGCCAAAGAGCTGTCGGTCACGCCGGAGATCGTCCGCAAGCATCTCGGCGTCGAAATTTTTGAAAACACCAAGAAGGAAAAAGAGAATCAAATCGGCGTCGTCACCGGCCTCGCCTATACCGAATACGGCGGCGACATCCTGCCGATCGAAGTCAACTATTTTCCGGGCAAAGGCAACCTCGTCTTGACCGGAAAACTCGGCGACGTCATGAAAGAGAGCGCCAGCATCGCCCTCGACTACGTGCGCAGCAATGCGGTCAAATACGGCATCGATAGCGACATCTTTGCGAAAAACGATATCCATATTCACGTTCCCGAAGGAGCTGTTCCGAAAGACGGTCCGAGCGCCGGGGTGGCGATCACGACGGCCATCGTCTCGTGCTTGACGAGAAAGGCGATCGACGCCAACGTCGCTATGACCGGCGAAGTCACGCTCCGCGGCTATGCCCTGCCAATCGGCGGGTTGCGCGAGAAGTCGTTAGCGGCTCTGCGCAGCGGCATCAAGACCATCATCGTTCCGAAAGACAATCAGAAGGCGGTCGATGAACTCCCCAAAGAAGTCAAAGAGGCCCTCAATATCGTCTATATGAAAACGGTGGACGACGCCCTCGATGTCGCCTGTGTCAAATAATGATCGATTTTCGAAGAGCAACTTTCATCAAAAGCGCGCCGTCGGCCTCACAAAGGCCCGACGGCCTTTTCGATGTGATGTTCGCCGGCCGCAGCAATGTCGGCAAGTCGTCGCTGATCAACGCCTTGGTCGGGCGCAAGGATTTAGCGTACACTTCCTCTAAACCAGGTCATACGCGCCTGCTCAATTACTATAATATCGACGATAAGTTCTACTTGGTCGACGCGCCCGGATACGGCTATGTCGCCAGAGGTCCCAAAGATGCTTTCGCGGAGATGATGGAAGGCTACTACGCGACGAGTAAACCGCGCCTCATCGTCTATTTATTTGACAGCCGGAGAGTGCCACAAGGCGAGGACATTTCGTTTATGAATTATCTGAAAGAGCGGAATATACCTGTTCTTTTGGTTTTAACCAAGACCGATAAATTAAACCAGAGCGAAAAAGGGGCCGTTGAAAAGAATATCGCGCCGCTGTTAGCTGGTGGAGATGCGCTCGAACACCTCTTAGTCAGCATTAAAAACAATCGATCTTTGGCTGATGTCAAAGCCGCAATTTCAAAAGTATTAAGCCTGTAATTTGTTTATTGTTATTGTCGAGGTGCCAAGGCACTTTTTTTATTGGCGAAGATGGCGGCGAAAGCCTGGGGCTGGGAGACGAGGCTGACGGCGATGATGACGAGGAGCGTCACTAAGGGCGTGACGTCTTGATTCGACCGCAATGTCGAGCCGAGGGTTTGAAAGACGTAGAAGCCGAAGCTGATCGCTCCCAAATAGTTGAAGAGAGGAAACGAAAATTCGATCTGGAAGAGAAGGTAAATTGCCAAGGCAAAAAGGGCGAGGAGAATTACTTCTTTAAATGGAAAGATCGGCCAAAACGAAACGACTAAGACGATCGCGAACGAAGCGTAAGCGAGGATGCTTTTGAGAATTGGCTTGTGGATTTTGGGAAGATGAGTCAGAGCGTAGCCGATGAAAACGCCGCCGATGCCGCGCAATGGATAGCCGAGGATCGACCACAAATTCGTGAAGTAGATGTTATATCCACCTTGGGGATACGGCGTGTAGACGGGGGGAAGTGCGAAGAAATAGCTGTAACCGGCTATGGCGACCGCCAATAAGATGGCGAGCAGGATTTTCTTGTTCTTAAGATAAGTGACGAGCAAATACATGATGATCTGGGCGATGATCTCGACGGGGATAAACCACAAGTAGCCGACGAGCCAGCCGATGTGCTGCATCGTGATGGTGTTGTAAAGGGCGAACAGGAGGGATATCAAAAACGGCAGCCCGAGCCGTTGGAGCCGCCGGCCGAGAAAGTTCCAAAAAGGATGATTCGATTTCGAGGATTGACTCTTGGCATAAGAGGAAGCGAATAGGTAGCCGCCGAGCATAAGAAAAAAGTCGACCGCAACGCAGGTGACACCCATATCGAGAAGATTGGTCGCAAAGGGCATGAAACCATGAAAGATCAAGACGGAACACGCCATTACGAAACGCAGCAATTCGATGAGGCTATTGCGGCCAGATGCTTTTTTTTCCATGTGCGCTCATTATAGCAAAAAGAATGATGGCGTCGATATTTAAAAATAGGCGTTAACTTAGAAAAAAGGTAATTTTTGTCTTCGTTCAACAGGCTCGCTACTAGTATTCGAATAATCTTATTTTGTTAATTCGATATGGCGTTTTCGTGCGATTGACAAAAGAAGATGACGCGTGAAAAGCCCAATCAATTCTCGTCTTTCCTTGTTATCAATTTGAAAAATCACTATAATGTGATTATTCCGTCGACGAGGAGTGCTTAGCCTCTTTATTCATAGAGATTCATCGCTTGGTGCAAAGATGAAAATAGCGAGATTAGGTTGTCGCCCCTGAGGAAGAATAGGAATATTCCGCCGCCCACGTTACGGGTCTTGAGATGCATATCAATAGATATGAATTAAGGTGGTACCGCGCATCCTGCGTCCTTATGTGGACGCTTTTATTTTTTTAGGAGGAAGGATATGGCCCTTGAGAAACGCTATGACCCCCAAAAGGTCGAAGAAGGAAAGTACGAGCATTGGAAAAACCAAGGCTACTTTAAATCGGGCGATAAGAGCAAATTGCCCTTTTCGCTCGTGATTCCGCCCCCCAACGTCACCGGTCGCCTGCACTTGGGCCACGCCTGGAACAACACCATTCAAGATGTGATCGCCCGCTATAAAAAAGCGCGCGGTTACGATGTTTTATGGCTCCCCGGCACGGATCACGCCGGCATCGCCACCCAAGCCAAAGTCGAAGAGTTGCTCCGCTCTGAAGGTAAGGACAAATATCGGCTCGGCCGCGACAGATTCCTGACTGAGATGTGGAAGTGGAAGGAACAATATGCCCTTTCAATTCACGAGCAGTGGGCGAAGCTCGGCCTGGCCCTCGATTACGAAAAAGAACGCTTTACGCTCGATGCGAATCTCGATTTAGCCGTCCGCACCGTTTTCAAAACGCTTTGCGATAAAGGGCTCATCTATCGCGGCGAACGCATCATCAATGTCGATCCTGAACTGCGCACCGCCCTCTCGAATATCGAAGTCGTCCATAAGGACGTCAAAGGCGACTTCTTCTATTTCCGCTATCCGATAATCGATAGCGAGGAATCGCTAGTCATCGCGACGACGCGGCCCGAGACGATGTTCGGCGACGTCGCCGTCTTCGTCAACCCAAACGATCAGCGCTTCGCTCATCTCGTCGGTCGCTATGTCGTCAATCCGGCCGATGGCCGGCCCTTGCCCATCATGGCCGATTCCTATGTCGACAAAGATTTCGGCACTGGGGTCATGAAGTGCACACCGGCTCACGATCCAAACGATTTCCTCCTCTCCGAAAAATATCATCTGCCGAAGCCGATCTGCATGAACATCGATGCGACGATGAATGACAAGGCCGGTAAATACCGCGGTCTCGATCGCTATGTTTGCCGCGCTAAATTGCTTGAGGAAATCAAGGGCAAAGGCCTCTATGCCAAAACCGAGAAAATCACCCATTCAGTCGGGCACAGCGAAAGGACCAACGCCGTCGTCGAACCATATCTCAGCAAACAGTGGTTCGTGAAGATGCGCCCCCTCGCCGAACGAGCCCTGCGCGACAGCACCGTCGAATTCATCCCCAAACGCTTTCAGAAAATATTCAAAAACTGGATGGAAAGCGCTGAGGATTGGTGCATTTCGCGGCAGTTGTGGTGGGGGCATCGCATCCCCGTCTACTATCACGTGAAGACAGGCGAAGCCGTCGTTGCTATCGACCCGCCGAAAAACCTCGGCGAATACAAGCAGGACGAAGACGTTCTCGACACGTGGTTTTCCTCAGCTTTATGGCCGTTTGCAACCTTAGGCTGGCCGACTAAAACCGACGACCTTGCCCGCTATTACCCGAACTCGGTCATGGTCACGGCGTATGACATCATCTTCTTCTGGGTCAGCCGCATGATTTTCCAAGGTCTGGAGTTCACGGACCAATCGCCGTTTGAAAAATGCGTTATTCACGGTTTGATCCGCGATGCGAAAGGTCGGAAAATGTCCAAGTCTTTGGGCAACGGCATCGATCCAATCGATGTCATCGATCGTCACGGCGTCGATGCTCTACGCTATTTTTTGATGAGCAATACCGCGCCCGGTCAAGACACGCGCTACATTGAGGAAAAAGTCGTTTCCGGAAGCAATTTCCTCAATAAAATTTGGAATTCGGCGCGCTATGTTCTATCGATTCTCGGCGACGATTTTGCACCTCGCCACATCGACGTCAAGGAACTCCATCCTCTTGAGTTGGACATCCTTCACAAGCTCGAAAAAACGATTTCAACTGTCACGCGGAATATGGATAAGTATCAGTTTGCAATGGCTCTAAAAAATCTCTATGGTTTCGTCTACGACGATTTCTGCTCGCGCTTTTTAGAGATGTCAAAGGTGACGTTGGCCCTTAACGACGCAAAGCGCAGCGAAACGGCGAAGCAAGTTCTCTACGCCATATTGAAAGACATCATCATCATGATCGCTCCATACACGCCTTTTATCGCTGAGGAATTGTACTTGTCGCTCCCCGAGCACCAAGCGTCGGTCATGTTCGAAAAATACCCGGTGGCCCGGAAGATCAAAATCGCTAAAAACGATCGCGATGCGGTCCACGAACTATATTCGGCCATTCAGGACATCCGCAATTACAAAGTGGAGAGAAATTTAGCTCCCAATCATCAAATTATGCTTAGAATCCGCGCAAATGATGAGCCTTTTGCTAATTTTAGCAACTATTTATCGCGATTCGCTTTTGCCAAAAACATCGAGCTTTGCACCGAAATTCAGATTGATCAAGGCGAAATTTCCTTTTTCTATTCGCAATTCGATCTCACGATTGAAGAGGAGATCAACAAGGCGGAATTATTGGAAAAGCTGTCCAAGGAAAAAGCAAAACTGGAGTACGAAATCAATCGTTCGGATGCCATGCTTTCCAACGAGCGGTTCCTCGCAAAAGCCCCAGGGGACAAAGTGCTGTTAGAGAAGGAAAAACATTCAAAGAACAAGGAATTATTGGCCTCTATCATCAAAAAAATAGCCGCTCTTAAATAATTTTTTATAGCGATTTTCGCAACTTTTAGCCTTTGGCCTCCTATATATCAGTAGGAGGTCTTTTTTATGAATCTACAAATCATGACTCTTGAAGAGATGGAAAACCACATCACCGGTGAAGCGATCACCCTTTCGGCGGTTATGGCCATCGCCGCCATCGCCATCGTGGCCGTCATCGTCTATCGCCTCTTCATGTCCGAGAAAGGATCGACAACTCTTCCCGGCGGTTTCAAGTTCGAGTGGAAATAATCTTTGGTCCGCATCAAAGACTTGCCGGAGTGGGAAAGGCCGCGCGAAAAAGCGCTGATGAATGGTTTTGGAGCGCTCTCCAACGTCGAAGTATTAGCGATTGTGATCGGCAGTGGTGTCAAGGACTATAGCGCCCTTGACATCGCCTCTTCATTAATCGCCAAAACCAAAGGCCTTCACCAGCTCAAGGAAGCGTCGTTTGACAAGATTTGCGACGTCTCGGGAATAAGCACGATCATGGCGCTCCGCCTCGGAGCCACTTTTGAACTCCTCCGCCGCGTCGAACAATCGCGATCGATGGATGGTGAAAGGCGCTTATCCGCACCAGATATATTTAAAAAATATAAAGATGAGATTGGTGATAGTCCTCAGGAGCATTTCATCATCATCTTTTTGTCGCGGCGCGGGGCGATCATCGGCGAGAATAAGATGTATAAAGGCACCGGCGATACCTTTCCGATTTCGATTCGGGAAATACTATCGGAAGTCCTCGCCAATCGCTGCCTTTCCTTCACCATCGTCCATAATCATCCCAGCGGGGACATAAAGCCGAGCGACAATGATTTAATCGCGACGAAAGTGCTCGGCGATGAAGCGTCACGCCTCAAAATTCTCTTGCGCGACCACGTCATCATCGGCCGCGACGAATACTATTCTTTTGCCGAAAATCACCTCATAGATGAGAGGCGGTGAAAAGGCCGTTTGCCACCCTTTTCTTTAACATTAGTTAAAAACAGTTGTTACTCATTTTGAATGTGTTTATAATAATGTCGTTGTCGCCTCACAAGCTACAACCGCCTAGACAAGGTTCCCAACAAATCGTAACGATTGACCTCGATAGCGAGTCATTAGTGCAAATCAAAAGAGGAGGTAACCAATGTACGCAATTATCGAAACTGGTGGTAAGCAAGTCAAAGTTGAAGTCGGCCAAAAGGTCTATGTCGAAAAACTAGATGCCGCAGTCGACACAGCCTACACATTTGATAAAGTCTTACTCGTCAGCGATCAGCAAGCCAAAGTCGGTAACCCTTACGTCAAAGACGCAAGCGTTGTCGCCAAAGTTGTCAAACAAGGTCTTAGCAAAAAACTCAGAGTCTTCAAATACCGCAACAAGCACAATGAGCGCAAGACAATCGGCCATCGTCAGCCCTATACTTGTTTAGTCATCGAAGCCATTAACGGGTAATTATGATTAAAGTCACGTACGAAACGGTCAATAGCCAGATCACGAGCTTGGAAGTCAAAGGCCATGCGCAAAGCGCAGAAGCCGGCGAAGATCTTGTGTGCAGCGCTGTCTCGGCGGTGACCTTCGGAGGCTTAAACGCCCTTCGCAACTCTTCCAAAACCCTGATTATCAAAGTTGAGGAAGGATATGTCTCAATCGCAAAAAGCGGTGCTGTTCTCCGAGAAGATGGAATCGTTTTAAAAACGATGATCACCCAACTCGAGACCATCGCTCGCGACTATTCAAAGTATGTTAAAATTACAAGAAAGGAAATGTAAAGCAATGATTTATAAACTAAACCTGCAGTTCTTTGCTTCGAAAAAGGGCGTCGGTTCAACCAAAAACGGCCGCGATTCTCATTCCAAGCGGTTAGGCGCCAAAAAAGCCGATGGCGAATTCGCAACCGCCGGTTCGATTCTCTATCGTCAAAGAGGGACGAAAGTCTACCCTGGCAATAACGCGATGCGCGGCGGAGATGACACGGTGTTCGCCACCGTCGACGGCATCGTCAAATTCGAGCGGATCGGCAAAAATCGCAAACGCGTCAGCGTCTACGAAGTAAAGTAAACTGAAAGACCACAAAAATGTGGTCTTTTTTAATCAATTTTGATTAAATATATGTATGGAAATCAAGAAACTATCAATCATCGTTCCCTGCTATAACGAAGGTAAAAAAATCCGCGCCAATCTCGAAAAAAAGATTTTACCCTTTTTAAAAGAGCGCAAAATTTTCTTTGAAGTCATCCTCGTCAATGATGGTTCAAAAGATAATACCAAGGAGCTTTTTACGCACCTCATCTTAGAAAAAGTTCGCCCCCTCGGATACGATCAGAATCGCGGCAAAGGCGGAGCGGTCAAATACGGAATCGAACAAGCCGACGGCGATTACATTTTGTTCATGGACGCCGATTTATCGACGGATTTAAAAGCTCTCGATTTGATCTATGAAGATGCGGACAATGCTGATTTCTACATCGGTTCCCGCCACTTAAAAGATAGCGTCTTGACCAAAAAACAAGGATTCGTGCGGCGCTTTATCGGCAAGACGTGCCGCGTCATCGTCAACCATTCGTTTAAATTCCGCTTCAAGGATACGCAGTGCGGCTTTAAGGCCATCAAAACCGAATATGCCAAACAGATGGCAAAAAGGCAGATCATCAATGGATTCGCCTTTGATGTCGAATACATTTATATGGCGCGCCTCAACAATTTGAAAATCAAAGAGATTCCCGTCATATGGGAAAATGATGAGGACAGCAAGGTGAGCGCCGTTAAGAGCAGCGTGCGCTTTTTCAAGGATTTGCACACCATCAGAAAAAACAAAAATAATTACTTTTTTAGCAAGGACTAAGAACACATATGTTCATCGATCGCGTTCAATTAACAGTCAAGTCGGGAAAAGGTGGAGATGGCCTCATCGCTTTTTTGCATGAGAAGTACATGCCCAAAGGCGGTCCGAGCGGCGGCAACGGCGGTCGCGGCGCATCGATCATCCTCAAAGCCTCGAGCTCGATCAACACGCTCTTCGGCCTCTATCACAAGCGGATAATTCGCGGCGAAGACGGCGCAAAAGGCGGAATCAAAAACCAATATGGGCGCGGCGCCAAAGACGTGATTATCGAGGTTCCGGTCGGGACCATCGTCTATGAAGAAACGACTCACAATTTTCTTTTCGATCTCAATGCTGAAGGCGTCGAGTTTGTGATTGCAAAAGGCGGTCGGGGCGGACGGGGTAATGCCGCATTTAAGAGTTCGCGCAACCGCGTCCCACGCATCGCTGAAAATGGTGTCCCCGGAGAAGAAAAAACGATTGTTCTCGAATTGAAACTCCTCGCCGACGTCGGTTTGGTCGGACTTCCGAACGTCGGCAAATCAACGCTTTTAAGCGTTGTGACCAACACCAATCCCATCATTGCCGATTACCCATTTACGACTATCACACCGAATCTCGGCGTCGTCAGCGTCGACGGAACGACTTCTTTTGTGATGGCTGATTTGCCCGGTTTAATTGAGGGGGCCCATCTCGGCAAAGGCTTGGGCCAAACTTTCTTGCGCCACATCGAACGCTGTCGCGTCATCATCCACATGATCGAGATGGCCGGCGTCCGCAATCCTTATGAGGATTATTTGGCAATTAACGCCGAATTGGAAAAGTATGGCTATAATCTGACAAGACGACCAACAATCGTGTGCGCGACAAAGATGGATGAAGAAGGATCTGAAGAACGCCTCCGGACGTTAGAGCGCAAATTGAACACGAGAGTCTATGGTATCAGCGCCTTAACTCATGAAGGCTTAAAGGAATTGATGTTGGCGTGCAGCGATTTGCTCAGCAAAACACCGCAATTTCCAATCGTTTCAAAAGAAGGAAACGTCGAGGCGGTTCGCGTTTATGACGCGTATAAAGACAGCGCCGGTGAATTCGATGTCGTTTTTGAAAAAGACGGCGTGTTTCGAATTGTTGGCGAAAGAGTCGAAAGAACTTATCATTTAATTAACCTCTCAACCGACGAAGGCCTTATGAAATTGATGACTTACTTGCGAAAAATCGGCGTCGAAGAGCGCCTTCAAAAAAGCGGAGCGCGCGATGGCGATACCGTCATCCTCTGCGATTTCGAATTCGAATACATCGAGTAAAGGAGACTTGCAACGATGAAACTATGCGCATATTTGTCCGAAATCGAAACCTTTCTTCAACAGTATTTAAGAGACGCGCACGCGTCTAGTTACGTTCTCGGCGTCTCCGGCGGCATCGATTCTGCGCTCGCCGCCTCCCTCGCTCGAAGAGCAGTTGGCAAAGAACACTTATTGGCTTTATTGATGCCGATTGATTCCGATGCATCAGATTTAAAAGACGGATTGGAATTATGCCAAAAACTCGATATCGCCTACCGAGTCATCGATCTTAGCGACGTTTATCACAGCTTGATCAGCAAGTTTAAATTTGCGGATGACGCCAGCGGCAAAATGGCGTGTAACAACACCAAAGTCCGCCTCCGTATGGTCACCCTTTACGCCTTTGCGCAGAGCCGCGGTTCGCTGGTTCTCGGAACTGATAACGCCGACGAAATCCATGTTGGCTATTTCACCAAATACGGCGATGGTGCGGCCGATTTAGCCCCCATCGCCGAATTGACGAAAGGCGAAGTCTATGAAGCTTCGCGACTCTTGGGAGTTCCGACGAGCATCATCGAGAGAGTTCCGACGGCCGGCCTCTTCGCCGGTCAGACCGATGAAGGCGAATTGGGGATTACGTACGAACAGCTCGATTGTTATTTACTCGGTCGCCCCGTCGACGGCAAAGTGGCCGAGCGCATCAGCTATTTGCATCGCATCAGCGAGCATAAGCGCAGCCCGATTCCCCGCCCCAAAAAATATCTTCGCGACTGATTTCTTATAGGCGCATATAGAGTTATTAAAATATTGTTTGTTTTTTTGTTGTGCAAATCGGTATAATACTTATAAATATTTCTCCGCACAAGGGGGTTTAACCTATGAAAAAAATAGTTGTCTTCCTACCGCTTTTATTATTAGCACTCGCAGCGTGCAATCCGGTGACGGACTCCGGTTCGGGTTCTGGTTCGACATCCGATTCGAGTCCGAGCCTTTCTTCTTCGTCTTCTGAGGAAGTCGAATACACAGAATCGGCATCGTGGCCGGCTTCGGTAATCAGCACCTTTATCGGCAGTGCATCGACGGCCGTGGCGCCTTCTTTTACATCGCCTAATCCTTTTTATTACGCCGTGTTGACCGATGAAGATGGCTCTTATCTAGATATCTTGACTGAAATCAATGCGACGCAATCGGGAGATTACTTTGATGTCGAAGTTACTTACAATAGCGCGTTGACATCGGCCGGCTTTACGATTGACAGCACTGATTATGCCGATTACGGCTTCTTTGCCTATGACGCATCTGAGACTCTGTTCATTCAATATTTCTGGTGGGATGGTTTCTTCAGCTGGTATATCTGGTCGGCGTAAGGGAAATAAATGATTTTTTAGGGTCCTTTTGGACCCTTTTTAATTATTGACCCTTTAATATTATAGGAAGGTAATGTAAAATTAATCTATTAGGACAAGCATGGAAGAAAACCGTGGCAATCTGACAATAGTCGCCGCTTTGTTAGGGGCGTTCGCGTCTCTAATTTTGATTGTCGCGTTCGTCTTGCTCTACAGGTAAAACATGTATTATTCATTTAAAGGCACAATCACCTCAATCCGCAAAGATTTCATCGTCATCGAAGTCGGCGGCATCGGCTTTCAAGTTTTTGTGCCGCACATCCAAGGCTATCGCAAAGACGAAGAAATCCTCGTCTATGTCTATCAAGTCGTCCGCGAAGATGAGCAGTATTTGGTCGGTTTCGAGACTGAGTATGAAAAAGAAGCTTTTCTCTCCCTCATCTCCGTCAAAGGCATCGGGCCGCGGACGGCGCTTGGAGCGATGAGCGCCACCAGCGCCGAAGAGCTCTTTAGCGCCATCGCCGCCAACAATATCACCTTCCTTAAAAAATTGCCGGGAATCGGTGCCAAAGCCGCCAGCCAGATCATCCTCGATTTAAAAGGGCAACTCACCGGCTCGCCCTCGGGAAATCCGAATCAGTACGACGAGGTCCGCGACGCTTTAAAGGGACTCGGCTACAAGATTAAGGAAATCGAAAACGTCTTGGCGACCATCAACGAAAAAGACGCAACTAACGAAGAAGTTCTTCGTTTAGCGCTTAAGAAACTTAAAAAATAATGTCTGAAAGAATCCTCGACGCCAAAAAGAATATCAAAGAAGAAGAAGTCGAAATTTCCCTTCGCCCGCAAGTTTTAAATGAATATGTCGGCCAAGAGGAGCTGAAGCGCAATCTCCGCGTTTTTATGGGGGCCGCCCAGCATCGTGATGAGACGCTCGACCACGTCCTTTTATACGGGCCGCCAGGCCTCGGCAAAACGACGCTCGCCTATGTCATCGCCAATGAGATGAAGGGCCACATTCGCGTCATCAACGGTCCCTCGATTGAGCGGACGGGCGATTTAGCGTCAATCCTCGCCGATTTGAAAGCCGGCGACATTCTCTTCATCGACGAGATTCACCGCCTGCCGCGCATCGTCGAAGAAGTGCTCTATGGGGCGATGGAAGATTTTAAGTTATCGATTTTAATCACCCGTGACCAAGGCGCAAATACTCTGAATCTGACGCTTGAACCCTTTACCTTGATCGGCGCGACGACGCGGGCCGGCGATTTGAGTTCGCCGCTCCGAAGCCGCTTTGGCATCGTCGAAAAGATCAATTTTTACAGCGAAAAAGAAATCGAAGGCATCGTCCGCCGCACCTCGACCGTTTTAAAAACGGCCATCGACGACAAAGCCGTCGCATTAATCGCCAAGCGCAGCCGCGGTACACCGCGCATCGCCAACCGCCTCTTTCGCCGCGTCCGCGATTTCGCCAACTACGAAGGCAAGGACACCATTTCCGAGAGCGCGGCCCACAAAGCCCTCGAAGCTTTAAAAGTCGACAATCTCGGTCTCGATGACGTCGACATTCGCTACTTGACGGCCATCATCGACCGCTTTCACGGCGGACCGGTCGGGCTCGAAGCGGTGGCTTCGGCCATCGGCGAAGAGATCATGAACCTCGAAGATGTCTACGAACCGTACCTCCTACAAATCGGCATGATAAACCGCACGCCTCGCGGTCGCGTGGCGACGGAAAAGGCCTATGAACACCTAAAAAAGAATCATCAAAAGTCTTTGTTTTAAGGTCGATTTTTGCCTGATTTACACCTGGTGAAGCCTCGTTAATTAACGCGTACTAACGCGTTTTTTTGTGAAAAAGCTCGCAAAATTCCTCGTTGCATTACTTTTACAAAAGTAGTATGTTATATAAGCAAGCGTAAATTAAAGATTTAATTTAGATTTCTCGCTTCGGAAAAGTGACATCTCTCACATTATCGGAGGACCACCATGCGTCGACTAATTGCTTATATAACCCTCGCTATCTCTTCGCTGATCGCCATCGGCGTCGGCATAAATCCCATCTTATCAAAAGGCATTAGCAACCTCGATTACCGCGACGGTCGCCAATTCGTCTATCAGCTGTTCGACCGCGATGACAAAGAAGCCGACATCGAGGCTGAAGAAGCCGCTTCGGACGTCGCTAAGACGATGGATGAGCGACTCAAAATATGGGGCGTCTCAAACTATAGCGTCGAAGTCGAAGGCACGGATATCATCCGCGTCTCTTTGACCGCCAAAAATGATACTGAATACGACTACCTCGAAAAATATCTCGGCTTCAGCGGCCAGAATTTCTCAATTTCGACCAAGGACGAGTCGGTCCGCTTGACGCACGACGAAGTCTTTGCTGATAGCAAAGCCTACATCGTCTATGAAGGATACGCTCCTTACGTCATCATCCCGCTCAGCGATCCGACGAGGTTTAAAGCTTTAGTCGATGCTGCCCAAGCCCTCTTAGATGAAGAGGCGGGTGGCGAAGACACCGGCGAGACCGTGCCTGATTATCGCCGGCTGCAAGCTCAAGGTGAAGATGATACATCCAAACAGCCCAATATCTTCTTGTGGGCCAATTGGGAAGAAGGCGAAGACTACGAAAAAGCCCAATCCGATGAAAAGGTGGCTTATAAGATCATCGCCCAATTTCTCTCGAGCAATATCTATTATGAAGATAGCAAAGTCGCTGAAAGCGAAATCAAGTATTTGAGCGGTTTTGCCGATTCGGAAGGCAATTACGATACATCGCGAATTCGCCAAGCCAACAACCTCGCTAACTACGTTAAAAATCTGTTCAATGCCGAGGCCTACGATTATGAAGTGACGAAGATCTTCACGACCCCGATCGATGCTGGCGTCGAGAGCGTATTAACATACGGAATGTCGGTTAGCTTATCATTTAGCAAAACGATGATCGCCACGATCGTCGTCGCCGTTGTCGTGGCCCTCGTCCTCGCTTTTTTCTTCCGCCTTGGTTCGATTTCCGTCATCACCTCTTCAGCGATTACTTTCTTTGCAACCCTCGCCATTTTCGTGGCCTTTCGAGCTGAATTCAACGTCGCCGCGCTGGTCGCCTTGCTTTTAGTCGCTGCCGCCAGTCTATTGGCGGGAATTCTCCACCTGACCAAATTTAAGGAAGAAGTATATCGCGGCCGCAATTTCAAAAAGGCTAATTTGGAAGCCGCTAAAGCGATGACCGTCCCGGCCATCGATATCGCCGTCATCATGGTGGCGGTCGGCGTCTTGACTTATATCATCGGTGGAACCTTGGTCGCTTCTTTTGGCACGATGCTCGTCATCGGCGGTATCGTCAGCCTCGCCGTCAACCTCATCGTCCTGCGCCTTTTGATGTGGCTGGTGACGAACACGACCAATCTCCAAGGCGTCAATAAAGCTTTTAATATCGAAGATAAAAACGTTCCTAATTTGTTGAAAGAAGAAAAGCAGACTTATTTCGGTCCTTATCAAGACCGCGATTTTACCAAGCGCGCCAAACCGGTCGCGATCGGTGCCGGCGCCTTCTCGCTCGTCGCCGTGATCATGATGATTGTTTTCGGGTCATTAAACAACACAATCTACAACGTTAAAGCCGTCGCTGATGAATCATCGCGCGCTTACATCACGATCGTCGGCGAAAGTCCGGTCGTCGATGGCGTCTCCTATGTCGAAAACGAGATTTTGAAAAACGTCTACGTGGATGGCAAACCTCTTTCATATGGGTCAATCGATCACGAAACTCGCGAGGATCTGGATGCCGAAACCACGATTACGACCTATTATAACTATTATGTAGTTAATTTGAACAAGACTTATACCGGAGAGGAAGATGCTTATTTCTTGGATGGCGACGTTCAAACCATCTCTGGCAGTTTGGAAGTCGTCCTCGACACTTTTGTCGACACGATTGAAAGCGGCGATGGTCAAGCGCGCATCAAAACATCGGAAAACATCGTTCTCCAACCGTCGACGACGCACATCGCTCTCGGAGCATTGGCAGGAGTGGCAGTCGCCGTCTTCTACCTCGCCTTCCGCTACCGCGTCTCGCGGGCCTTAGCCGCCTTTGGAGTCAGCGCCTTATCTTCATTTGCGACCTTAGGTTTCTTTGTCGTCACCCGCTTGGCCACGACGCCGATCGTCGCTTTAGTTGTTCCGGCCATCGCTTTATTCACCTTATTTGCCTCGCTGTACTTCTTGACTCGTGAACGTGACTTGCTAAGAGAAGATCGCTCGAAGGAAAAGACGGTGGAAATTCGCAAAGACATCATGATCAAAGCCACAGCTCTAGCAGCTGGACCGCTCTTCATATTTGGCATTATTATGTCTTACTTCGCCATCAATTACTTCGGTTTTGGACCCGCCTCATTCGCCGCCTTGTTCGGCGGTATGCTGCTCGGCGTCGCCTTGAGTGTCTTGCTGATTGCCACGCTCCTTGGCCCGACCGCTCTATTCTTAGAGACACTCATCAGCAAAATCGTGGCCCGCATTCGCCTACCGCGTCCGCGCCTCAGCAAAAAGAAAATCGTCAAGTCAACTTCCAGCGAACCCGAAGAGACGGTCTTCATCGGCATCAACGACTGATAAAATGGCTACTATATAGTAGCCTTTTTAATAACCTATGGATTTTTTTAGCGAACTTTTAAAATACTATCGCTTGTCGGAAGAGCAGTACTTGCATATGACAAGACCTCTTGATTTTGATGATGTGCGTTTTGATTGCGATGTCAAAGGCCTGGATGTCATTTTAAAGCGCGTTCGAAAAGCGCTGGCCGAACAAGAAAAAATCATCGTCTACGGCGATTATGATTGCGATGGGATCATGTCGACATCAATCATCGTCAAGCTTTTCGACATGCTCGGTTATCCGGTCGGTTATTATGTGCCGAGCCGCTATCTCGATGGCTATGGTCTAAATGTCAAACGAGTTGCGGATATCGCCGCGAAAGGATACTCCTTAATCATTACCGTCGACAATGGCATCAGCGCCTTTGAAGCGATCGATTTTGCTAAGCGAAAAGGAATCGATACCATCGTCGTCGACCATCACGAAGTGCAAGACCGCTTACCTGACGCCGTCGGCATTCTGCATCCCGTCGTCTCCGGGCTTGGGGAAGTGGCCGCCAGCGGTGGTTTTATGTCCTTTGTCTTGGCCACGGCGCTTCTTGATAAAGTCGACCCCTATCTACTTTCGCTAGCGGGCATTTCAACCATATCTGATATGATGCCCCTCTTAGGCTATAACCGCGACATCGTGCGCTTGGCGATTGAGGCGATGAATCACAATAACTATCCGGCTATTAATAGATTGGTTGGCGGCAAGGAGATCGACGAGAAGATCATCGCGATGGAAATCGCTCCGAAAGTCAACGCCGTAGGCCGCATGGATGAAACGACGAATATCAACCGGCTGGTTAAATACTTCGTCAGCTCAGAGAGCAAGGACGTTGAAGCATATGGCTCATTCATCGAAACGATCAATGAAACGCGGAAGACTCTGACGAAAGAAGCTGTGGAAGGACTCGATGTCAAAGGCGACGAACCAGGCATCGTCCTCAATATGAATATTAAAGAAGGGCTAATCGGTCTGATCGCCAATCGCCTCGTCAACGAATACCAAGTGCCGGCCGTCGTCTTCACCGAAGATAGCGGTGACGCAACTCTGTTAAAAGGGAGCATGCGCTCGAAAGAAGGCTTTAACATCACCAAGGCTTTCGGAAGTCTTGAAAAATATCTCGTCATGCATGGGGGACATGCTTTCGCTGGGGGTCTCACGATTCGCAAACAGGATTTTGATAATTTCAAAAAGGACTTTCTCGAATTGGCGAATACGTATCGTTTTAGCGAAGAGGAAATTGAAGCTATCCCCATCTCCTTAAATGACGTCAACATGCGCAATTTTGAGGCTTTAAGATTGTTCTCACCATTTGGTGAAGGCTTCAAAGAACCGGATTTTATCATCGCTAGTTTGAAGGTTGCCAATTTAACTTTTATCTCTGATGATAAACACCTTTCAACCGTCATCGGCATGAATAGCAAAATTCTCGGATTCAATTTGTCGCGCGGACTATTAAGCCAAAACCAATTCATTAAACTGTACGGCAATTTGCGGCTCAGCGAGTACCGCGGCCGCTATACTTTAGAGTTCCGCGCCTCTTCATATCACCCCGATAACTTGCTATGATAAATCTATGAGAAGCAGAATCATCTTGGTCGTTCCACTCGCCGCCCTTTTAACGGCATGTCCAATCGTCAATCCCATCTATCCCCAAGATAAACTGAATTTGGACCAGTATGGTGACCCGATTGCGCTGGACTGGACCAACGAAAACGAGAGCGAACCGGAAGACGGATTATTTATCGATGGCGAAGCGCTCCGGACTTATCTCAATAATCCCCGTGCCCTCATCAAGGAAGTATCTGTTATTGACAATGTATCGGAGAGCCGTGGCGCGCTGCAGATCGGCTCCCGCTCGCAGATTAAAACGGGCGAATTGACCTTTGCGCTCAAGAGCATTTTTTATGCCGATGCAATTGCGATCTATGCTTATCCGTATTACACGAAGTCGCTCGATTATTTTACCGGCAAAGACGACATAGATGCCGACACCTTCTCGATTTCAATCAATGACCGCGACTACATCGCTTTGGATGCCGATGAAAATTTAGAACCATATGCCTTAACTTTCGCATTTGATAATCCCGTTTCTGAGATAACGATTAAAACCGATAAAGGTCGTGGGTTTTTATATGGCATGTCCATATATCAAAATAATTAGTTAAGGCATTTGATATCATAAGAAAAAGCGGCCCGTGAGCCGCTTTTATGATTGAATGAGACTGTGCAAATTAAGCAACAGGAGTAATAACGGCATAGCCAGAAACGCGAATCGAAGGATTGGCAGCTGCGGCAAAAGGAAGAACTTTGTTGGCTCCAACTAAGAGAGCTGTAACAGTGAACAAAGCATCCGGATTAGCTGTGACGGCATCTTTAATTGTCGAAGGAATATCAAAGTGATAGAAGCCAAGACGATAGTAGCCACCTGTACCGGTGTTTTTGCCATCAACGCTGATCGCATAGTTAAAGTACGTATAGGCCGTTCCAGTTGTCGAAGAGGCACCATAAGAAGAGTCAACTAATTTGACGTTTGTCCAAGTATAAACGCGGCCAAAGGAATTAGCAACAAGCGCATCTCCCCAAGCGCCAAAACCTGTATCCATGTCACAACCAGTTGCGCCGAGAAGCGATCCGAATTCCCAGCTTGGTTCAGCGACTAAATTAAAGGCTGTTGGAACCACAGACATCGTTCTTGAGTAGTCACCGCCTGTAGCGATTGTGATTGCACCGGTGATGTCATAATACTGTCCAGCAGTAGCGGCCAAGGCATCAGTTTTCATCGGTTCCGCAGATCCATAGTAGTTAATCAAAGCGGTTCCCAGTTCGGTTGCAACAGATAAAATGCTTCCAGAAGCGAGGTTGTAGATGACATAAGCATCGTCTAAAGTTACGACTTCATCAGCAACTTTATCGGCGAGTAGGTTCACTGACGGAACATCGACTGGAGCCGGTGCTTCTGAAGTAGATGACGGCGATTCGCTCGCTGAGCTTGAGCCTGAGCCTGAGCTCGTGTTGACTGGTGGATTGCAGGCCGCGAGGACCAACATTAATAGTGGTAATAGAACAATACTTTTTTTCATTGTTAGGTAAATTTCCTCCTTTTCTATTACATTGTAATTATAAACACATTTCGACTTGTAGTAAAGCCCATTATTTATAATAATATGCTGCGCACGTATCTCAGCTTATCGATTCTCGAACATATTTACGACTATATCAAAACATGATTTGTTAAGCGGTCTTATCTTTGTTAAGATATAATACTAAATAGGTATCATATGGACGTAAAAAACCTTCTTGTCAACGGCGGTTACCCGCTTCATTCCTACTCAGAATTGGAAGAAGCCTTTTTCCCATACATCACCGATCCCAAATCCCGCGGGATGATCAAAGAAGCCTATGAGATGGCGGAAAAGTATCATCAGGGGCAGAAGCGCAAATCGGGCGAAGATTACATACATCACCTTTTGGAAGTGAGTTATATTCTCGCCAAGCTCCAAGCTGGGCCAGCGACCATCGCCGCCGGCTTTTTGCACGATGTCGTCGAAGATACCGACGCGACCATCGAAGAAGTTCAAGCCAGATTTGGCGAAGATGTCGGCAAGATCGTCGAATCGCTGACCAAGATTCAGCGCATGAAACTATCGCATCGCGACTACGAAGATTTCGAAGCCGAAGATCACCGCAAGATTTTTTTGGGGATGGCCAAGGATGTTCGCGTCATCATCATCAAACTCGCCGATCGTCTTCACAACATGCGCACGCTTTCCTCCTTAGATAATAATCGACAATTAGCACTATCGCGCGAGACGTTGGAAGTCTTCGTCCCCATCGCCCATCGCCTCGGCATCAACACGATCAAGAGCGAGCTCGAGGATTTGTCACTTAAATACCTCGAACCCGATAAGTATGATTTGATTTCGAGCTTGCTCGATAAAAAGACGCGAAATCGCACGAAGTCGCTCGACTCTCTTAAAAAGAGAATTGCCGACATCCTCTTTGAAGCCAAGGTTCCATTTCAGATGGAATCGCGCGTCAAAACCATTTATTCCATCTATAAGAAAATATACGGAAAAGGATACAATTTCGATGACATTTTTGATGTTTTGGCGATTCGCGTCATCACCGAAACCGAATTGAATTGCTACGAGATATTAGGCATCATCCACGCGACGTTTAAGCCGATTCCCGGCCGCTTCAAAGATTATATCGCCGTGCCGAAGCCAAATATGTACCAGTCGCTGCACACTTCGATTATATCCGGTGACGGAAACATCTTCGAAATCCAAATTCGCACGAAGCGGATGGACGAGATCGCCGAGACGGGTATCGCCGCCCACTGGCGCTACAAGGAAGGTTCGAACTACAATCCCAAAGAAGAGCAGCGTCAAATCGAGGAAAAGCTACATTGGTTCAGGGATTTCGTCAACATTTCCAACGAGCAGGAAGGCGACGCCAAGGAGTACATGGACACGCTTTCGAAAGATATTTTTGAAGCCAACGTCTATGTCTTCACGCCAAAAGGGAAAGTCATCGATCTCCCGGTGGGTTCGACACCCATCGACTTCGCCTATCGCGTCCACACCAAAGTCGGCGATTCGGCGGTGGGAGCCATCGTCAACGGATCATTGGTATCTTTGGGCACGGTTTTAAAAACCGGCGATGTCGTGGAAATTCGCACGTCAAACACGTCAATCGGCCCCAATGAAGGGTGGCTGAAAATCGTTCGTACGGCGCAAGCGCGTTCGCACATCAAAAAATTCCTCTTAAAAAAGAATGCCGAATTATTGAAAGACGAACGCATTGCCAAAGGCAAACAGTCGGCAATCGACGCGTTTAAAGACCGCGGCATCGACGAGCCGGAAATGCTGACTTATCTCAACGCTCAAAACGTCTTTAACAATTACCACGTGAAAGATCTCGATGAGCTGTTTGTCGCGATGTACAGCAAAAATCCGACGCCTTCCGCCGTCATTGAATTTCTGAATATCAAGCGCAAACCCACGCTCTTTAAACTAGATAAAGGACCAATTCAAAAAGATGATGATCACATTCCGGTTTTCGTCTCCGGAGCCGGCATGATCGCCATCACCCTCGGCAGCTGTTGCACGCCGATTCCAGGAGACGATATCGTCGGCTATATTACCAAAGGTAAAGGCGTGACTGTTCACCGTGTTTCATGCCCGAATATCGCCAACGAAAAAGCGCGGCTTGTCGATGTTTATTGGCGGGAAGCCGAGCATCTCGAAACCTATCCTGTCGACATCAAAATCGAGTCGGCCGATCGGCCGAATTTACTGATCGACATCATGTCGACTTTTTCGGCGAATAAAGTGTCGGTTTCGACGATTACCGCCAAGCTCCATCCCCAGACGATGAACACGACGGTTTCGGCGACCATTTTCGTCAGCGACGCCAAGCGGTTGACCGACATCTTTAATATTCTTCTGAATATTAATAGCGTTTATGAAATAACGCGTGTCATCCATTAAAAAAAGCGAGATAGAAGTCATATTTTATCAAAAATATTTTTGATAATTTCGCAATCGGCCCCCGCGGTGTCAATTGACACTTATAGTTGTTTTAAACTATAATATACTATTGTGTCAAACATAGATTAGGAGGGCCTTTATTTTATGGAAGTAAAACCTGTTAAGGGCACGCATGACATCCTCGGCTCAGAGACGCTGCTCTATCAGAGAATCGAAGATTCACTCGCCAAAATTGCCCACACTTATGGTTATTTAGAATATCGGACGCCAATCATCGAGCACACCGAACTCTTTTCCCGTTCCGTCGGAGGTTCGAGCGACATCGTCCGCAAAGAGATGTACACCTTTTTCGATAAAGGCAATCGCTCCTTATCGCTGCGGCCCGAAGTGACGGCCAGCATCATCCGCACCATCGTCAATAACAAATTATATGCTTCAGCTGATTTGCCGATTAAAGCCAGTTATATCGGCCCGGCCTTTCGCTATGAAAGACCGCAAGCCGGCCGCTATCGGCAGTTCAGCCAGTTCGGCGTGGAAGCCGTCGGCCTCGATTCGCATCTTATTGATGCGGAAGTCATCTCACTCGGCTATCACGCATTAAAATCTTTGGAGTTCAAAGATATCACTCTTAAAATCAACACCCTCGGGGATGATGAATCGCGCAATAATTATCGCGGAGCCCTCCGCGAATACTTTACTAATCACATACATAGTATGTGTTCTGACTGTCAAGAACGTTTGCAGACCAATCCTCTGCGCATCCTCGACTGCAAAGTCGAAGAAGATCGCCAGATCATCAAAGGCGCGCCGCGCATTCAGGATTTTCTCTCCAAAGCTTCTAAAGAGAGATTTGATAAAACGGTCAATCTTCTCGACGCATTAAACATTAAATTCGATATCGACGAGAGTCTCGTCCGCGGATTGGATTACTATTCCGAAGTCGTTTTCGAATATCACTATATCGCCCCGGATGGCAAAACAATCGGCGCCTTAGGCGGCGGCGGTCACTATTCGCATCTCGTCGAAGAGCTCGGTGGACCCAATTTATCTGGTGTCGGCCTGTCTTTCGGCATCGAGCGCCTCGCTCAGGTCATCGCGAGCGAAAGGCTCTTATCTGAAGCCTTCCCATTGCTAGCTTTTTACGTGATGCCGGTCGGCGAAATCGATCTTGAAAAGATCTATCACATCACCGAAAAAATCCATCGGCTCGGTTACCCGTGCGAGATGTCTTACGAAGTAAGGCCGCTAAAAACGCTCTTTAAAAGAGCGGAGCGGCGCGCAGCGTTGTTCGCCGTCATCGTCGGCAGCGAAGAACTTGAAAAGAATGTCATCACGTTAAAAAACATGCGGACCAAAGAGCAATCGGTCGTCGCCCTCGATGACTTTGAGCGCGTCGCCGAGCAAGTCGTTGAAGAAGAGATCATCGCCATCGGCGAAACGAGGTAAGAAGATGGAGAGAACATGTTATAACGCCAGTCTGAGCATCAAAGATGTCGGACGTTCAGTCACCCTAATAGGGTGGGTGAGCAAGAAACGCAACTTAGGCAGTTTGCTCTTCATCGATCTTCGCGATCGGAGCGGCATCGTGCAAATCACCGTCAAAGATGATGTCAAGGTTCCCGATGTTCGCAATGAATACGTTCTTCAAGTCAAAGGAACTGTATCTAAAAAAGATATCCCTAACCCCAAATTGAAAACCGGTGCAATCGAAATCATCGCCCGCGAAATCATCGTCGTCAATGAAGCGGTGACAACACCTCTCATCATCGACGACGAAACCGACGCCTTGGAAGATGTTCGCCTCAAATATCGCTACTTGGATTTGCGGCGCCCAATCATGCAAGAAAAACTGAAAGTGCGGTCGCAGATCGTCAAGGCGGCGCACGAATATCTCGATAGTCGCGACTTCTTAGAAGTCGAAACACCGATTTTGACCTTGTCGACGCCCGAAGGAGCCCGCGATTACGTCGTTCCTTCTCGCATTCATCACGGTTCGTTTTACGCTTTGCCACAATCGCCCCAACTTTTTAAGCAATTGCTCATGATTGGCGGCCTTGAGCGCTATTATCAAATCGCGCGGTGTTTTCGCGATGAGGATCTGCGCGCTGATCGGCAACCCGATTTTACGCAAATCGATATCGAGACGAGCTTCCTCGATGAAGACCAAATCCTGACGCTGATGGAAGACCTTCTAAAGAAGATTTTCAAAGACGTCATCAATTACGAGATTTCGCTGCCGCTTAGACGCCTCAGTTACGACGAAGCTTTAAACCGTTTCGGAAGCGATAAACCAGACACCCGTTTTGGTCTTGAGCTTCAAGATGTCACCAATCTAGTCCACAAGACGCCGTTTGCACTCTTCAATCAGAGCGCCTGCAGCAAAGCGATCGTCATCCCCGGCTATGCCGAAGGGACTTCGCGTAAGAACATTGATGAATTGCAGTTCGAAGCCAAAAAGTTTCGGCTGTCGAGTTTCATCGCATTAAAAGTCAAAGGCGAGCACCTCGAAGGGGGCGCGGCTAAATTCTTTGACGATAACAATGCTAAAGCATTGATTTCGTTCTTAAAAGCCGGAAATAATGACTTAATAATCATCGCTTCGTCAAATAATCACGACAATGTCTGCTTTGGCCTCGGCGCTTTAAGAACGAGATACGCGCGAGAGCTGCATCTCGTCAAACCTGATACCTACGATTTATTATGGGTCGTCGATTTCCCGCTTTTCGAAAGAGATCAGGAGAGCGGCAAGCTGAGCCCACTTCACCATCCTTTTACGCGCCCGACTCCGCAAACCGCCCAATATCTCGAAAGCGATCCGGCTCGTGTTCACGCCTCAGCTTATGACATAGTCATAAATGGCTATGAAGCCGGCGGTGGTTCCCTCAGAATATACGATCAAAAAATGCAGAGGACGATTTTTGAAGTTCTCGGCCTTAGCGACGTTGATATCAAGAACAAATTTGGCTTCTTCCTCGATGCCTTTAAATATGGCACTCCTCCGCATGGTGGCATCGCCTTTGGCCTCGATCGTTTAACCATGATTTTAAGCGGGACCGACAACATTCGCGACGTCATCGCTTTTCCGAAGAACTTGCGAGCTTCGTGCCCGATGACGGATGCCCCATCCAAGATTGATCAGGAACAGCTTGATGAGTTGGGAATTAAGATTGTTGAATAAATTTATTACATCGTAATAACGAAACTAAATATATACTAAAAAACAACCAAGGAGAACATGATGAAAGCCATTGAAAAGAATCAGATTGATCAATTAGCCGTCAGCGCTATTCGCGCCATGTGCATCGATGTTACTAACAAAGCCAAAAGCGGACATCCGGGCATGGCTTTAGGCAGCGCACCGATTATGTATACACTGTATAAAAACCATTTAGTGGCGAATCCCCACGACCCAACGTGGATAAATCGCGATCGCTTTGTTCTCAGCGCCGGCCACGCCAGCGCCCTTTTATACACCATGCTCCACATCAGTGGTTATGGTCTGAGCATCGACGATTTGAAAGCTTACCGGCAACTCGATTCTCTGACACCCGGGCACCCCGAATACCGCCACACCAAAGGTGTAGAAGCGACGACGGGGCCGTTAGGTCAAGGCATCGCCCAAGCCGTGGGCATGGCTCTCGCCGAACAAGCTGTTCAAGCCCAATATGTCGATGGCCATCGGCTCGTCAACCATTACACATATTGCCTATGCGGAGATGGCTGCTTAAACGAAGGCATCAGCCAAGAAGCGATTTCTTTTGCGGGTCATCAGCGGCTGAATAAATTAATTTTAATTTACGATGCCAACAAAGTGATGCTTGATGGCGATTTGAGCCTGTCGTTTTCCGAAAACGTCGAACTTCGCTTCCTCGCTTCGAACTGGAACGTAATCACAGTCAAAGACGGAAACGATCTCGGAGCGATCGACCGAGCCATCAGCAAAGCCAAAAAATCGACTGATTACCCGACTCTGATTATCGTCAATACCATTATCGGATATGGTTCCTCGAAACAAGGAACTTCAAAAGTCCACGGCAATCCCCTCGGCGTCGAAGACGGGCAGAAAGCCAAGGAGTTTTATGGCTATAAATATCCTGATTTCACCATTCCGGAAGAGGTCTACCAATTATTCCGCGACACTTTTGAGAAGCGCGGAGTCGAAGAATACCAAAGATGGAAAGAAGCTCGCGATCAATACAAAGATAAAAACCCCGACGCTTACCGCGTCTTCGAACACGCCTTTAAAGGCGATGTTACCAATTATATCTATAATAGCGTTCCGAAAGTCGAGGCCGGAAGTTCCGATTCGACGCGCAGCATCAGCGGCCACATCCTCAATGAACTGCACAACACGATTCCTTTTATCATCGGCGGATCGGCTGACGTCGCCAGCAGCGTCATGACCAAGATCAACAAAGGCTGCGATTTCACTCCGAGTTGCCGTTGCGGCAGAAATATTCACTTCGGCATCCGCGAATTTGCCATGGCCGCCATTCAAAACGGCATGCTGCTTCACGGCGGGTTAAGGACATATGTCGGTTCCTTCTTGGTCTTCAGCGACTACATGAAAGCTGCTATTCGCCTCGCCGCTCTGTCGCGCCTTCCGGCTATTTACTTGTTCTCTCACGATTCAATCGCCTTGGGAGAAGATGGTCCGACCCATCAACCGATTGAGCAATTAGCTATGCTAAGAAGCATCCCTAACCTAAGAGTTATTCGTCCATGTGACAACGCCGAAACGTACGGAGCGTGGCGCATCGCCCTTAAATCCAAAGAGACGCCGACGGCTATCATCCTCTCGCGCCAAGGTTTACCGGAAATGGATGGCTCAAGCCTAGAAGACGTCGCCAAAGGAGGCTATGTCGTCTCCAGCGAAAAAGAAAAAGTTATGGCGACCATCATCGCCACGGGCAGCGAAGTCGCTTTAGCGCTCAAAGCGCAAAAGGCTCTTCTTGAAAAGAAGATCGATGTTCGCGTCGTCTCGATGCCGTCCGTCGGTTTGTTTGAAGCGCAAGATGTCGAATATAAGAAGAGCACCCTGGCGGTCAGCAAGGATAAAATCGTCGCCGTGGAGATGCTGTCCAGCTTCGGCTGGTATCGCTATGCCGATACTGTGATGGGCATAGATGAATATGGGACGAGCGCTCCGATGGCCGATGCAATCAAGAAATTTAACTTCACGAGCGAACGCCTCATCAGCCTCGTCGAAAAAGTCGCGAAATAGTGATTGACTTGCTAAAAAGGCGCCGATTATTTAAGATAATCACGACGGAGGAAACATATGGCTGATTACGTCTATATCGAAAACTATTCCAAATATGGGGTCATGGGTATTTCCCGCCGCGTTTTCGAAACGATCGCCCAGACGGCGACCAACCGCGTCAAAGGCGCGACGGTTTCGGCTAATAAATCTCGTCTTTTCACCTTGCATCGCCCGATCCAAGCCATCCTGAGGAGCAACGGCATGGTCGACATCCGCATCGATGTCGCCATCAAGAGCGGCGTCAACGTCAGCGAAGTGTGCCTCAAAATTCAAGAAGAAGTCGCCAACTCCCTGATGGCGATGACGGAAATGATACCATTTAATATAAATATTAAGGTCGCTTCCATTCAATAGGCTCTCAGGAGTCTATTTTTAAAATATGAAAAAGAATGTGCCGGAGCTATCATATACCGAAGCCCATAATCAAGCGGTGCGGCTCTATCGCAAATCCGCGATTTTTCTCCTGTGGGCCGGCATCATCTCGCTCATCGCCAACATCACCGGCGTCCTGAGCGTCGATTCGGGATATGGCATGTCTCTAGCTTTCAATGTTTTCATCAATAGCATTTTTCAAACCTCAGGATTGACCGATATTGCCAAAAGCCTATTGATTATCGCCGTGGCGCTCGGGACCGGCGCCATCTTCGCCGCCCTCGGCTTTTTCGCCCAAAAAGGAAAAGTTCTCTATTTATTCATCGGCACAGCCCTCTATCTCGCCGATTTTGGGGCCGTATTTCTCGTCTACGGCGCGAATTGGGATGCGACCTACGCTTTTACCATCGCCACCCATTTGGTCATTCTAATCGCCCTCGGCGTGGCTATCTATGGATATATCCGTTTTCTCAATATCGAAAAGCGCTTTGAAAAAAGCTCATCGCTCTCCCTAGAAGAGATGGACGAAAGAAAATAATTATGAGCACGAGCAACTCCCGCAATCAAAACCAAGTTCTCGCCATGTCCTGCCTTTACGACTATTTGACGCGCGTTGAAATGGAACAAGCAATTGATGTCAAAGAACTTTTGGAGCGAGTGTGCGATGCTCCATTTGAAGAAATAGACACTTTTGTTTCCGAAGTCATCATCAAAGCTATCAAAAATCACGAAGCAATCGTCAGCTCTCTTCAAGAAAATTTGAAAAAATGGAAGTTTTCACGGTTGAATCGGATCGCTCAAGCCATTTTTCTCTTGTCGGTCGCTCATTATCGCTATGTCGGCGAAGTCGAGCGGGGCGTCGTCATCGACATCGCCATTCGCTTAGCCAAGCGCTTCCTCGATAGCGACGATTACAAATTCATCAATGGTGTTTTAGATCACACGCTATGAAAGCCGGAGAGTTTTACACAGTAACCAGCCTCAATCGCCACATCAAAGAAATTCTCGATGGCGATGTTTCGCTCAGCGTCGTGCGTTTAAAAGGCGAAGTGTCCAATCTTAAAAAGTATCCGAGCGGTCATTTGTATTTCACCCTCAAGGATGAGGCGAGCGTCATCTCGGCGGTCATGTTCGCCAACAACGCGGCCCACATTTCTTTTGATCTAAAAGACGGCGATGAAGTGTTGGCCTACGGTTCAGTCAGTGCCTACCCTCAGAGAGGCAGTTATCAAATATACATCAATGAAATTGAGCTCTTCGGTCAAGGCGCGCTTTTAGTCGAGCTCGAAAAGCTCAAGCAGAAACTGCAGGCCGAAGGGCTGTTCGATGAGAGCCGCAAACGGCCCATTGAAGCATATCCGACCGCCATCGGCATCATCTCCGCCCCCGGAAGCGCCGCCATCGAAGATATGATTAAAAATATCCATCGCCGCTATCCAGTTGCCCAAATCTATTTCTTTCCCAGCCTCGTTCAAGGCAGCGCGGCACCGAAGGATTTGCAGCGCGCTTTTAATCTAACCGCTCAGTACGATTTATCGACTTTGATCATCGGACGAGGTGGCGGTGCCAGCGAAGACCTCCATGCTTTTAACGATGAAAATCTCGTCCGCGCTCTAGCGACGAGCAAGACTCCGATAATTTCGGCCATCGGCCATGAAATTGATTTCACCTTAGTCGATTTTGTCGCCGACCGCCGCGTCTCAACGCCGACGGGAGCCGCCGAACTGGCCACTCCTGATAAGCGCGAAATATACGAGAATCTCGATGCCTCACTTGAGAGGATGAATCTCGCTTTACAAAGTAAAGTCAGAGCCCTTCACGAGCGGCTTGACCTCCTTTCCAAACGTTCTTTTTTCATGGACCCCAAGACGATTTATGAGAATAAGGCCCGGGATGTCGCTGAAAAGCGCATTAGACTTGTCAACGCGATTAGGAATAACTATCTTATCGCCAATCGCGAAGTAAAAGCTTATCGGCAGAGGCTCGAAGCGCTGTCTCCGTATGGAGTTTTGCAAAGAGGCTATTCGATAATGACCGACGAAGGTGGTAGAGTAATCGATAGTATCAACAAAGTTGATCAAGGGCAAAATGTCATCGTGACGGTCAACGATGGTATAATCAAATCGCAAGTTTCCGGCAAGGAGAGGAAGAACAATGGCTAAAGAAAAAGATATCAATTTCGAAAAATTATTGGCGCGCTTAGAAGAAATCGTCTCGACGATCGAGAATAAAACCTTGCCATTAGAGCAGAGCATCGCTCTTTACCAAGAAGGCAAAGCTATTATTAAAACGCTCGAAGAAACTCTTAAAGAAGCCGAGACAAAAATAGCCGATATCATTAAAGTTGAATAAATATTCAATCTTATATTTTTAGTACTTATTTAGTAACTTAATAGCATGGCAAAAAGACGCAGCAAAGAACTTCAAAATGTCGAGATAAAGGATATTCATGGTCCCGAATTTTTAAGAGACCTAAACTACCCCTCACTCGATCTTTTGGCGTCCAAGATCAGAACCGAGATCATCGAAAAGACGAGCCAATACGGCGGTCACCTGTCGAGCAATTTAGGCGTTGTGGAAATAACGATCGCCCTTCATCGCATGTTTAATTTTAAACATGATAAGCTAATATTTGACGTCGGTCACCAATCATATACGCATAAGATACTGACCGGGCGCTCGCTCGAATACCTCCGCAACCGCAACGGCGTCTCGGGATTTCAAAGGATATGTGAGTCCTATTACGACTGCTTTGAAGCCGGGCACAGCTCGACGTCCTTGAGCGCTGCGCAAGGCTTTGCCTTAACTCGCGATGCCCGCGGCGAAAAATACGATGTCGTCGCCGTCATCGGAGACGGATCGGTCGTCAATGGTCTCGCGTTTGAGGCTTTGAATAATATTTCGCACAATAAGAACAAGATTATTATCATTTTAAATGATAATGAAATGTCGATTTCCCGCCCGACTGGCGGCATGGGCAAATTCTTCTCCAAACTATCGACGGCCTCGGGATACAATCGCTTGAAGATGTCTTATAAGCGCTTGATGTTTAAAACTAGATTGGGGCATAGCCTTTATAATTTCACCTCGCGAGTCAAAAACGCCATCAAGAGCAAATTGGTCCCGACGACGTATTTCGATAATATGGGCTTTCAATATATCGGGTGCGTCGATGGGCACAACATTAAGGCTCTTGAAAAAGCCATTATGCGCGCCAAGAGAACGCCTAAATCAGTCGTCTTGCACGTTTCGACGATTAAGGGCAAGGGCTACAAGTACGCTGAAAACGATACCACCGGATATTGGCACGGCACGACGCCGTTTGATATCGCCACCGGGGCGCCTAAAAATCTCCATCCTAAAGAATTGTCGTGGTCGCACCTCTTCAGCGACCTTTTGGCGGAACAAATGGCAACCAATAATGACTTAGTCATTATATCGCCGGCCACCATCAAGGGTAGCGGACTCGAAAACCTCTTCGCTTCTTATCCGACTCGGACGTTTGATGTCGGGATTGCCGAAGGCCATGCCGTCACTTTAGCTAGTGGTTTAGCCGTGGCCGGTACCCATCCTATCGTCTCGATCTATTCGACTTTCCTGCAGAGGGCGTTTGATCAGGTTATTCACGATATCGCCCGCATGAACTTGAATGTAACCTTTCTCGTCGACCGGTCCGGTTTGGTCGGGTCGGATGGTGAAACGCATCAAGGCCTCTATGATGAGCCTTTCTTGCTCAACACCCCGAACACGATTGTGACTATGCCTTCGAGCGATGAAGAAGCTAAATATCTCTTGAGTGAATCACTTAAAAACCACGGTCCATTCTTCATTCGCTATCCGCGCGATCTGCTCAAAAAGAATCACATCATCAGAGATGCCTCCCATGATTTCGGCAGGTGGATTCTCGAAAAAGAGGGTCGTGATAAGCGGGTCGCAATCATCGCCGTCGGGCAATTGCTCCGCTCTCTAAAAGAGATGATCATCGATGAAAATCTCGATGTTACTTTAGTAAATGCCTTGTATTTAAAACCGCATGACGAAGGAATGCTCGCTCAATTAGCGAATTATCAGACGATCGTTATTTATGATGCATACGCAACTGAAAATGGTTTTGCCACTTATATAAAAGCTAAGCTCTGCGATCTAAATTATCGCGGCCGAATCGTCTCTTTTTCCGTTCCGGATACGTTTGTGTCCCAGGCCAAAATAATTGAGCAGCTCGAAGAATTCGGATTGTTGCCAAAACAAGTTTTTCTCGAAATTATAAAACTCTTAGCTGATAAATGAATATTGGTTTACATAATATTGTTTTTATTCCTTTTTTTCTTTACAATGTAATCGATGAGCAAAATAATTGTCCACATCGATTTAAACGCTTTCTTTGCCACCGCCGAAGAAATTCGCAATCCCGACTTAATCGATAAGCCGGTCATCATCGGCGGCGACGGCCGCAAAGGCATCGTTTCGACAGCCTCGTATCCGGCGCGCAAATTTGGAATTCGTTCGGGGATGCCGACTTTTCAAGCCAAGCGGTTGTGTCCGAATGTCATCATCCTGCCTGTCGATTTTCACTATTATGGCCTATTATCGCGAGAGTTTTTCGCTTTCATACGCAGATACAGCAAAAAAGTCGAGAAAGCTTCGGTTGACGAGTGCTATGTCGACATGACCGAAACTTTGCAGGGCATCGCTGATGTCCGCGCCTTTTTCACCGATCTTCAGCAAAAACTCCTTAAAAAGACTGGCCTCAAGTGTTCAATAGGGGTGGGGCCGACAAGATTTTTGGCCAAAATGGCCTCGGATATGAAAAAGCCGATGGGTCTGACGATTTTAAGAAGGCGCGATATTTCGCATCTTCTCTATCCACTTTCCATCCGCGACTTTTATGGCATAGGCCGCAAGACGTGGCCCAAACTCGAAGCCGCGGGTATTAAGACAATTGGCGATTTGGCCCGCGTAATCAACACTGATGATTCCGATTTGCACTTGATCCTCGGCAAATTTTTCTTCGTCATCAAGGATTGGGTCAACGGATATGGAAACGATGAGGTCGATTTAGAGCCTTGGGATCCAAAATCGATTGGCAACAGCTCGACTTTTATGCACGATACGAATGATTTTATGGAAATAAAGGAAATGATTGCATCGCTAGCCAAGGAAGTGAGCGAGCGGGCCCAAACCGAGCGCAAAAAAGGATCGACCGTCCAGCTGGTCATCAAAGATACGGAGTTTAAGAGCATCAATCGTTCGACAACTTTCGAAAATCCGACAAATGAGTATGAAGTTATCTTTGATAAAGCTTTGTCTTTGCTCGAGCGCCACTATAAAGGGCAGCCGATTCGCCTGGTGGGCGTCACGCTTCAAAATCTCATCGATCCCCGCGACCTCGTCATCCAGATGTCGCTCTTCGACTACCGCAAACACGAAGAGGAAAGCGAGACGAAATTGCTCATCAATGAATTAAACCGCAAATTAAAAAAGCCGATGCTCATTCGCGCTAGCGAAGTTGAAGCTGAGAAAAGAGGAGAGCAAGATGAAGATTGACGATGCGATCGATTTATTCTTTCAATTCTTGACGGTCGAAAAAGGCGTTCAGAAACAGACGATTGAAGCATACGCGAATGATCTCAAGCAGTTTTTCCGCGTCTTTCCGAAGAAAGAATCGACCGATGACTTGCTCATCAGCGATTTGACCGACTTCATCAAAATCCAAAGCAAGTTGAATCGGGCGAATGCGACCATATTAAGGCGCCTCTCCTCGACCAAAAACTTTTACCGCTTCTTGGAGAAAGAGAAAATACTCGGCGATTCAGTTCCGAAAATCGCTTCCCCGCGAGCGATTAAAAAACTGCCAGTTTCATTGAGTGTCGAAGAAGTTGAAGCCTTGCTCGAGGCCCCCAATCTCGAAAAGCCCGAAGGAATGCGCGACAAGGCGATGCTGGAATTGATGTACGCCTCCGGTCTCCGCGTCAGCGAACTCATCGGTTTGGAAAGAGCGCAAATCAATTTTATGCACGGCATTGTTACCATATATGGTAAAGGTAATAAAGAGCGCCGCGTACCGGTCGGCGATTACGCCCTTGAATATCTCGTCAAATATTTTGACGAATCTCGCAATAAAAACGTCGGGAAGAATTCAAAATACGCTTTTCTGAACCGCTATGGGAAACCCTTATCGCGCCAGTATTTTTATCGGCAAGTCAAAAAATACGCCGTCTACGCCGGTATCAAAGAAGAGATCTCGCCTCATACTTTGAGGCATAGTTTCGCGACTCATCTCCTGGATAACGGCGCGGAGCTGAGAGCCGTTCAGGAGATGCTCGGTCATCAGAATATCGCCACGACGCAGATCTACACTCACGTTTCGAGCAAGCGCATCCTCAATGCTTATGATTTGTATGCCAAACGCAAATAATATACAATCTTTATTGTTAATAAAGGAGCAACTATGAACAAATATAAAAGATTCTTCATCATCGTCATCGATTCCGTTGGAATCGGCGAGATGCCGGACGCTGATAAATTCGGCGACAAGGGTGCGAATACCCTCGTCCATACCGCTCGCGCGGTCGGGGGCTTGAATGTTCCGGTCATGGACTCTTTAGGACTTGGAAATCTAGCCCCAATCTTAGGCACTAGCCTCGTCGAACACCCACATTCCTATGCGCTTCGCCTCCGCGAGACGAGTGCCGGCAAAGACACGATGACCGGCCACTGGGAGATGATGGGCATCAATACCACGAAACCTTTTCAAACGTTCACGGACACCGCTTTTTCACAATCTTTGATCGATGAGCTGGAAGAAAAAACGGGCCACGAGATCATCGGCAACAAAGCTGCGAGCGGCACGGAAATTCTCGTCGAACTCGGCGAGCAACAAATGCGCGAAAATTCGCTCATCGTCTACACATCAGCGGATAGCGTTTTGCAAATCGCCGCGCATGAAGAGACGACGGGTGTAGCCGAATTATATCGATGCTGTGACATAGCGCGTGAAATTTGTATGAAACCTGAGTATTTTGTCGGCCGCATTATCGCCCGTCCTTTCGTCGGAACGAATAAAAGCAATTTTAAGCGGACCGCAAATCGCCACGATCTAGCTGTTTCGCCGACCGGGATCACGGCCCTTGATATTCTCAAAGACAACGGCTTCATGGTTAGCGCAATTGGCAAAATCAACGATATTTTCAATACGGTGGGTGTAGTTAAGACTCAAAAGACCGTTTCGAATCTCGATGGGATGAAGAAAACAATTGCCGAAGCCAAAAATCACGACTTCGATGGAATATGTTATGTTAACCTAGTTGAGTTCGATAGCGAGTACGGCCATCGCCGCAATTCGCGCGGATACGCTAAAGCTCTTGAAGAATTCGACGAACAACTCGGCGAGCTCATCAAAGTTATAAAAGATGATGACATCGTCATGGTGACGGCTGACCACGGCAACGATCCGACGCATCGCGGAACCGACCACACGCGCGAGAAAGTGCCGCTCCTGATATATTCTAAATCGATGAAGAAGGGGAGATATCTCGATGAGCGCGACACATTCGCCGTCATCGGAGCGACCATCCTGAAGAATTTCGGTCTTAAAAAAACGCCCAACCAAATCGGCGAGCCAATTATGGAGATCTTTGAATAATGAAAATACCAAACATCATCTTGCCCCTTTTTGCCATTGCCCTCAGCGCTTGTGGCGGTCCCGAAGAGATCACTGTTCGGACGATTTCACCAGCGGGGGCTCCGACCCTGGCCTTTTATGATCAAGGCAAAAGCCCAAACTTTGAAACAAATACAACGCCGAGCAATGTCTTGGCCGAATTTCAGACGAATTATTATAATGCCATCGTCTTCGATTCTATCAATGCTCTTAAGAGCATAAAAGACAATAATCTCGATTTTAAGCTCGCTAAACTAATCACGGGTGGCAATTTTTACTTAGCGAGTATCGATAAAGAAGACGATGCGATGCCGACGGCGGATGATGTCGTCGTCTCCTTTGGCGAAAATTTGATTCCCGATCTCGTCTATCTGAAGTTATGCGAATTTTGGGAAATCGTGAATGTGCCATTTTACGTTCCGAGCGTTTCGGAAGCCCTAGGCGTTTTGAAAACCGGGCTCTATTCGGGACAGCCTGTCGATTATGTGTTTATCGCCCAACCGGCTTTGAAGATTGCGATGAGCGATCAGGCAGCCGCTACCTATGGACGTGTGAAGGTAGCAAAAAACATTCGTTCCGAATGGGAAAATTGTACTGGGCAGATAGCTATTCCGCAGGCGGGTTTATTCGTGCGGAACAGCCATTATGAACTTAATCCTGAAGTATTTAATAATTACGTCGATGAAATGGTGGCGCGTATCGATGTCGCCATCGACGATTCAGCCATCGCCAAAGCGGCGCTTGATGAATTTGGTACCGCGCAAGAACAAGCCGCTAAATTCGGATTTAATTCAAATATTATGTTAACCATTCAGACCGATATCACCAACCCGAACGGCTTTGGCTTAGTCCGCGGCACCGATTCGGTCGATGTCAATGTCTTTCTCGAAACTTTAAATCTCGATGCATTCGATGATTCGTTCTTTTTGAATTTGTGAATAAAGAGATGAAAAAACTCAAAGCCTTTCTTAAAAACAACGCCGTAATAATTTATACGATTCTCGGAATTGGCTTTGTTTTCCTTTTGTGGTGGCTGACATCAATCATCGTTAAAGCCACAGTCTTACAAACTTTTCCAGGGCCGGAAGACGCAATTCCGCTCTTTTTCGAATTATTTGGCCTTGCTTCGACGTGGTTAGCGGTCGGCGGAACGCTCTTGAGACTCATCATCAGTTTCGCCCTCGCCTTTGTCCTCGGATCTCTGTTCGGCATCATCGCCGGCATTCACAGAGGTTTCATGAATTTTATGCGGCCGTTGATCATCACCCTCAGAACGCTTCCAACCGCGGCCGTCATTTTGATTCTCATCGTTTTGCTGCGCCCGGCTTTCGCACCGATTATCATCGTCTTTTTGATCATCTTTCCAATCTCATACGAATCGATGGCGACCGGAATTAAAAACGTCGACAAAGAAATTAAGGAAGCCGCGAAGATCGACGGTGCCACGCGCCAGCAAGCCATCATCCGCATCTACGTCCCGCTCTCAAGGCCGTACGTCTTGCTCGGTGTCGTCTCGAGCCTCGGGCTCGGTATGAAAATATCGATCATGTCAGAGATCATCGCCGGCTCGAACCGCATCGATGGGCTCGGACGCCTCATCCATCTAGCGTATATCGAAGCCGACATGACGAGAATAGTCGCCATCTCGATGTTCGCCATTATCTTGATCGGCCTTATTGATTTAGGGATGTATTTTGCCAAGCGCCGGCTCAAGGCCAAGAGCTAAGCACATTTAAATATTAGTAGAACGACCGGTCGCGGCGATGCGCGAAATAAATGTCCCGAGCCTCAGCAAGGGATTTTTTATTGCGGCCGATGTTGAGGCGCGGATTGGCTTCTTGTTTAGAATCTTTTGTCCATCCGCAAATCGGGCAAATCTCGCCATCAAGACCCTTGGAGAGAGTAAATTCTCCACAGCAAGAACAGCATTTACTGGTCATGTTTTCATTATAGACGGAATGCGATGAAATATACACGTAGGGTTTTTAAACAGAATAGGGGAATGTCGAATTAGTAGATATTTAGTATTTAATTATAATGCCTCTATTGTGGAAAACTATTCATTTTAAAAACTCTTATCAAAAAGGCGTTGTTATTGAATTGATAAAAAATAACGATTAAATCAATAAAAAGCGGGATTAGGGTAACATAATGGAGATTATGCGAAGTTAGTGCCGTAATGAGATTTCAGTATTTTAGTAGGAAATGCAAAATTACCACCATTGTCGCAAATGTATAAAAAAAGAACCGTGTGTCATAAACGGTTCTTATAATTTGTTAAAGTTTATCGCCGCGACAATATTTCTTCGAGGCTGATTCTTTCGCGTTCTTCCTTTGAGAAGATGTTGACGATGATGTGATAAGCATCGATCAAGATCCACCCAGAGTTCTCCGTCCCCTCAACATGATTGATGTTCCCCTTCAAACTTTCCATCCTTTCGAGGACTGCGTCTTTAATGGCGTTCATCTGCCGCGGATTCGTCGCCGTCACGAGAATGTAATATTCGCTGAACGGCGTGCGATCGCGGACATCGATCAATTGGATGTCTTCCCCTTTGGTCTCTTCAAGAAGCGTCAAAATTCCTTTTGTGTACTTATCTGGACTCAATTTCTTTCCCCTTCCCAAGATAGAGTTGCATGCAGGCATCAGTCAGCGGATTATTTATATCTTTACCATTGGCGAGAAGATAATCGCGATTTGCGCTCAGGACCATCACAAATCCTAAATAGTAATTCTGAAAGCATTTATTGATGAGGGGTCGCGAATTAAAACCGCGAAGCGGATCGATTTTGTCAGCGCTGTAAATAATCTTTCCTAAAGGGCTCATATGCGGTTTTCCGGTCGCGTGGAAACGGATGGCATCGAGAATTTCTTCGTCTTTGACGCCGAATTCTTTTTTGGCTAAGTAAGAACCGACAAATTGATGGTAGGCGAATTCAGGCAAGTTAACATAATCACTAAACTGCGTTTTCATAACCGCGACCGTCTGCTCTGCATCATAGCCTTTTCCCAAATCGTGCAGCAAGCCGGCGATATAGGCTTTGCTATATTCTGGATGCTCATTTTTATAAGCAATTGAACGCGCGAGATGAGCGACGGAAAGGCTGTGTTGAAATCGCTCCTCATCGATCATCTTGCTTATTTTCTCTATATAATAGAGGCGATGTTTTTCGATGTATTCGACAACTGATGATGGGAGATCGATCGATTGCAAATTGCGGATTTTCGTCGAAGAGACTTCCCCGGTGTGATTGTAAGACAAGATCTCAATCTTAAAACGCGCCGCATTATTTTGATCGACTTTGACATCGGGGCGCGGCATGTAAACGACTGTCACTAACTTGATGATTTCTTCGGGTTCGCGCCAGAGATGGAATTGATTGACTTGGTCGGCGCCAATTAGGAGAAAGAGACGTTTTTGCGGATATTTATTGGCAAAGTAACGGACTGTATCAATCGTGTAATTAATGTCGGCTTCGGAACAGATCTCAAAGTTGGAGATGGTCGTGCCGGAAATGCCGTTTTGGCGGATGGCGAGACTAAGCATTTTTAAGCGATGATCGATCCCGGCTGTCGGATTTTTCCAGCGCGGGCTGCGGCTGGGGATGAAAACGATGTCGGCATTCAATAAAAAGCTGGCCGCGTTCGCCATGCGCAAATGGCCGTTATGGATGGGGTCAAAAGCCCCGCCGAAGAGGACGAGGTTTTCCATTATTGCTTCTTCCTCTGCGGTTTCTGGCGGTACAAGACAATAGTCTTGCCGATGATTTTGATGAGATGGCAGTTCAGGCGACCGCAAATCGTCATGGCGATATTTTCGATTTCGGCATCAGCGTTCTTATTGACTGAGACCTTGATCAATTCGTGGGCTTGTAAAGCCTTATCGAGCATCTCCAAAACCTTCACGGTCAGATTGCCTTTGCCGATAATATACTTTGTTTTAAGTTTAGTGCTTAAAGCGAATAATTCCTGACGATCTCTATTGTTTAACATGTGCTATCTTTGATCTAGTCGTATAAAAAGACACTCCTTTGGGGACAAAAAGCCGAAAGGTCTGATTGTTGCCGATAAAGGAAAACCAGCCTAAACCATTGATGCCGATATCGCGCGAGCCTTCTTCATCGACGACGATATCATAGATATCAAAATCCTTGAGGCTCTGCAAATTTTTCGATGTCGGGAAAAGCAAACCTTTGTTCAAAGTTCTTAAAAATTGATTATTGGGTTCGGCAATCATGATTTTTCTAATGTCAACCTCGGCGGAAAAGTAACATCCCACCGCTGTTTTTTCTCCTTCCACCAACTCGACGCGAGCGAGCCCACCGATAAATAGGGAATTGCCTTTCGAGAGGATGAGAGAGCGATTTTCCACGCGCTTGACCGGAACGATGGCCTTGAGGACTTGCTTCTCGACTTTCTCGAGAATCGAGTTGTCGTTGCCGAGCCCGGGCGTGTCGTATAGAGAAGTCGATTGATCGATTGGTATCTGCATAACTTTTAAATTCGTGCCGGGATAATTCTGCGTCACGATGTTCGTTCGGCTCACGTTTTTATACTCTTTGAGAAAGGCTTCCATCAGCGTCGTCTTTCCGGAGTGCTTTTGACCGATGATGTAGACATCGCGCCGTTTGCGAAGGTCCTTGATCGTATCGATCACTTCGCGCATATTGTAATTTTCGGAAGCGCTGACGAGCTTGACGTCCGAGACTTTCAGCTTCTCGACCCGCAGGCGATGAGCGACATATTCTTTGAGTTTTTCATCATCGACTTCTGCGGGCATGATATCGCGCTTGTTTGCGATGACTAAAATATCAAGGCCGGACAGCCACTGGTTCAGCGCGCGGATAAAGCCAGCTTCAAAAGAGAAAAGGTTGATGACGTAGACGATGAGGGCATCAGTTGCTTGGGCATCGGCGACAAGGGTGAAAAATTCGTGATCAAGACTCGCTTCGCGAGGCGACAAATTGTATTTTTCGCTATGAAAGCACTTCTGACAAAATAAGACGCCCTTCGATAAGTCTTGCAGCAATTCCTTTTCGACATAGCCTTCTTTGTCGCGGTCTGAGCTCTGCAAAACGACTCCACATGAGTAGCAGCGGCGAATAATATTTAATTTAGCCATCTTATTTGTCCTCCCACTTTGCTAAGAGATTTAATGCTTCCATCTTTTGACGGCGCGGCCGGTCAAACCATCGGTTAAAGCGAGTCGTCCACTGATCTTCGTTGGCGATTTTATCAGTTAAGATAACGCGCAGTCCAGCTCCGTTTCCGCAGCTGACATCCGTGATGATCTGATCGCCGACCATCATCGCTTTGGAAATATCGATTTTTTCTTTATCGATAAACTTTTTAAGTTTATAGGAAAAGGGCTTCAGGAGTGAGCCGGCATAGCGGACGCCAAGTTCGGTGGCGTAAGTCGAAACGCGCTTTGAGGTGTTGTTGGAGACGATGATGATTTCAATCCCCGATTTGGAGAGCCGTTCTTTGAGAGCGATGGCCCGCGGCGTCGGATGCGTTTGATGATAGGCATCGAGCGTATTATCGAGATCGACAAACAACGTCGCGACTTGATATTTTTCGAAAAAAGCGGGCTCGATGTCATAAATGCTCTTAGCCACGCAAAATGGTATCAGGCGTTTATTCATACTCCTATTTTACAAATTATAGTTGTAAAAAAATAGACAAATACTAAGAAAAACCGAAAAACGGTGGTTCGTTTCTTGCTATAATTAGGTTGATGAATGAAGCGAGAGGCAAATTAGTCACCTTTTTGATCGATAATGGCATGATGATTTTGGCGGCCATCGGCCTTTTCGTCTCGCTTTTTATTCCCTTCTTTGGCATCGTCATCACCTCGCTGGCGCTGGCTGGTGCCATCGCGCTTTTCCTCAGGTATAAAAAAGGAAAAGGCGATATCGTTTTTATCGGTGTCGCCTTAGTTATTGAAATCACTATTTTCGTGTCGAACATGATTTTGATAATGCGGGAACTAGCCTAGCTACTTTTCTTTTCCTCTTCATCAAAGATGGAAATCTGCTTATACTCTTCTCCATTCTCGTCTTTTTCGCCATCGCTCTCGGCGGTTATCGGCATCTCTTTGACTGGCGGTTCGTGGGCGGCGATCGCCTTATCGATGAGCGTATTATCCTCGCGGAAGACAATGCTCAGATGCGAACGGCGCGGCAAGGTGATTGTCCCCTTAGCGTATTTAGTTCGCGGCGTGATGTAGAAATCCTCGACCGGCACTTCGATGAGCGCTTTATTGTTGGCCTGCACTCGCAAAACGATCTTATCATCCTTTGAATCGATTTTACGGGCATATATCAAATAATGAGGGTCGTTTTTAAAGCATGGATAAATGGCTGATGTCTTGCCGAGACGAGCCGTTAACGGCGTATTCGCATAATCGTAGATGCGAAGGTGTCCGGCGTGAGTCAACAGGATTATTTTGGCTTTTTCGTCTTTTTTAAAGACGAGGAGTTTGACAATGGT
>JBAZED010000002.1:0-102932 GCA_041654095.1 Bacilli bacterium
GGAAAATGTTGGAGAAAGTTCTCTTTGAGCCGCGCACCAAAAATTTAACTTGTGTTGACTTTTTAGCCATATCAATTGTTCATTACATAGAAGAAATCTACAGAAATCATTCAAAACTAGTTTCGCAAAATTAAGTTACATTCATTTCTAAATTCATTCCACTTATCAAGATATCTAATTTTTAGAATATCTTTGAATTTGCAATTTATTGCATGGGGAGAATTTTTTTCTGCCACTTCGCTTCTTGATGATGCGCCAAAATGCAGCAGCAGCTCTTCTTTGTTAATTGAACACAATTGCACAGTCGGAGAAATAAACGGGGAAATTAGTGCCTCCCTATTTTTTTTAAATACACTATTGATTCTAGCGCTATTATAAGAATAAATACCGCAATGAATTGGGATAAGCTTTGTTACCTGAGCAACTTTCTTTTCAGGGCAAATAACGAATATGTATTCAAAACATTTCGAGTAATCATTAATTTGTTTGCCTAGCCTGGTCAAGGAATCATAATTGGTCTTGATTTCGAAAGCAGCGCTGTGCCCATTAATGCTTACTATGTCTGCGCGACTATCGTTAACAGGAAATTCAGTAAAGGTGACCGAACTCGAATTAGAAAGGTTATGAATAACAAACGATTTCTTAATATAATACTCGTTTCTGTAATAGCGTTTTAGAAGAGAGTAAACTGCGCTTTCATAGGGCTTATTTCTAAAAACAAGTTCATATTTAATGCCGTATGAATCGATAAAAACGTCATTAATCTTTGACGATTTGCTTGCGTATGCTTCATAAAAAAGTCTTGTGCGTCTTTCCAAATCGCTTTTGCAATAAATGGTGTCAAATAATAAACTCATACTATTATTTTATTGAAGTCATAGTAATAATGCAAGGCAATTAGCATAACTAAAATCAGAATGATTTTATTCGCTCACATTCTCCACGCGAATATTATTGATAAAAAATGTAAATAATACTTTATTAAAGGTTTTTCCATGCATTTTATTCATGAATGCTATTCGCCCTTAAGCATTGTTTCCGAAATAAACACTTTATTAAACCAAAAGCATTGTTTCGTATATGCTGTTTTTCCAGTGCTTTTATCGGCCAGCGGGAGTTGAAAAACATTAACTGCTTTGTTTGCGTGCGGTCGCACGTGACAAACATCATTGGAATTTCGCTTTTCTTTAGGGAAGTGGTCCTTGATTCTTCCGTGATTATCAAAATACAGAGCCTCCCCGTTCGCAATTAATCGGGCGCAAAATTCAAACGTCTGTTTGATTGGCCCGTCAACTATGCGGTTTGGGATATTCCAAAACACGATTTTTTCAAAGTGTGGATTCCCATGTTCGTTATCTTTAAAAACGAAAAGCATCAGTTTCCAATCCACGAAGTTTTCTCTAATATCGGATTCTTCCCAGGTCGTGTTAATTAGTTCCTCAAATTCAAATGTTGGAAAGGACATACTTTCATGAGGAATGCCGTTATGATTAAGTCTGACTGTTTTCAGTTTTATTCCAGAATCCAGCATTTCTTGAGTAGATGATTGTTTTCCAGTTAATCCAAGCATCTTTTGGGCAATTTTAAAATTTATGTCTTTGGAACTGAATTTCAAAGAAAAGATGTTTTTTAAATCTGGAACCGATTTGCCATAATATTGTGAAAGTTTAGATTTGTATGACTCCTCGAGCGTGTCGGCCATCCACTCATCATCGGAAACAAAGCGCGGAACATAAGGACCGATTCTATGAATAATCTCTCGATATAGTCTTGTCATAAAACCAGTTTTAAATGAATAGGCCCTTTGTTTCGCTTCTTCTATACCGTGCGGCTGGCATCTTCTGGTTAATGCGTTGGCTCCTTTTGTGCAAGCGGCCAAAAAGGTTGTATCTGACTCAGATATTTCATGTGCTTTGCCGGTTACTATTTTGGAATGTATTATTTCCCAGTCGCGCATAATAGTTCTATACTCCAGCGATTTCTCAAATTCATATAAATCATATGCAGTGAATTCAAAATCAGTTTCCGGAATGCCTTTAATATATTTGTAAAAGCATATAAGCAATTTTTTATTTTTTTTATAAAACGAACTTGTTTCAAAAGTTGCTTTTGCTTCTTCGAAGTAGTCAATAATATTAAGGACCAATCTTTCTTTTGAAGAGAACGTTCCGTTTTCATTACGCTTAATTGGCGTAACTTTTAATTCAATTCCTGCATCAAGAAAGTCCGGATTGTTATCATTATTAGGCTTATACCCAAAAACATTTTCTTCAATAAATGAACCAATATTACCTTTGTTGGCGGCATTTCCAAAATCGTCAAATCCAAGCTGACCGAGGGTTTTATTCACGAGTTGTTTTGCGGTCTCAAGAATCTCTTTTTCGCTTAAGTATCTTTTGCTTATTTCCATGAGTGTCCTACCGAAATTATACCAAAGAAGCACGAAGCTCACAATTTCAGATATTTGTTCAACAATATTGATAAATATATCTTGATCGGCGATGATAAATAAGCTAAAATTTGTAATATGAATAAAACGGTAACAGAGTTATTTGCAGGTGTGGGCGGATTCCGAGTTGGACTAAATGATATCACCGAATTTGATAATAACGGCAGGGCCATCGAAAACGGCAAATGGAATTTTGTTTGGGCCAATCAATGGGAACCCGCGACAAAACTTCAGCATGCTTTCGATTGTTATATAACAAGGTTCGAAAATTGTGACGTCTCTAATGTGGACATATCGCTTGTCGATAAGAACCAAATACCCAGTCACACACTTTTGGTGGGTGGTTTCCCTTGTCAAGATTATTCGGTAGCAAGGAGTCTTTCTAAAGAAAAAGGCATCGAAGGGAAAAGGGGCGTTCTTTGGTGGCAAATTAATGAAATAATTGGCAAAAAACGTCCTCCTTTTGTGCTCTTAGAGAACGTAGATAGATTGATTAAATCTCCTTCTAAACAGCGGGGAAGAGACTACGGCGTGATGCTTCGTTGTTTAACTAATCAAGATTATTCTTGTGAATGGAGAGTAATAAATGCCGCGGACTATGGAGGTCCACAGCGCAGGAGAAGGATTTATATTTTTGCTTATGATAATAAAACAAAGTATGGTAAAACAATTTCGAAATTGAGCGCAGATATGGTAATTGATTCACACGGGTTATTTGCAAAAGCTTTTCCCGTCGAAAAAGATTGTGCCAAAGCAAATACTATACAATTGGTTAAAGGCTTCAAAGATTTGCTAGAGGTCTCCAATAAATTCAGAGCCGCTTTTTATGCCTCGGGTTATATGAAAAAAGGTGTTGTATATACTAAAAAAACTAATCCTTTGTTTGAAAAGCCAATTCCTCTATCCAAAATTGTTGAAAAAGAAAAAGTTGATGAACGATATTTTCTAACACCTTTGCAAGAAGAAAAATTCAAATATTTACGTGGGGGAAAGGCGATTCCAAGAACAAATAAAGAAGGCCAAAAATACAGTTATTCAGAAGGAGCTATGTCCCCTTATGATAATCTGAATCTTCCAGGAAGAACAACGCTTACTTCTGAAAGCACAACAAACCGTTCGACCCATATAATAATGGACAAAAAAGAAAAACGACTCAGAAAATTAACACCTGTCGAATGTGAGAGACTTAATCAATTTCCTGACAATTGGACCAACACAGGAATGCCAGAAAGAACGCGATATTTCATGATGGGGAATGCTTTAGTATGCGGAGTAATTCATAGGATTGGCGAACAATTATCGACTATTATCGATATTGAGTAGCTTAATTTGATATAAACGCTGATTAATTCTTGATATGCTTACTAACCTCCACTGTCATTCCAACCAAAGCGACGGCGCAAATCCACCCTCGGTATTAATCGATATCCTAGCCGAAGATGGTCTTGAGTTAATTTCGCTGACCGATCACGATACCATCTCTGGACTTGAAGAAGCTAAAAAGCGATGCGATGAAAAGGGCATAATCTTTTTATCCGGAGTCGAGTTTTCAACCTCGCTCGCGGAATGCCCGCTTTCTTTCGCAAACAACTATACCGCTTGCCATATTTTGGCATATGGCTTCGATGTCGATATGATGAAAGAAAAGATAAAGGAACATCACGTCAAAATGAAGACGGGAGTGACCGCGTTGATAACCGAGCTTCAAGAAGCTGGGTACCAGATTAACACTAAAGATCTACCAAACAATGACTTTTGGACAAGCCTCGACGTGGCGAAGCTCTTAGTCGCGAGAGGATATTCGAACAGCCTCTGGCCGACGTTTGATAACATCATCTCAAAAACGAAAAATCGAAGGATATTTTTCATCGGTCCAAGAGAAATAATTCGCATCATTCACGAATGCGGAGGTTTGGCCTTTCTCGCTCATCCCTTCGATATTATTCAAGACGACATGAAGGTCGGTATTCCGTTATCGTTTACCGAAGAACTAATTCGTTATCTGATGAGTCTCGGCATAGACGGCATTGAGGCGCAATATTTTTATTACGCCCCCGAAACCCGCAACCATCTCATTGATCAAGCCAAAAAATGTAATTTACTGATATCCTATGGAACCGATTTTCATGGAATGCGCCGCCTAGAAAGCAAATATTTTGACGTTACTCCACTACCAGAATGGGTAAGAAGACTGCTTTATTAAAACTCACCGACAGCAGCGGTCAAATTAGCGACTGACTTTCCCGGTCACCGGTTCATCGTTTTTGATGTCATAGACGTGGGGGGTGAATTTTACTCCCAGTTTGTCGAAACCGCCTTCGACGATGTAGCCGGCTTCTTTCCAAAACTTAAAGTATGCTTGTTTACTTCTGTTTCGGTAAAGCATTGCTTCTCCATCAAGCAAAGCGGAAAGGAAATCATCGGCTTCACCATCTAAGATTTCCTTGATTTCGGAGTACGATAATTCGACTACTCCATTGTTTTTTACTAGATAACTAATCAGCATTTCAAATTTCTTCATATTGCTCCTCGCTCCCTTTTTAGGTATCCTAATTATATTTATAACATGTTTATCTCGCGATTATTCCCAAATTAATTGTGTTTACACAATTCGCTTGGTAGAATACAAAAAGCAGTATCAAAAACGCGTTTTATAGGGGGTTCTTTTTATGAACATAATCATCCTCGGCTCGTTATTCGACGGACCTCACTTAGGTTATATCGCTATCTCGCTAGCGCTCACCGCTCTCTTCCTGTGGCTTCCTTTCCGCTTCATCAAAAGCCAAAAGTATAAGGATATCTATTTAAAGTTTTGGGCCCTAGCAACTTTTTTTCTTCATGTTTCACCATTGTGGGTTCAATTTCTAAGCGGCCAACAGCCAATCGCAGCTGACAACGTGTTGTTTCCGATCTACTTCTGCAATATGTCAATGTATCTATTAGTCATAATCGCCCTATGGGGCAACAAAAAAACAAAATTCTTTGGCTATATTTCGACGATTGTCGCTTACGCCGGAATGTTTGGAGCTTTAATCTCTCTGTTCTATCCCGAGTACTATTTGCATGGCGCGTCAACAATCTTTGAATGGGGCGTTTTCAAGAGTATGTTAAGCCATAGTACAATGCTGATCGGCTCCATATATTTGTTCGTCGGCGGCTATTTCAAAGTCAATCGCTATAACGTCATCGTTTATTCGATCGGGCTTCTTTTCTTCGGGGCGGTCGGTTTAATCGTCAACTGGACGTTTGCCGCAGCGGGGCTGTACGCGCCTAACGCGATGTATCTGCAGCATCCGCCGATTGAAGATGTCCCATTCCTAAATGTCTATGTTATCGCTGCCTTAATGGTTTTGTTAGTTTTCGCTATTTCGTATGTTTATGAACTGATCAACCGCAAAATAACCCTCCATAAAAAACCCCTTGTCCAAATAAATAACTAGTTGAACACACAGCAACACTTTATTTAATATGTCGCACAAAAAAGGCGTGTAATGCTTGACTACATCGCCTTTTTTCGTGTGTGTTCTATTTCTTTTCTTTTGCGCGCTTATCTCTGATGGCATCCATATGTTCGGCGGTTACTAACTGGACATTGTTTTCCTTAGCCCATGAAATGCATCCCTTTAACGCGGTGTTCAGGAAGATGCGAGGGACTTTGACCAATTTGGCGCACGCTTCATCGGTAAACTTAATGGCGGGGTCAATGCGGTCCGCGGCATAGCGAACCGAAATGATCGATACTTCGCGGGTCGGAAGTTTCTCGGCATGAGGTTTTGTAAACCGCGTATACCAAAAGCTCTTCGAATCGCGGTAACCATAGTCGACAGGAACGCGCGGAAAGGACTTGGCTTCGATGCCATTGATAATGGCGTTGTAGTATTTGTCTCTCATCAAAACTTTATCGACGCGCAAGATAAAATGCGCGCCGAACGGGCTGGTAATGCCATTAAAGTTATGGTAAGGAGCTGGGTACCCATCGAGGAGACCGGGTTTATTGGCATCCGCACCATCGAGCTCTTTCATCCACGTGCACTCAAAAATCTGAAAGCTCTCGGCGACAACTTTTGGAAAGATTTGATCGGGATGCTCTTCAGCCATCAATCCATCTTCTAACGTAAAAAGACAGTCTTTCATTTTTTCTTGCGGCGTATCGCCAGGCCAACCGAGGCGCACCGCTTCCTTAAAGAATTTCTTGTCGTCAGGAATAAAATTGAGCGAGCAGCGGCCTCGCGAAAGGAGGTGCTGAGCCGTATTTGATGAATTCCGGCAGCATAACAGCATCGCGTAATAGCCTTTCCCGGCCACATAATAAGGTTGGAGGAGGGAATACGCTCCGAGGCTCGTCGAGCCATCGTCGGCGAGCGTACCGACCAAGACGGTCGGCATCGGAAAGAAAGCCGATGTCTGATAAAAGTTGTCGACGATGCGCAGATCCTTAAAATTGCTCATATTATTTAATAACCTCGACTTCCTGGCCGGTCACGGCTTCAAAGTGGTATTGGAGAATACCTAAATCGATATTCTGATAAAAGCCCACCCCATTTTTCATGATTGCAACTTTTCCGTTATCGCATATGATTTTAAATTTTTGCTGGTTGACTGCTGTCGGCGCGAGCAAAGCGGCTTCAACGCCTAAATCAAACCATAATGGTTTGTCGCCGATGACTTCCGCGACATCAGCGTATTTCTTTGAGCGATGATCGGCACCCTGCGCCTCGCCATAGCCGAAAGAAATCACGCTTAGAATATCTTCGTCATTTTTTAGTTCAATCGGTGTTTTCCGCTTGCTGTACGACACGGCCACCCAACACGAATTAAGACCTGTTTCTTGAAGCTTTAAAACGATGGCTTGGCCATGATAACCGACCTTGGTTTCTTCTTCTTTAGTGCCGACAAAAGCGATGTAGTTGACGGCGTTGCGAAAACTCCCGTAATGGGCGAGCAGCGTTTGAAAGGCTCTGGGTTCATCATAGCAAACTTGAATGTTGAGGCTGCTTTGCTTTCGCTGCTCATCGACATAGTCATCGATGGCTTTTCTTACGTCCATTCCAATCGCTTTATCCAGATAGTGCCTGACCGAATGCCGCCGGCGAATAAGCTCCATTATTTCCACATTGCTATCCTTCGATACTTTTATCAAACGCGATGCGCGGTTTTGTACCTTCAATCATCACTTCGCCGCACTTTTCAAACCCATTTTTAACAAGCAAGTTAATCATCGGAATATTCTTTTCGTGGGTATCGACTCTAATCGTTTGAATACTTTTCCCCTTGGCGATGCCTTCGACGGCTCTCAGAATGCTTGTGGCGATGCCTTGCGAATGATGATCGCTTTTGACTGCGAAACGATGGATGACGAGATAAGGCGTGGGAAACCGCCACTGACCGGATGTTAGATGGTCGTAGTCTTCGTCGTGGTTGAGGAGGGCGATGATGCCGACGATTACGCCCTCTTCTTCCCAAACGTAAAAACGGTCATTTATGCTGTCTTCGGCGATCGTGGCGATGGTCGGTGCGCCGTCTTGCCACTGCCCTGAATTCTGCTTTTTTAAAAACTTCTGAGCGTCGTTAACGACGTCCATGATATCAGTTAAATCCGAAAGATGGGCGAGGCGAAGACCATTCATACTATCAATATTTTACCACCGATTAACGGCGTGTTCGATAAAGCCGAAGACCTGCGAAAACTTGATTTCGCCGGTAGGGATTCTAATGCTCCCGCTAAAATAGCCATAGACTTGATGGCAATGTGTATCGATGATGAGAAATTTGTTTTCGGTATAGTTGTCGTAGATCGGCACAAAGGTAAATTCGAGTTTGCCGTCTTGTTCGATGGCGTGCCACGGCGACATGTAGTCATCCTTGTCGCGCATGATTTCCAAGGTTCCCAGTTTATAGGCTTTCTTATCGTAGAAAAACATGTTTTCGGTCGCGTTTGACAAATCGCCGAAACCCCAGCCGATATTCAATCCGAAAGGAACTTCGCCGATAAAGGCGGTGGCGCTGCCCCAAAACCACTCATGGGAGCACGGCCAAATGCCGCGCCCCCAATCGAGGAGACCGGTCGCCTTGACAAAGTCGACTTTTAAGTCGCCGATGATGACGTGACCGTTCGCCACATAGTAGTTCTCTTTATAGTTTAGATAGAATTGGCGCCGCTCTTTAAAAGGCGTAGCAATGACCATCTTCTCGTTTTGAACATCATTTTCGACAGTGAGAAGTATGTCGATATCTTTACCGGCTTTGTCTTTGCCTTTAAAAGTCAGAACTCTCTCCTGAGCAGCAACGCGAAATGACATATGAAAATCGCCGTCGACAAATTCGTTGCAACTGTCATTTTCGGGATCGATATCGAGCTTGGGATTATAGAGCCACCGCATCCGGCTCGCTTGTTCCTTTTGACCGGTTTTGATATCGAGCAAGGTGACCGTGATCGAGGCGGCATACGAAACGTGGCCAATCGTCATCTGCAGAACATAGTCTTGATAGATGAATTGATAGAAATTCCATTCCTTAAGTCTTAAAGGAAAGGAACGCGCTTCGCGGCGATTATACGAAAAAAACATCGTTCTTGCATAGCCGGCGAAGTTTAATTGACCCTTATGATTAAGCAGTAGTGTCTGCGACAGAATTTCCTTCTGATTCATCTTTCTTGCGGAGCGCTAATTCAGCTTCCTTTTTCAACCGCTCATTATAGACGAGCCACGCAACGACGAGCGGGACGATGGTCACCATAACCAAAATGCCGGCAAAGAGAAATAAGTTCTCCTGCGGGACATCGATTGGGTTCCCGTATATATCGTTCTGAATGAGGTGAGGCGTGTATTTAATGATGCCGCCACCGATCAGAGTCCCGATTAACATCGGTATCAGCGTAAAGAAGAGCGAGCGGATGCCTTCGAACTGCCCGCGATTTTCTTCGGGGAATAATCCCCGGACCCAAATCATGCATGTTTGGGTAATTAAAACATAGCCTGTTCCGACGAGGAAGACCGCCAAGACAAGCGGTAAGTTTTTGATTGATATCAAATTATGAATGTCGGCGTTTTCCGGCCCTTTGACAAAGAAGAAAATGATGAAGAGGCCGAGCGCGTTGACGAGAACGGATATCAAGGCCACGAGCGGAATCTTGTTTTTATTGATGAGCTTGGCGAACGGAATCGTCACCAGGACAGCTAAAAGCAAAGCGATACCTTCGATTAATCCCATGTCATCGGGAGTGAAACCGATGTCGTAGATAAGCCAGTTGCCCATGTGGACGAAATAGAAGTTGAAAGGGATGAAGAAGAAGCAGGCGACGAGATTGGCGAGCAGCATTTCCTTGTTATTGGGATTGCCTTTCAATTTTTTAAAATTGAAGACATCGATGAATTGCATAAAATACGAACCTTGTTTATTTGGCTTGGTCGTCGGTGCATCCTTCATTAAAAAGACGGAAGAGATGCCGACGAGAATAACAAAAAGGCCCATCACTCCAAACAGCAGCTGATAGTTATCGAGAGCCGGAACATGAGTGCTCGGATCGCCAGCCGTCGGATTGTTAATCACGATGAGAATGCCGCCGAGGACGGTGCCGAGGACGGTGCCGATGACCGGCATAGCCGCGAGCGCGGCGCCGACTTGGCCTTTGTTTTTCGAAGTTGTGTAGTCATTAACCCATGTATTATAGCCGGCGTCAAACGCCATCGAGCCAAAGAAGCTCATGACCGCATCGGTAAAAACGACCAAGAAGCCCGACAAGAAGATGAAGAAGGTGATATTGGAAGCCCGCGCATATTCGGTCAAGCCGAAGATGATCGTCGAGATGCCCCACAGAATATAACCGATGGAGACAAATCTTTTCCGCTTGCCGAGCCGATCGGACAAAGTGCCGAAGATAAAGGTGGAAAGGGTTGTGACCGTCGCGCTGACGATAACCATACAGGTGACGAGGTCGACATTCCCTTCAATTTTCGCGTATACAAAAGTGGTGAACCACTGATTCTCCATATTCCAGCACAAATGTCCGGCGAGACCCATGGCCATGACGATGAACCAGAAACGAAAACCGCCTAGCCCGTGATACTTCTTGTCTTTCTTCTCTGCTGTTGGTTTCATAATGCCTCCTATGCATCCTTGATCGAATCAGCCATGGTTCCGGCTTTTTTCCAAAGGCGGTCAGCCTTTTTCTTCCAAGTTAGGTAACCTCTTGGATTATCCGGATATTCCTTATAGTGCTTTTCGAGCTTTTTGCCGCAGCTCGAAGAATTCATTAACGAGATGAGAGCTTTAAATGAGAAGAGGCCGCTCCAAACGCCTTTGATTAACTTGCCGGTGACACTTCCTTCGACTTCCTCGCCATCAGACTTAAAGACGATGCTTTCTTTAAACATGTAATCATTGTCTTCCGGTGCCATGCTGACCGCTCCGATTAAGGTGGCGCGCAAATTGGCAAATTCCGCTCCTTCGCCCCGCTGGTACAAAGTATTGATCTTCCACAGCGCTTCTCTCGTCGGATAATTGCCGTCTTTTAAGGCTTCCGCAACGACATCGGCAGCTGGTGTGCACTGGACCCAGGCGGAGGTGATGCCCTCGCCGTTCATCGGCTTCGTCAAGCAAGCCGCGTCGCCGATAACTAAAAAGCCATCCGTGACAAAACTAAAGGGCGGCCGCCGATAGGGCGTGCAACCCGTCTCCTCATATTGGAGTTTGTATTTCGGAAGGTGGATGTTCTTTTCGAATTTGTTCATGCACTTGCGAGCGTACTCAAACGAGAGGTTCGCGCCGACGCCGACGATGGCCCCGTTCGCGTGATGTTGAGGGGCGATCCAGCCTTTGAAATAAGGCCAACTCGTGCTGTATTCAACTTTGTCGCTCGGACTTAAGAGCTGAACATATTTTAAGAGGACATAGAATTTATCTCTCGGACCGATTTCGAAGTTTTCGACGAATGGATCCTTGATCGACCTCCTGACGACGGAGGGAATGCCGGAGGCGTCGACGACGAGGCGGGCAAAGATTTCTTCGCCGCTCTTGGTCGCGATGCCGTTAATGCGTTTCTTTTCGTCATAGAGAAGATGGTCAAAAGCGGTTTGAAAGCGAAATTCGACTCCGTTTTCGATGGCGTTATTCCGCAGCCGTTTAATAAAGAGCGGGAGGTGCATGACCGCTACTTCTAAATAATTTTTCTTGAGGTGATTGTCGAGCGCGGACTTCGAATAGACGAGATTAAAATTATGCACGAATTCAGGGTCGCCCACTCTCGATTCTTCGAGGCCATAATCTTTAAACGATTGCCTCGTGAAATGAAAAATATCCAAGCGCCGGGACAACTCGGCTTCCCCGTCTTGATCGATGACGAGAACTCTCAAACCTTTCTCGGCCAGCAAATTCGAAAAATAAGTGCCCGCGGTGCAGGCTCCGACAATCACAACATCGTAATTGGCCATGGCGTGTCTCCTCTAGTTTAAACGACTCTTATTTTATTCTATGCCTTCGCGGGGACGAAGCAAAGCGGCAATCGACAAAAAGCGCGTTGTGAAAAAGTCTAATCACATGAACGTTTTCATCATTCCAGAACGTCGATATTTATCGGCGGAAAGGTCGCTTTTATCGCGTTTGCTCTTCGAGCTGTTGCTGGTCCTTTTTCTGAGCTCGCGAAAAGATGAAGAGGAAGATGACGGAGCCCAACTCCATGGCGAAGGAATAGATGGCGATGGCTAATATCGAGTAATCATACACGATGCCGACCAATGCCGAACCGAAAAACCAGGCGAGGCCAAAGACGGAGTAGAAGACGCCATAGGCGGTTGCTCTTTTCTCTTTAGAGACAATTGAAGAGATGACGGCTTTGAGAATCGATTCCTGAGCCCCCATGCCGATGCCCCACAAGACGACGCCGATAATTATTGACCAGAGGCCGTTGAACAAGAAGAATATCGGCACCGAAAAAGCGGCGATGAAAGTGCTGATCTGCAGCGATTTAATGCCAAATTTATCAAACATGTGACCGAAGATGAGGGCCGCGACGGCGTCGGCGCCCATCGCCAGAGCATAGAGCAAGGGCACGTAATTGACGGTGATTAATCCCCTCGCTTCCATATGAAAAGCCATCAAGGGGTAGTCGATAAAACCCAAGGCCAAAAAGCTGACGGCCACCATATACCAAATAAATGCTTTGTTACCTTTAAAACTGCGAAAGTTGGTTCTGGTTTCAAATTGCTCGGGATTCGGATATTTTTTCCACGAGACGATGAGGATGACTATGGTGGCAATCGCGAAGATGCCGAGAAAGCCAAAGGTCATCTGATAGCCATTGAGGGCGCTGCCCTTATTCAGGCTCAAAACAGCGAACGCAAAGAGCGGTCCGAGAAAGGCGCCAAATTGGTCGAGGACTTCCTGAATGGCAAAAGATTTGCCAGCTCCGAGGTGGGGAGTGGTAAATGAGACGAGCGCGCTTTTCGCCGGCGCCCGTATGGCTTTGCCCACTCTTTCGATCAGAATCAAGACGATAGCCACTTGCCAAATCGAAGCGTCGACAAACATCAGCAAGGGAATAGCCAATAAGTTTAAAGCATATCCGAGAAACATCATCAGCCAGTATTTTTGACTCTTATCGGCGATGACGCCAGTCGCGATGCGCAGAGCCTGACCGATAAATTCCCCGAGACCGGAAGTAAACGATATGACAAAGGCCGATGCCCCGATTAAGCCGAGGAAGGGTCCGTAGATGCTGCGCGCTCCTTCGTGAGTAAAATCCGACAGCAAGCTGATAATGCCGAGTAAGATGAGGAAGAGAATCGCTTGCTTTTTAATGTTTCCGGTCATAGCCCACACCCTCAATCGCTTATTACCAACATTCTAAAGCAAATAGAGATGGCTAGAAATAAAAAAGCACTCGCACAAATCAATTGCAATTGACAGCTGACGAGTGCTCGATGTCTCAGTAGGTAATCCCTTGCTTTAGGAAGGTCACTTCATCTAAATCCCGAAAGGCTTTGTACAGCTCTTCTCTGGTATTCATGACGATTGGTCCACCCCACGCGACGGGTTCGTTGAGGGCTGTGGAACTAACATAGAGAATCTGGGCGTTCTGCTCCGTTGTTTTGATGGTTAAAGAGCCGCCTTCGCTCAGTTTGACGGCCGTCTTTTCTTTGATGAGGACATCGCCGATAAGAATTGAACCCACTAGAGTGAAGACCATAATGGCCCGCTCTTTTCCAGTCATAATCGTCAAAGTTGAATGGGGATTGAGATGAATATCATAATAATCCAAGGGCTGGTATTTGCTTTGATGACCTCGATGGTTTTCGTAGGAGCCCGCAAGAAGGCGGAGGTGACCATTTGCCAATGGTATTTCCTTTATTTCTTCGCTTTTAATTGCTAAATAAACTGGCGCAGCCATCTTGTCTTTACTGGCCAAATTGAGCCACAGCTGCACGCCGAGCATCCGCTCGGAAGCGGGGAGTTTCTCCTCGTGCATGATACCTGATCCGGCCGTCATCCATTGGACTTCCCCGTCCGTGATCATATCTTCATTGCCGAGGCTGTCCTTATGGACCATTTTACCGCGGTAGATATATGATATCGTTTCGATGCCGCGGTGGGGATGGAGCGGAAAGCCCGCGATATAATCGCGAGGGTTCTGACTATCAAAGGAATCGAGCATCAATATCGGGTCGAAATCAGCAACCGTGTTGCGCGATAGGACGCGGACGAGGTTGACGCCCGCTCCATCGGTCGTCTGATAACCATTGACTAATTTAAGTGCTTTGCGTTCCATTTTACTTGCCCTTTATGGCGCTCATGCCGGGGTTTGGCGCCTTGATGACAAAGACGGAAAACACGCTGTTTTGATTTGCCTCTAAGCCATGCGGAATGTGCAGAGGGCTGAAGACGATGTCGCCGGTTTCGACGACGATCGACTCATCGCCGATGGCGATTGTCCCACGCCCCTCGACGACTTGAAAATGAACGTTGACCGGCGTCTTGTGAGCCGGGACGACTTCACCAGGTTCTAAAACGAGATTGACGATGCTGATTTCCGGGGTGCTGACCAGCGGTCTGGCTTTGACGCCCCAGCCGCTTTTTTTGAATTCGACATTTTGATATTTGATTACTTCCATTTTTCTTCCTCTTCGCGGTCCTTCTACGATGATTATACGAAAGGGCCTAAAGGGATTCACGGATAACGATAAGAAAAATGATTATTGGTGATTTGACTTGCATTGTTGCGTGTCGGCATACATGTCGCCGTCAGCGGTTTGCGTTCATCGATGGTAAAGCCGATTATTTCCGCTTGGCGCTCATTGACGTAGACCTTGTTAGTCTCCAGGTCTCGAACCCAGCCGACTAATTTGGTGAGGTGCTCGCGAATAATATGCAATGCCCGTTTAATATTTGATGGTGTTGCGCCCGTCGTGTTTGGCGTCGTAGAGCAAGTCGTCGACGCGCTTGATGACATCATCGATGGACTCCTTGTCCATAAATTCGACCACGCCCATGCTGATAGTCACTTTTTTGGCGACCGAGAAGGTCTCGTTGCTGACGGCTTCGTGAATTCGCTGGGCGAGTATCACCGCCCCTTGAAGGTCGGTCTCCGGAAGGAGCAAGAAGAATTCCTCGCCGCCATAGCGATAAAAAGTATCGCCATTCCGCTTGTTGGCTTCGACGAGTTGCGTCAGGCGCACTAATGTATCGTCGCCGATGAGGTGTCCAAAGCGGTCGTTGACGTTTTTGAAGCGGTCGATATCAAACATGATCAGTGAGAAGAGGGTTTTGTCTTTGCTCTTCTTTTCAAGGCACGATTGCAGGTGCTCAAAAAGCATGCGGCGATTATAGATGCCGGTCAAGGCATCGTGTTCGGCGAGGTACTGCAGCCGCTCTTCAACTTTCTTGGATTCGGAGATGTCGAAGACGACGCCGTGCAATAAGAGGGGTTGGCCGTGCTCATCTCTTTTAACAACTGTACCGCGGTCGTAATACCAGACATAGTGACCGTCTTTGTGGCGAATGCGATATTCGACTTCGTAAGCCGGGCTTGTGCCATGGAGATGATTTCTCATATTTTCCATGACCCGATTGATGTCGTCAGGGTGGATCTTGCTCGTGAAAAACTCGAAACCAGTCTCGCCCATTTCCTTGGGATCATATCCTAAAGTCATCGTCTTTTTATCATTGAATAAGATCTTGTTCTCATCGTAATACCAAAACCATTGGCCGAGGTTTCCGGCCCAGCGGAATTCTTCCAAAAAGAGCGAATTGCTTAGCAAAATCGAATCTTTCAGCTCCCCGTTAAAACGATCGAGTTTCCTGAGATGCGCGACGAGGTGGTCTTTTGACCATGATTCGTAGTTATTGTCCATTGCAAGTGCCCACTGCTTCCTTAGATAACCGCTTCGCCCTGTGTGTGCTTTTGATTATGGAAAAAATATGACATTATGTCAAGAATGTAACGTTATCGATTCAGTTGATCAAATTGTGGCTAAAGCGCTCATCGCGTAAAATCTCGGTTTAGAAAACGATGGCCAGCATATCATTTAGGAAGGCGTTAAATGAATGCTCGAGTTCGCTCTCCAGTTGATCGACGTGATCAAAGTTCGGTTCATCGGGCAGGCGCAGTTCAACAATTGAATCCACACCGGGTTGAAACGAGGAGAGCTTGTATCTCCCAACTATGTTCGCGAGAGCTTGAATGTAATGAGACTGGATGTTTTTGTTGACGGCTGACAGCCAAATTTCAAACGCGTTTTGCGCGTGCAGATAAACGATGGCAATCTTGAGTTTTTTTGTCGCGAGAACAGGGGGCGTAAAGGCGAAGTAAGTCATATCGAGGTAGCCGGGGTAGAGCGCGCTGGCTAGATGGGTTGGATATTTCTTCTCGAGATGCGCTTTAAAACCAGCCATAAATTTCGTGATTGCGCGATATGCCTCCGGAATTTGTCCTTTCCTAATTTGGCGGCTATATTCTTGAATATCTTCATTGGTGGTCATATTTCTATTTCCCCTTGTATTTGAGCAAAAACGAGGATGCGTCGCAAGCCAGGCACGAATTGGTGTGGCAGCATTCCACCTGACCGCAGTTCGGGCACTGCCACCGCTTCTCTTGGCTCGCCAGAAAATCATCCATTCCCCGCTCCTTGATGTGCTGAAGATTTTCAATCATGCTCAGATGGTATTTCGTTCGGTATCGCTCATCTAATCTCTTTAATCTCGGGCACGGAAATTGCTCGCATTCAAAACAAAAGCGCACTAAGCCCTTTTTTAAAAGCTCGCAGCTTTTGGCCATGAAAGAACAGTTTTCGCCGCGCGGGATGCAACCGGGGCAATAACGCCGATGAAAGCCGTGCCGATTGAGATCGTATTCGCGAAATTGAAAAGATAGACAAAGGCCGCAATTCATCCCACAGGGGGCGACTAAATCAGATTTCAGCATTGCAATTTATCACTTATATAATAAGCGAAGAGCGGCGTTTCGCAAAGAGGAAAAAGGCGATGATGTCTGGCGTTTTATGTATAAATCGAGTAGGGGGTATAGTATGTCAGTAATAATTGGTTGTATGTTCAATCAAAGAAAATGCTATCATAATAAAAATGGAAACATTTTTCGAGGCGTGAGGAAGACGTGAATTTTTTTGGAAATCTAGTCATCAACTTAATCTGCATCAGCATTTTGTTCGTCTTGCTTTTCGCACACTTGAAAACGTGCAAAGGCGGGATGTTCGCGTCCCGTATTTTCCGCTTGATTCTCATCACCGGTATCGGGATGCTCGCCGTCGATATCCTCGGGCGGATGGATGGGGACTCGGCTGTGAGTGTTCCAGCCCTGAATGCAATTGGCAATTTCCTTCTTTTCGCGCTTAATCCCATCACCCCTATTCTGTGGCTCATCTACGTCATGTACCAAGTCTACGGGACGAGATCCGTCATCAAAAAATATATGGTTTATATTTTCATTTTCTTCGCTGCTCACATGGCCATCATGATCTTTAACTTGTTTTTTGGTTTTTACTATTCGATCGATGCCAATAACGTCTATACCCGCGGTGATTACTTTGCACTTTCAATTCTGTGGACAGTCATCCCGCTCTTCATCTCTTTTGGTCTCACGATCGTCAATCGGCACAAAATCGATACGCGGAAATACAACGCTTTTATCTTCTTCCCCGCCGCCCCGCTCATCGGCACCGTCTTATCATCGCTAATTTACGGGTATTCGATAATTCTCCCGACTTTGGTCGTCGCAGATTTGCTCGTCTTCATCAGCATTCAAAACGACAACCTGCGCATGGATTACCTGACCAACACCTTCAACCGTCGCCACCTCGAAGATATCCTCCGCAAGAAAATCAGCGAGAGCAACCGCCAGTTCGGCGGCATCATGCTCGACATCGATGGGTATAAACAGATCAACGACATGTACGGACACCTTATCGGCGACCGGGCTTTAATCGACTTTGCGCGAGTATTGCAAAAATCGGTCGGCATCAACGATATCGTCGCCCGCTATGGCGGCGATGAATTCATGATTATCGTCGAAGTAAAGAACGATGCTGCGCTTCGGCACACGATTGAGAAATTAAAGGCCGATATCGACAAGTACAACACGAAAAACGTCTATCCATTTGAACTGACCGCCAGCATCGGCGGAGCGCTCTACGACGGCAAAGAAAAGAAGACGATGGAGCAGTTCATCAACTATCTCGATCAGCTGATGTATCAAGATAAGAAGAATTTACCGATTAAAAATTAGTTCTATTGCTGTTTTCCCAATAACATGGCAGCCGAGAATCCCATAAAGCCGCTTAATGCGATTATTTTCAACATATTCAAACAGCGCAGTTATTTATTTGCGATGCATACCCACAACTGTTTTGACATGGCGAGCACCGCACTAGGGCGCATGCCTACCACATCATTAGTTGGACCTTAGATAGAGAAAAGGCCCTTTCGATCGGAAAATGATTCAGATTACAAAATATGGATTTAATTAATGATTACGCCTATCTCTTAAGAGATAAACAAACAATTGTCTCGCTGTGCCAAGGAGAAATATTCGCAAAGTATGAGCTCAAAATATTGACCGTGCCGCAGCACAAGACGAAAGGCAATTCTAGGAATTTAGACCGAGAACATATTCCTAATATCAAGCAAATAGCGAAATGGCCTTTGCATGCTGGTAGGTATCAAAATAGATATTCGGATTCTTATGAGTAATAGCGCCTAGTAATTAATATGAAAATAATTTAAATATCCTTTCATAATATCCTGCCCACGAAGGCACGTATCAAGCAAATAGCCTCTGCTTTCGTTCCATTTTGAAAGGCCGCGATAGTAGAATTGTTTAAAGTCATCCAATATCAATATCGGGACAATATTATGTTTGAGACATTCTTTTAACATGATTAATCTTCCCACTCTTCCATTTCCGTCTTGGAATGGGTGGATGTATTCAAAGTCTTTGTGAAATTCAATAATGTCTTCGATAGTAATTGCTTGCTTATCGCTATATTTTCCCAACAAAGCCCTCGTCTCCTCTTTGACCTTATCGGGAGAAGTGGTCTTGCGACCTCCAACCTCATTTGGTCGAAGCTTATAACCGCCGACCATAAACCAAGGCTGTTCAGCATCTTTTGTTCCTGTTTTAAGAATTAGATGAAGTTGCTTAATAAAAGGTTCGCTCAGTTTGCTTTTCGCAGCATCAATAACGAGATCTATGCATCGGAAGTGATTCACCGTTTCAATGATATCATCAATATTCGTAATTCCATTTGCGACTCCGATTGTCCTGGTCTCGTAAATATATCTAGTTTGATCATGAGTGAGTGTGCTTCCTTCAATGTGATTTGAATTATAAGTCATTTCAATTTGAAGTTTATGATAAATGCCACCGCGGAGTTTGGATTCTTTTTCTCTTTGGAGAATCTCCAGTAAAGTCGATACTTTGCTGCTATGTCTTTTTTGTCTTGAAGGTTTGGCGGTATTTTCAGGAATTACCCAAGTTTTTCCGTTTAGAATTGCTCCTTGAACACGACCCTTTGTGCAATAATCGCGAACGCTTCGCTCTGCTATTCCCCACAATCTTGAAATCTCTTTTGTTGATAAGTATTTCATAAGCAACCTCCGACACTCATATTATATTACTTATCGGCAATTTATACTATAATTTTTGTAAACATATTCGGGCTTTATTTTGCCGTTAAATTATAGATTAAATGCCTATAACCGATGCATATGCTTCCTATCGCGAAGTTTACATTATCTAATCTCTTGCAGTGAACCATGCAATATTGACTAAATCCGCCATATCATAGAAAGCAATGTCAGCAATAAAAAAAGAACCCGTTTGACCGAAAATAGGTCCGATTAAAAACATGGATGACATATCTGCTTTTTCTTATATTTGATGAGATAAGCAAACGACCGTCTCGACGTGATGCGTCTGCGGAAACATATCGATTGGTTGGATGCTTTTTATGCTGTATTTAGCTGATAAGATTTTTAGATCTCTGGCTAAGGTTTCAGGTTCGCAAGAAATATAGACAATACGTTTTGGTTCGAGTGCTAGAACGCTTTGAAGAAAGCGCTCCTCGGCACCTTTGCGTGGTGGATCCAAAAATACGACATCGATTTTTTGTTTTGATGCGCGCATCTGCTCCACGTAATCGGTGACATCGCCGGCGTGGAATTCGACATTATCGATACCGTTGTGCTTGGCGTTCCGCGCCGCATCGCGAATGGCTTGGTAGACAATCTCCACGCCTATGACGTGCTTCGCGTGTTTTGCCGCTAAAAGAGCGATTGTCCCGATGCCGGTATAAGCATCAAAAACAACATCATCTCGGGTAATCTTGGCAGCTTCAATCGCCGTCTTATATAATTTCTCGGTTTGAAGAGGATTGATCTGGTAAAAAGACTTTGATGAAATTTGATAGTTGATCCCAAGCAAAGAGTCTTCGATAAATCCTTTGCCATAGAGGATGTTTTCGTAATTGCCGAGGATGACATTGGTGTCGCGTTTATTGATGTTTTGAACGACGGTCGTAATCTCGGGATGTTTGGCGATTAACGCATTGACGAAATTTCTCTGGCCGGGGAAGCTGTTGACATTTGTGACGAGAACCACCATGACTTGCTTCTTATAGAAGCTCGTGCGGATCAAAATGTGGCGGATGACGCCGGTTCGCTTGTCTTCGTCATATGGTTCGACGCGAATTTCTTTCATCAAATCGCGGATCGTCTTTATGATCGGGCCGGACCGCTCGTCTTCGATATAGCATTTTTCGATGGGCACGATGACGTGCGAATTGGCTTTATAAAATCCGGAGATGATTTTTCCGCTGGCGTCGACACCGACCGGCATCTGCGTTTTGTTGCGATAGAAATAGGGGTCGCCCATCCCGATCGGGTCATTGACCTCGACGTCTATCTTCGCCGTTCTATGCAAAGCGCTTTTGACTTTATCCTTTTTAAAGGCCAACTGCGCATCATAGCTCAATTGTTGACATTGACAGCCCCCACACGCGGTGCACACCGGACAACGAGGCTGGATTCGATCTTTGGAAAGGGTCAATAATTTCCGAATCTTTCCAAAAGATGAGCCCGCGCGAGTATACGTAATTTCAACCTCGGCTTCTTCGCCGGGAAAAAGGCCATCGACAAAGACGACGCCTTGACTGAACTTGGCGACACCTTTTCCTTCAAACGATAAATCCACGCACTTAGCGGTGATGATCTGGCCCTTCATAAGCGCAATTATTATACCTTAATTGCCAATCATTCGTTATAAAGAAAAGCACCCTTGTTAAGGATGCTTGACGTTTTTATGATAAATGGCTACTCTTCAACCAGTCCGAGAACTTTTATCGGGAGTCCCCGCCAATTGGAACCGGCCGAGCGCAGGTTGAGATTTTGAATGCCGACATAGATATAAACGTAGGTATCGACGTACGAATCTAGCCAGCTGAAGTCGCCGCCGCTGTTCTGCGAATAAAGCGGCAACTTTTTGGTTGGATCGCCGGAGCTGACTAAATCGTAAGATGTCGCATATGCGCTGGCGTTTTTCACGACCTTGGCCGCGACGCGATACATCAGACTCGAGATGTTGGTCGACGGCGGCGTGGCGACGATATTTTCAATTGTGCTCTCGATAATCGGAGCGGTCGGCAGTTCATAGACATTGGTGTCGAGATTGTCCAAGGTGACTTCCATAAGTTGCCAGTCGCCCGCATAATTCTCGGCCGCGGCGTTTCCGGCATCTTTAATATAGTGAGTAAGCGTGCCGGTCACCACCACTTTATTGCCGTTTGCGACCGCCGCCAAATTAGCCTGCGTCGCCGAACCATTGTAGACGAATAAGGTCGCTGTCTCGTCGATTAAAAACAAACCCTGCTTAGTCATCGAACTCTTGTAGGTGACGCAGGCGACGATGGCTTGAACGGTTACAACCGCTCCATCCTCGAGGGTCTTGGCTTCATACAGAGTAATCGCATCATAATCATTTGGTTCCTGGACGATAATCGTCTTGGAGGCGCTGGCGCTCTGGCCTTGATACGTCGCCGTGGCCGTCAGTTCAAACGTTCCGAGAACAGCGACGTGGAAAACCAAAACGTTCTTGCCTTCGCTTTGCGAAATCGTCACTTTCGGTGATGTGGAGGTATATTCTCTTTCTAATCCGCTCAATAATTCATCTTCAATGGTAACTTCTTTCGTCGTTTCGACTTCGTACTTCTCGGCGATTTCGGCCAGGGCGCGCTCCGCTCCGTACTCGGCTTCTTGAAGATGCGCCACGGTAATTTCGTCAAAAAAGGCCACGGGATTCATCCGCCACTGCCCGACGCCGGGTTTGCCGAGGCTGATGATGATGAGCATCTCAATCGTCTTGCCATCATACGGATCGGTCCAATAGTAATCTTTCCCATTTGATTGGGTATAAGCTAAAAGGCTGTCGACGCGGTTTAAATCGTCGGCTGTGTAATTGACATACGAAGTGTAATCGTGGCGATGATAGCGCCCTTCGATGCGGTAGATATTTCCGGTAATATCTTCTGCTAGAGGAATATCCGAGATTTCCGCAATCGTCAGTTCGGTAATGGCCGTCTCCGGAATCGCGCTGGTCGTCGCCTCCAAATCAATTAATTGCGGGTTGACTAACTGCTGCATTCCGACATAGCCGGTCGCGGTCGCCGAACCGGTATCATTCTCAGGGATATAATAGGCTTTTGAACCAGATAGAATCACGCTGTTGCCTTTGGCAACTTGGACGGCGACGCTCTCGCCATAGATATAGATGCTACCCGTCGCATCGGCGAGCCAAAAGCCAACGACATAGGGCGTCGATTGACCCGTGTAATTAAGATTGGCGACGACGCCTTGAACATTGACTTCCGCGTTGACATCCATTTCACGAATCGCGGAAATAGGCGTAATTTCAATTTCCGGTTCGCTGCTCGAGATGTCGGTTGGCGAACTATTGGACGTCGACGTCGACGGTTCGCCGCAAGAGGCCAAAACCAAGGTTCCGAAAAGAGTCAATAGAATTCCGATATGTTTGCATTTCATAATAATTTTTCTACTCCTTTAACAAGTTAAAAGCAGCGTTTGACATTCGAATTGTGATCCTCATCCAATAAAAATATCACCAGCCTTCCTCAATACGCTAAAAAGATTATTGGGGGAGTTAGTGATTACTAACTACAGTAAATGTAACATTTATTAGTAATATTTACAATATGCCGAATTTGGTGATTTTCCAGATAATATCGCTCTTTTTCTATTTAATTGAGCAATAATCGTTGCTATTATGTAAATATCGAGGAGTAATGCATATGAAATTTTTGATGAATTTGAAAAATTACAAAACGTTGTCGCTGGTATCCTATATAGGCATAGGTGTTTTCGGTTTCGTTTTCCTTTACAACATCCTCTATGCCTTAATCGCTGATGTCGATCCCGTCATTCCAGCGCAAGGCATGATCTTCGCCTTGCCGTTAGTCGTCGGTTTGTTTTTAGTGCCTTTCGGCTTTAGGCACGAAAATCGCGGGCTGATATACCTCGGCCAAATGATGGCGATCGTTTCCGGAGCGATCTTGGTTTTCCAAATCGGGCGCTTGTGCTACGGATTGGTTAGCGACATTCCAAACGTTGCCTACCTGCTGACGATTACATGGCCGTTGCTCTTGCTCGCCACTTCGCTGACATTGATGGCTTTCTACAAAAAAGCCGATTTCCGACCAATTCACAACATCGTCGTCTTAGTCGCATTAGGCGGCTTGGCTTTAAGCGTATTAATCACGTTGGTCATCATAATTGTGTGGGCGGTGCAATTCCGCAACGGCTTATTGGTTGCGGCTTTACTTCCGACATTTTTCGTCTTCCTTGGCCTCGCCCCCATCCTTCTGTTCTCTTTTGTTTTAAAAGACGAGGCGCGAATCGCTAAGCTCGAAGTCCCCGAATGGGTGAAGCCCGTCAAACCGGCCCCCGCCCCAAAAGCTGAGACGCCAAAACTAGAGCCAAAGGTGCAAGAAGAAAAACCGTTTGAATCCGCGCCTATCGATAACAAAGAAGAGACGCCAAAAGCTTAATCTCATAAAATATTATTTTATCTGACGCGCAACCCCGAAAGTTGAACACAGCAACTTGCGGGGTTTTATTTATAAGTAATTTTAATCTGCTGCCGAGGAACTGACTTCGATCCACGCGTCTTTCCAGTTGCTGAACACGTAGACGTTGCGGGTGCGATAATGATGGCTGTATTGACTTCCGTGATTGTCGCCATTATAACGTTTGTAGAAATAGGCCGTGGATTGCTCTTCGTTTGCAAAGACGATTACTTCAGCGTTCCAGGTGTGTTCCTCGACCGTGACATAGCCCATATATCGCTTCTGCACTGTAACGTCGATGCTATACTGGTTTTTGATTTGATTCTGCATATAAGTCAGCGTCTCGGCATCGTCGACAACCGTAAAGACATAGCCCATATTTTCAAGCCGCTCGATAACCCATGTCTCACCGCGCTGTTCGGCAGAGTGGCACTGCGTCAAAAAACTCTGAAGACCATCGACGGCAGCGTCGAGAAAGTCTTTAACATAAGCGATATCATTAGCCGTGGCCGTACCGCTTTGATTGACGATGTTTCCGACATCGGAAGATGTTCCCGCTTCGAGGTCGATGGTCGCCTCGTACTCAAACGAGACGGTGCCCCCTTCAACAAAGCCTGATCCGAGCTCCGGGAAGAAGACGAGCTGCTCCTCGGGGTCGGCAAAATAGCGGGCCGACGCGGCGGAGCTACCATAATCAAGAGCGATATAAAGAGCTTCTTCTTCGCTCGTGTTTCGCGCATTGCCATAGGCGAAGACAATTTTTTTATTGTCATATTCTCCGCACGGCACTTCTTCGCCGCTAGCATCCGCTTCGCTTTTGAGAATGTCATAATCGCTTGCGACACCGCCACAACCGACCATTAATAGTGCCGACAAACCGACCAAAACCAACGCTTTCGAGCCATGTGCTTTCTGCTTCATATTGTGGTTCCCTTTCAAACAGTACTTCTATCACCATAATACTGAATTAATTGGATCAGTAAATACATTTTTTACACATATATAACATCAGAACAAAGAAAAAGCGCCCCGTCTGAGACGGTGTGAAATTAAAATTTCACGAGGGCGCTAAATCGAAATTACTTTCTGATGATTTCAGCGACCGAGGTCGCAAGCGAAGCGACATTTTGCAAATCGGTCGGAATGATGATTTTAGTTGATTGACCATCGGCGACTTTTGCCAAAGCTTCATATGATTTGAGGGTCAAGACGGCCTGATCGACCTTCGCACTCTTCAGCATCTCCAAACCAGCAGCTTCGGCTTCGCGGATCAGTTTGATACCTTCTGCTTCGGCTTTTTTGACTTCGAGAATGGCTTGAGCTTCGCCTTCGGCGTGTTTGATGGCCGATTCTTTTTGGGCTTCGGCGTTCAGGATGACCGATTCTTTATCGCCTTCAGCGACGAGAATCGCGGACCGCTTCTGACCTTCCGCTAAAAGAATTTTTTCACGGCGTTCACGCTCGGCGCGCATCTGCCTTTCCATCGCATCGCGAATATCCTTCGGGGGGAGGATGTTTTTGACTTCGACGCGGTTGACTTTGATGCCCCATGCGTCAGTGGCTTCATCGAGGATGCTCCTCATTTTCGCGTTGATGATATCGCGCGACGTCAGCGTTTCATCGAGATCTAAATCACCGATGATGTTGCGGAGGGTTGTCGCCGACAGGTTTTCAATCGCCGAAAGCGGATTGACGACGCCATAGCAATATAATTTGGGGTCCGTCACTTGAAAGAAGACGACGGTGTCGATCTGCATCGTGACATTATCCTTGGTGATGACGGGCTGGGGATCGAAATCGCGGACTTGTTCTTTCATCGACACCCGTTGCGAGATGCGATCAAAGAAGGGGATGAGCATGTGGATACCGACACCCCACGTGGTGAGGTAACCGCCCAATCTCTCGATGACGTATTTATCGGTTTGACGGACGATTTTAACGGAGCTGATTAAAATCAGCAGGAGGACGAATCCGACGATGCATAAGACGACGATGGCCCATGGAGCCATAGTGGCTAACATAACTAAATTCATATTATTGACCTTCCTTTCCAGGTTCACTTTTTTCGACAATCAATTTATTGCCGTCGACGCTGACGATGGTGACAACTTCGTCAACGACGATTTTGATGTTTTTATCGCGGGCGATTGCAGTCCAGACGACGCCGTTGAGCTTCACTTCCCCGTGTGAAAATTCATCGATGCCTTTCGTGACCGTGCACCTCTGCCCGATTTTTTCTTCGACGTTCGATTTGACTTCTTTTTTATACAAGTATTTTTTGGCTAACGGCCGAATCGTGAATACCAAGACAAAGCCAACGACTAAAAAGACGATGATTTCAACCCAGAACGGGATTCCGGGAATAATCGATAGAATAATAGCCAGCAGGGCCCCCGCTGCAAACCAAATCGAAACGAGGTCAGGCTCGAGTGCTTCGATGATGACGGATAAGACGAAGATACCGAGCCAAATCCATATCATGATGTTTTCTATATTCATATATTATTGTGCCTCCATAAAAAATATACATTAAATCGCAGCTATTAACAATTATTAAAGTGGGCTTTTCACCCGCTGATTGGCTTGTTTTTGCATTTATGCAAGTGGACAAACGTTATTCGAATGATGACATAATGAATTATAATGATGGCAGGGGAATATGACGATGACCAACGATAATCGCAAACTAAAGCGCCTTTGGATTTCTATGTTAATGGTGGCCAGCTGGGTTTTATGCCTTGTTACCGTTAATTATCCGGAAGACCACGTCTTAGGCTTTTCGCCAATATTGATGTATGTCTTTTACTCCCTGATGACCGGGCTCTCGCTAGCGGCTTTGGCTGCCATTCTTCTAAAGAAGCCGCTCCTCAGCGATGTCTTAGCCGGAGCGGTTTTGCCTCTCTATTTCGTTCTTTTTGGCATCGTCTTAATCAAGCGCTTGCTCTTGGGCTATGTTCTCTTTTTCCCGTTGATGACCATTTCCTTATTCGTCTCCGCCGGATTAGCGCTCACCATCATCGTCCTGCTTATTATCACCCGAAAAAAACAAGGCTATTTGCTATCGATCATCGCCTATTCAATTTTCCTATTTGTCGTCGTTATGGAATCTTACCCAGTCGCCTACGAAGAAGTGACCGAGGTGTATGGAAATCTTAAACTAGTCTATTTCGTGGCGATTATCACCGCGGCGATTCTCGGCATCATCCACGCTTCGAAATCATATAAAGAAATAAAAGAAAAACCACCTCTCGGTGGTGATCAACTCAATAAACATTAGTAAATCGAATGAGCCCATTCAGGGTGGTCGATGAAGGGATTGCGATTATGTTGATGATTTTCGTAAATGAGGTTGTTGCGATTCATTTCGAATTGGTCGACGGGGTCGAACTCATGCCATTCTAAAAGAGTGTTGAGATATCCGAGGGTCGTTCCATTTTTAGGATATGAGTTGACCAAACTGCAGTTGCTGGGATAGATGAGAGCCATATAAAAACAGGCTCGGGCGACATCGCCTTTATCTTGATCAACCGGTTCGTAAATCCCATCGTCGGTCTTGCCGTTGTATTTTCCAGAGTTTAAACCGCGATGATCCTTGCCGGTCGTGCCGCTTGTGACTATTCCAAAATTACGGGAAACGCGATAAGAGTTGTTATTTGGCTTGTCAGAGGCGCGAAGGTGGTGCAAATCGCATCCTGGATCATTGCCGGTGTCGAAGTTGCCATGCGATTTCGGCCAGATGTGCTCTTTGTCCCAAATCGTCGTGTAGTCGCTTCGCTTCGCCGCACCCGAACTGCCGGTTTTAAAATTGTACGACGCATAGATAATCCGCATATACGGATTATCGTCTGAGGCGTTTGGCGATAACGTCCAATCGCGATCGGTTTCCGTCATGGCATCAGCGGCGGCCGAATAGGAGATTTTCGTATGGCCGCTGACGATGCTCCGGAGTTGCGAGGCGGTCGGATTAGAACCTAACGTGCTGTAGTAACTCGCATATTTTGAAGGCATTTCATAATGGTTTGATTCACCGCTGCTCGAGGAAGAGCTATTGCTCGTATTTGCATCGGAGGATGAACTCGACGAATCAACCGGTTTATTGCACGACGAAAGCAAGAGCGTCCCGAGAGACAATGCGAAGAGAAATGTATTTATGAATGGTTGATTAATGCGCACGTATGGCATTATAACAAAACTCGGAAAATTATTAAAATAATAACTATATTATGTTTGCGTTTATTGTATCGGCCTAAGCACAAGTATAAGTTATCACCACAGAATTGATGATGAATTCGGAGCCGGCATAACCATAGAACCTAAATCCCATATAAAAAATTGCTTGATATGCATCGATTATGCTCGAATCAAGAGAATAGGGGGAGGTCTGACTATTTAAATCGATGTAATTGGGTTGCGATCCTGGCGATGTACCATAAAACAGCCTTAGCGCACTCCAAGTGCCTGATTTCTCAAAAGTCACGGTTACCGATTTGACTCCTGTGAAAGGGTAGTGGCTGTTATAGAAAGTTCGCCAGCCCATCTCATAGGAGTAATGAATGCCAATGTGCCCGTTTTCAGGCGCAAAGGCTGGAGCCAATATCGTCCATTCCATCGCCCGGCTGGGCACATAAGAGACTGTGGGGTTAAAATCCTTAACGGCCGAGGTCAGCTCCGAATACTGATTCGTCGAATCCAGTTGAACGGTGTATATTTCCTGTTCGGCATTCGCGACGATTTTTATATCGCCGCGATAATCGCCAATTATCGCCTTTCCGACAGAGACACATAGCAACGCCAAAACCGCACCGGTAAACAAGCGGAAAATTTTTTTCATTTTCTTTCTCCAATGATGATGAGCACTTAAACCTATTTTATACCCGCTGTCGAAAAAGAAAAGAGCCAATTTTGGCCCTATTTCATCAACTCTTGAATGTAAGGTATTTCGATCGCGGCGTCCAACCTCGGAAAGAGAGGATCGCCTTTGTTTATTTTAATGCCACCGACGAAACCAAATTGATAGATGTTTGCATATTTTCTCTGTTCGGCATTAAGGCCTAATTGATCAAATAATTTATCTGAGGAATGAACGAGGATCGGTTTGAGGAGCATGCCGGAAATAAATAGGACATTGGCGAGGTGTGCCATGACGCTGGCGAGTTCGCCGCGCTTTGTCGCATCTTTGTTTAAGGCCCAAGGGGCGGTGTCATCAATGTACTTATTGGCTTTGGCAACAAGATTGTTTACTTTAGTAAAAGCATCGGTCAATTTCAAATCGTCGAGGTCTGCTTCGTATCCGGCGATGGTCTGTTCGGCCAAAACGCGCAAATCGTGGTCAAAAACTGTCACGTCGGCCGCATAAGTCGGAATAATGCCATCAAAGTACTTGTTGATCATCGCCAAGGTGCGATTGAGGAGGTTGCCAAAATCGTTGGCGAGATCATTGTTGATGCGCTCGACGAATTGCTCGGGCGTGAATTGACCGTCGCTTCCGAAAACGACTTCTCGTGCTAAGTAATAGCGAACAGCATCAACACCATATCTTTCGATTAGAGGATAAGGAGAGACGACGTTGCCTTTGGATTTCGACATCTTGCCGTCCTTCATCATCAAAAGGCCGTGGACGAACAAGCGATCAGGCTCTCTGATTCCTAAGCCCATCAAAAACATCGGCCAGTAAATGGCGTGAAAACGCGAAATATCGGCGCCCATCAAATGGACGATCTCGCTTTCTTCGTCAACCCAAAATTTATTGAAAAGTTCGGGGTTTTCCGAATCATATCCCAAGGCAGTAATATAATTGCTCAAGGCGTCCAGCCAGACATAGACGACGTGGCGCGGATCTTCGTGCGTCGGAATGCCCCAATTGAACGAAGTGCGTGAAACGCACAAATCGTCGAGTCCCGGCTTGATGAACGTATTGATCATCTCGTTTTTGCGATTGATCGGCAAGAGAAATTTTGGATTGTCATCCATAATTTTTAACAGCCTGCCGACATATTTGCCGGTCTTAAAGAAGTAAGCATCTTCGCTGGCGGTATGGACGGGGCGATGGCAATCCGGACACAACTTTTCGGGGCCGACTTGCGTCTCGGTCCAAAAGGACTCGCAAGGCGTGCAATACCAGCCTTCGTATTTACCTAAATAGATGTCGCCTTGATTATATAATTTGGTAAAGATGTCTTGCACGACGCGGGTGTGGCGAGTTTCGGTCGTGCGGATGAAGTCATCATTGCTGATTTCGAGAGTCTTCCACAACTTCTGAAAATCGGCGGCGATATCATCGACGAATTGCTGCTCGCTCTTGCCGGCGAGCTTGGCGTTATTCTGTATTTTTTCGCCGTGCTCATCGGTGCCCGTTAGATAATATGTCTCAAATCCGCGCATTCTCTTATAGCGGGCGAAAATATCGGCGACAACCGTCGTGTAGGCGTGGCCAATATGAGCTTTGGCACTCGGATAGTAGATAGGCGTGGTGATATAGAATTTCTTTTTCATTGCGTTTAAAAAACCGCCATACGGCGGTCTTTCTTTTTTTATTTGTTCTTTAAGCCGTATTTCTTATTGAAAGTATCAACGCGACCATCGGCCTGAGTGAATCTCTGCTTGCCGGTGTAATAAGAGTGGCAGTTCGAGCAGGTATCAACACGAATTTCCTTCAGAGTTGATCCGGTTTCAAACGTCGATCCACAAGTGACACAAGTGACGGTGACGCGATTGTACTTGGGGTGAATATCTTTTTTCATAAAAATCTCCTTCCGCCTTGGACCTCATAGGTTCCAAAGAAAGTTGCTTTGTAATGTTATCATTACTCGTTTTAGAAAGCAAATACATTCCATTACAAATGAATTATAGGTCGTAATACCTCTTCTTAAACTCCTCCGTCCAAAGCCTGGCCGGCAAATATAAAATTTCTTTAGAAATTGACGGGGCGATGATAAAGGGGTTAATTCCCAATCGTAAATTGCTGTTGTGCACAGGCCGAAGGTACAACATTGATAAATAGACGAGCCGCCCTCGGGCATAGGGTTCGGGAATCAGATAATACCTAGGTTCGCTCAATTCGGCATTCAGCATCGTGTGCAGCGTGCGAAGATCTTTAGGTCCGCGCTTCGGAAGTTCGATAGCTTGAAGCGACTTCAAAATATCGACGTATAATTCAGGGTTATCGGCGAACTCCTTGGCGGGTGAGAAGAGAACCCAGAGCGGATAAGGTCTGGTATAAGTTATTTCGTTAGTCCATGTTCTAAAGACATAGCCATAGACGATGTCGCCGCCGGCGATCAGCTTCTCGCGGCGATAGTAATCCATCGTTAAAAAGCCCAGCATTTTGCCTTTGAAGGTGTCTTTTCCGGCGATATACGCAATATCGTTTTTCTTAAAAGAAAGGCGCTTTTCAACGAAATTGTTCTGCAAATTGTCGAGTGCTTTCCGATCAAACATTCAATTATTATACATATTTGCGAGTATTGGGGTGTATTATTCAAGGGAATAATGTTAAAATTGTTCCCACGAAAATAAAGGAGGATCTTGGTATGATTGCAAAATCTTTGGCGATTGATGTTTTAAACGCCGGTCTCGCGACAGGCGCCGATTTCGCTGAAATATACTTAGAAGAAAACAATTCGTCGTATTTGTTGTTGGAAAACGGCAAGACTGAATCGGCGCTCAACAGCACCACTTTCGGAGCCGGCATTCGTCTATTGAATAAATTGCAAAGCGTTTATGGCTACACGAATGATCTGTCCCGCAAAGGACTCTTGAAATTGGCGACATCGCTCGCTAATTCATTTAAGGGCGAGCGGTTGATCACCGTCGAAAAAATCAACAAGGTCAGAGTAAAGAACATCCACGTTTACGAAAGACCGCTCAGCGAAGTATCTCGCGAAGAAAAAATTGGTCTCCTAAAAGAGGCTCACGCCGTCATATCTGCTTATGATAAGCGCATCGTCCGCATTCAAAATGTCTTTTTAAATAATCGCAAAGAAGTGACGATTTATAACTCAGATGGCAAGCGCTTCGACGATTTTAAAGAGCGCGGTAGAATGGTCTTTATCGCCATCGCTAGCGAAAATGGCAAAATCGAAACGAGCCACGATGGGCCCGGCGCTTCTGCTGGCATGGAATTCTTTACCGGCCATATCGACGTTCGCGATACGGCTCAAAAAGTCGCTGAATTAGCAATAAGGATGCTGACTGCCGCTGAATGTCCGAGCGGCAAAATGCCGGTCGTCATCGGCAACGGCTTCGGAGGCGTCGTCTTCCACGAAGCTTGCGGTCACTCTTTAGAGGCGACCTCGGTTGCCAAGAAGATATCTGTTTTCTCCGACAGCCTCGGCAAGCAAATCGCTGCCCCGATCGTCACCGCGATTGACGACGGCACCATTCCCAATGCTTGGGGTTCAAATAATATCGATGACGAAGGCAATAAAACCCAGCGCAACGTCTTGATTAAAGACGGCGTTTGCACATCCTTCCTCGTCGACTCGTTCAATGCTCGGCGCATGGGCGCAAAAGCCAATGGCGTCTGTCGCCGTGAATCATATCGATATGAACCGACATCCCGCATGTCAAATACCTATATCGAAAATGGCAAATCTACACCGGAAGAAATCATCGCAGCGACGAAACTCGGTTTGTACGCCGCGTCGATGGGCGGTGGAAGCGTGAATCCGGCAACGGGTGAATTCAACTTCGCAGTCAGCGAAGCCTACATCATCCGCGATGGTAAAATCGCCGAACCGGTGCGTGGCGCGACCTTGATTGGTTCGGGCGCAGAAGTTTTAAAGAAAATTGATATGATCGGCAACGATTTAAAGAGATCTCAGGGGATGTGCGGCTCGGTCAGCGGCAGTATCCCAACCGATGTCGGTCAACCGACAATTCGCATTAGTGAAATTCTCGTCGGTGGAAGAGGAGGAGCCTTAAAATGAATTACAAAAAATTCTTTGATTTAGCCCAAGCCAAAGGCATCGAAGCCAGCGAGATATACTCATCCAAAAAATATTCACTGTCGTTTGAGTTATTTCACTCGGAAGTCTCTTCGTATTCGACCAGCGAATCTTTCTCGATGTCCGCGCGCGGTATCTACAATCATAAGTTCGGAGTCGCAAACACCGAAAAAGTCGACCGCGACACTCCTGAAAACCTCGTGAATGCGATTATCGCTAACGCAAAGGTGATTGAAAAGACCGACAAAGCCCTATTGTTCAAAGGCAGCGACAAATATCAAAAGCGCAATCTCTATAACAAGGAAATCGAGACCATATCCATCGATCAGAAGATGAAAAATCTCTATGAGATTGAAGCAAAACTGAAACAGTATGATCCTCGCGTCGTGGAGATCGAGACCGTCGCTTATTCTGAAGATGCCATCGAAGTAAACTTAGTCAACTCGTATGGTCTTAACTTAAAGAGCAAATCGAATTACTTCTACTACTACGCCGTCGTCGTCGTCAAGCAAAACGACGAAGTCAAAACCGGCTTCAAAGTCTTATTATCCAATAATCCAAAAGAACTAAATATCGATAAATTCGTCAAGGACGTCGTCCAAGACGGGACCCGCAAATTAGGCGGTATCCAGTGCGATAGCAAAAAGTACCCAATCGTTCTCAACCAGCAAACGGCGGCTAGTTTGTTAGAACCGTATTTGGAAAGCGCCAGCGCTGAAGAAGTCCAAAAGCAATCGTCATTCTTTGCCGGCAAGTTAAACCAACTAGTTGCGAGTAAAAAGGTTACCATTTTAGAGCAACCTCTCTTAAAGAATTGTTTCTTCCGCTATTTTGATGACGAAGGCGTTGCCACCGTCAACAAGAAAGTGATTGAGAAAGGTGTTCTTAAAATGTATTTCCACAATTTGGAAACCGCTCAAAGAGCGGGTACAGAGACAACCGGCAATGGTTATAAGGCTGGCTCAAAAATCGGTGTTGGCTTCGTAAATCCGTCTATCAAACCGGGGCGCAAATCAGAGGAACAGCTAATTGCTTCTCTGAAAAACGGCGTCTATATCACTAACCTTGACGGCCTCCACGCCGGCATGAATTCGCAATCAGGTAACTTTTCACTTCAAGCTGAAGGTTTCATGATTCGCGATGGCAAACTGGCCGAGCCGTTAAGCCTTATTACGGTCGCCGGCAACCTTCTCGACTTATTCATGAATGTCCGCGAAGTCGCCAATAATCCCGAGTTACAATTATCGGGTATCAATTCGCCGAGTCTTTTAGTCAAGAGTTTGGCCGTCTCAGGAAAATAATTTAATTATATTAAAGTGATGCGAAACTTGCCTCTGGTATTTATTCTTACGCTCACCGTCTTCTCTTCGTGCGCACCGGCCGCCTCATCAAGTGAGACGTCTTTTTCAAGTTCATCGACCAGCGAAACCACGAGTACAAGCGAATCGACGAGCAACAGTGAAGATCATGGAGAACCCCCGAGCGGCGAATATCGCCTCAGTCCAATAGCTAGCGAGAGCGATACTGGCTATGTCTACGACCAGGATGGCGATATCGTCAAAGAAATTTTTCGGGAACAATTCTATACGGATTTGGAAGATGTCGCAGCATACATCGCAACTTTTAACGATGTCCCCGATAACTACTTTTTGACCGACGAAAGAAATGGCTACACGCAGTCTAAAAAGGAATGCTACGATCTCTATGAAAACACATGCCGCATTTATCCCGGGCCTTATCCGGGCAATTACGACTATCTTCCATATAGCAAAGACAACACATATCACGAGGCGGATATCGGCGGTTATGGATATGCTGAATCATCGAGTTGGAATCGCGGTGCCCTAAGAGTTATTTTCACTCTCGCGGGAATCGACGAATATGGTGCGAATATCCCTGTCGTCTTTTACACCGATGACCACTACGACCACTTTATCGAATACAAAAATTATCAAGGCGGATGGGGAGCACCATTCGGTTTAAATGGTGTTTCGTGGTCATCGATCATCACTTGGTATTAGCAGTAAATAAATCAAAAACGCCGTCAAACCGGCGTTTTTATGTGCAAAAGCTAAATACTACACTATTTCCTAATATAGAGTACGCCAATGGTGCCATATCCGCAATGCGAGGAGATAACGGCTCCGGCATGGGTGACGACAACAATCGAGGGATCGACTAATCCGCCAACTTTTTTGACGAGGTAATCGAGGTTGGGTTGGTCTACTCCGGCGTGGGTCACCATGACGCGGGTTAAATCAACGTTGGGCAAATGTCCTTTAAGTTCGGCGGCAAGTTCATCGAGAGCGCTGGTCATTTTGCCACGCGGTTTTTTGTAGACGATTAACTTACCATCCACCACTTTAATAATCGGATGGATGTGAAATAACTTGCCCAGCACTTTGGCTGTTCCGCTGCAGCGACCCCCCTTATGGAGGTAGTCGAGGGTTTCGATGGCGAATAGAGAATTGACTTTGGCGGCAAGTTCATCGATTAGCACTTTAATCTCCGCGGCCGATTTCCCCTGATCGCGGTAATCGGCGGCTTTGAGGGCTAAAAGTCCGGAACCGCTAGAAAGGTTGTTGGAATCCGAATAGAAAATCCGCCCTTCCGGAAATTCTTGGGCGGCCAAAATGACGGACTGCAAAGTCGCGGATAATTTCGCGCCGATACCGACGTAAAAAATGTCATATCCTTTCTCGATGTAAGGCTTGAAGGCCTCGACAAAAGCGAAAGGCGGAACGGCGGCCGTCGTCGGGAGCTCACCGTGTTCAGCAACCAATTTATAGAGCAGTTCGGAATTTATTTCTTGCCCGTCTTTATAGGCTTTGCCGACAATGTTGACGAGGAGAGGAACGACATTAATGTCGTATTGCTTATAATGTTCGGGGTTTAAGTCAGTAGTCGAGTCAACGAATATCGCAACTTTTCTCATGATTCTTCTCCTTTGAAGTTATCCCATTATCCCAATACTGCCATCTTTTGTCAAAGATATTGAACGGGCTTGTTTTACGCTTGTAAAAAATAGTAAATCTTCTAAGATATTGATTAGGAGAATACAAAAAAATGAAAATCTTCAAAGAATTCAAGGACTTTATCAGCCGCGGTAACGTTCTGCAATTAGCGGTCGGTGTCATTATCGGCGGCGCCTTCTCGGCCATCATCAGCGCGCTTGTCGCCCACATCTTCATGCCTTTAATCGGCCTTCTGGTCAATGGCGGTTTGAACAATTTCTATACTGTCTTGCCAAATAGTATCGAGGCCACACCTGCCGAAGTATTTGCTGGAACCGCCGTTTTGGCCAATAATCACGTTTACTATTCAGTCCTCAGCAAACTTGATTGGGGCATGGTCATCAATGCAATTATTAACTTTTTGTTAATCGCCTTGATTCTTTTCGCGATTATCAAGATATTTGCCAGCATCCAAAAAGCCAAGGTGGCCGCTCTCGCTAAATTGCACAAAGGCGAAAAAGCTCCTGAACCAGAACCCGAACCTGCTCCGGCACCAGATATCGTCTTGCTGACTGAAATCCGCGACCTTCTAAAAAGAGACAAATAATTCGGAACAAAAACAAAGCCCTCATCGCGAGGGCTTTTTTCGTTATTAAACGAGCTTCCAATCCGGATGGGCAATGTTCACTTTGTCGAGCGCCTCCTTGAATAAGGAGTCCTCGATATCAGCGATACCCGAGGCCGTGTATTTCAAGGCTCTCTTTTTGCGGTCGAGAGCGAACATAACTTCGCCTTGCGAATCGTCCATCAAACCAGCGATGAGCAAGTACGCGCGCAAGGATGGCATCGATAAATCGTTGGAGATGAATCTCTGAACGGAAGAAGGAATTGTCGCATAATGCTCTTTGGCGGATTCCAATGACTCATTCATGATTTTTAAAAACAGGAGCTGGGCGATGGCGCGGCTGTGAGTCGCGTTGCTCGTGCTCTTTTCGTTTTTGATGATGTTATCGAGGATGTTTTCGGCTTCGACAAAGTTCTTTTCTTTGATATTGCGATATACGGCAATCAAATTGACTTCGGAAGTGAAGTCGGTGATCTCCTCAAAAATGCGCGGGACAAAAGTGCCGTCTCCGTTTTCGACGAGCATGAGTTCGTTATAGGCGACAATATTGATATTTTTCGTAAAAAGGGTCAGGCGATAGCCATCGGTCAACGCGTCGAGCTTAAACGGAACGATGTTATATAACATCATCATACCGCCGATGGAGGCCACGATGATGGAGCCGACCGAGAGCCAGACGAGATCGACGTTCGAACCAGCCGAGATCAAGGCATATAAAATAATCGCTGCGATTAATTCGACGAGATAGATCAAAAGCGGGAGAATCGTCGCCGGGCGCGGATTTGACTTTTCGCTCTTCGGCAAAAATTTTGTCTCGCCGGTCAACCCATCGAACATCCGAAACGCAAAATTAATTTTGCCTTCGCTGCGGTATAGACAAAAGAAGAAAATATTCACCGAGTGGATGTGATACTTGCCGATCAAGCCGCCCAAGATGTGCCCCACTTCGAGTAGAACGCCATTAACGACAACCCCGACCAAGACCGAGATGATGGCAAAGATGTATTGGTTGCCCGCGACGGCGGCATTTTCCTCAAAGACCGGTTTGATAATTCCGAGGCCAATAAAAAGCGCCGTGCCGATCATCGCGACATAGACGAGCAGACTTGCTGTATCTTCCCTTTTCATAAAAAATAAAACCTCCCTACAGACATGAAAGCAAAAGCGCTTCGATGTCATGTGCGTCTAGCGGTCGAGCGGAATGGCCAACCACACGTGTACCTTTTTCCGTGATCAACGCGACTAGATGCGGGATGTCTTCTTGTTTGATTCCTAATTCGGTTAACGTCAGCGGCATACCGACTTCTTTAAAGAAAGCCCGTAATTCGCGTATTCCAATATTAGCACTTTCTTCTTTATTCACAAAATGGATTTTGAATACTTCGCGACCGAAGTCCGCCAACTTGTCAATTTCGGCATCTTTGACATAGGACATCCAGGCCGGAATTAAGACTGAAAGGGCGGCGCCATGGGCGATTTTCACGTCATAGCCGCTCAACCCGTGGGCGACCGCGTGAATAGGCATGCTGACGTTCTTCCCCAATCCTGTGATGCCATTGTGAGAATAAGAACTGGCCAGCATCAAAGATGCTCGCGCATCGTAATCGAGCGGATTATCGATGGCTTTCTTGCCAACTTCAATAACGTGGCGAATGACGCCAAGGGCAAATTCATCGGCGAGTTCTTTGTTGTCGCTCGGCGAAAAATAGCGCTCGAATGAGTGCGAGATAATATCGACAATGCCACAACCAGTTTGATATTTGCTGACCGAGTATGTTAATTCGGGATTGCACACGGCAAATAAGGGGCGGTTGAAGTCGTTATTAAAACCGCGCTTGGCGTTGGTCTCGTCATTTGAGATGACGCATGATGCCGAGAGCTCGGAACCGGCCGCGGCGATGGTTAAAATAACACCGACAGGCAGAGCATTTTTTGGTTTGGCGAGATGGAGGTTAAAATCGAAAGGATCACCATCGTAATAGAAACCGGCGGCGATGGCTTTCGCCGAATCGATGACCGATCCGCCGCCAACCGCTAAGATGAGTTCGACTTTTTCTTTTTGGGCCATGAAAACGCCAGCCCGAACGAGCGAATGAGTTGGATTGGCGCGCACTCCGCCCAGTTCCACGTATTCAATGCCTTGTTCCGCCAATGATTTTATGACTTTGTCATATAGCCCAAAAGACTTGATGGATTCAGCCCCGTAATGAAAAAGGACCTTCCTGTAACCGTACGATTTGATAATCGCCCCAACTTCTTTTTCTTTTCCACGTCCAAAATACAATTTTGTCGGTGAAAAAAAATTAAAATCGATCATGTCTTCCTCCTTGTTTTAGTGCTTATCGGTGGCCTCGTCATTTTCAGACGGGCGATTTTTATTAAGGCTGCCGCGAAGAGCGTTTTCAACCATCATCTTCTCGACATTCCGCAACATGACGGTAAAGCGGGTAATGAGGTGTTCTTTATCTTCTTGCAAACCGGTTTTAATCCAATATGAGAATTCAGAGACAAGAATGCTCGCGACTATGCGCGAAACACTTTCTAATTGCTCACTCGGCATCTTTTTGTATTTGGGACTGGAGCTGAGGCGTGCGAGCGAGCGAGTGGACAAATAATCGTGCAAAAAGTTTGTCACGTCAATCGCGTAGGGCGATGATAGCAAATTTTTGATAGCGCCGGTGTTGGCGGCAAAGATGTCAGCGACATACCTGGCGTCGGCCGTGAAGTCGCCGTCTTTGTCTTCGCGATGTTCGCTGACATCGACCAAGATGGTGTTGATCAAATCGCTCATGTCATTAAAGTGGTAGTAGAACGTCTGCCGTTTGACACCTACTTTGTTGCATAATTCCTCGACACTGATTTTTGCGACTGGCTTCTCTTCGGCGAGGGTGAAGAGCGCGTCGATAAAGAGATGAAGTTTTTTCATGATGTACCCCCTTAACTATCTCTAGACTTTTAACGATGAGAGCGCTTTGGCGACTTCGGCTCCCAGCAAGGCATTGTTTTTGATGAGCTGAATGTTGGTGGCTAGTGACTTACCTTTAGTAAGACTGGCAACTTCCTTTAGCAAGAAAGGAGTGACTTCCTTGCCTTTGATCCCCTTTTGTTCAGCTTTGGATAAAGCTTCGTGAATGGCGATGTCAATTTCAGCTTTCGGCATCTCGAATTGAATTGGAATCGGATTCGAAATCAAGATTCCCCCTCGTAATGTTAGGTCGCGCTTTGTCTTGATGATGCGAGCGGCCTGCTCTGGAGTATCGATGCGATTTTCAGTTTTTAAACCCGACTCGCGAGAGTAGAAACTTGCGAATTCATCGCTTTGGTACGAAAGGACAGTAACGCCTTTCGTTTCCAAATACTCTAACGTGAGCGGCAGATCCAAAATCGCTTTTGCTCCGGATGAAACGACGGTGACATCGCTGAGCGCAAGCTCCTCGAGATCGGCAGAAATATCAAAAGTGGTCTCAGCATGGCGATGAACGCCTCCGATTCCGCCCGTGACAAATACTTCGATCCCTGCCATTTCAGCGATGATCATGGTCGCCGCTACCGTTGTCGCTCCCCATAATTTGCTGGAGACGACGACCGGTAGATCGCGACGCGATACTTTGCTGATGCCTTTCCGCTTTCCGAATTCCTCAATTTGCGACGGATTCATCCCGACGATAATCTCGCCGTCGATGATGCCAATCGTCGCCGGAGTCGCCCCGGCTTTCAAAATGATATCTTCAAGCATTAAAGCTGTCTTGACGTTTTCTGGATAAGGCATCCCGTGGGAAATAATTGTCGATTCAAGAGCGACGACGGGACGACCGTTATTTAGTGCTTCCGCCACTTCTTTGCGAACAAACATTTCACTTCTCCGCCTTTCCATCGATGACTCTACTTGTAAATTTACTAACTAATAAGTAAAAAGGCAAGGCAAGTGCTATTAATAAAAATAGCACAGAAATAGTGATTGGTGATAAAACCTCATAAGAAATCTTTAAAATTTGCCAAGACCTCAAGAAAAAATCGAGAATAAAGGACGTAATGCCCAAGAAAATCATCGCAAGAAAAAGAATCAGGCGGTATCGATCAAAAGGCCACGAGATCTTGGCGAGGATGAAATAACTGGCGATTGTAAAAGTGAATACCCCCATAATCTGGGCGACTTCCGGCGTAAAAGTCCGGGGAAAGAGAAGCGCCAATAGATAGATAAGTAAGACGAAAGAAAATTGCATCACTCCTCCAGGCAAAGCGTTCTTGAGGATATTACCAATAAAGCTGCCGCTCAAGCGCCCACCATTTTTCTGTAGAGCGAGGAAAAAGGCGGCTATACCAATCGTGGCCATTTCCCAAATATACATATTGTTCGTCACAAACGGGTAGGTCGTTCTTCCGGTCCATCCGGCAATCAAAAAGACCATGCTCGTGACAACCGCAAAAATCGTTTTAACTAAAAATAAAGAACACGTTCTCTGAAGATTATTAATGACGCGGCGGCCTTCTTCGACGACTTCTGGCAAACGGCCAAAATCTGAATCTAGAGCAACGAGATGCGAAACATTGCGCGCGGCAGCCGCTCCTGAGGCCATGGCGATTGAACAGTCGGCAACCTTCAAAGCCAAAATATCGTTAACGCCATCGCCGGTCATCGCCACGGTGTGCCCAGCATGACGATATGCTTTAATCAAAACTTCTTTTTGCTCGGGGCTAACCCTTCCGAAAACGGCATACTCATGGGCGTAGAGGGCGACCGATTGAAGAGGTATTTTTTCTAGCGATAGGCACTTGTCCGCGCCTTCGACACCGACTTGACGGGCGATTTCTGAAACGGTGTCGACGTTGTCGCCGCTGATAATTTTGACAGCGACGCCGTTCTTTTTAAACCACGCGATGTTGGATGCGGCGTCTTCGCGTATGTGATCCCGAAGGATAATGAGGCCGATTGTCCTAAAATTGCTCGGCAAAGACTCGATTATTTCGTCATCGCAATGGGCTACTATCAGCACGCGATAGCCGCTTTTTGCGTACTTTTCAAGCAAACTATTGATTTTTTTGTCATCATTCGGATTTATGAATTCCAGCGCCCCGATCGCAATTGTTCCATGGCTATTTAATGAGGCGGCTGCAAATTTCTTGTCGCTCGAAAAAGGAAGGGTTTTGCCAGCCGCCAATGGGCCGTCGCGGCCGACTTCGTTAATGATGGCTCGAGCTGTTTGATTGTTATCTTTTGTCGCGACAAGCAAGCTGGATAGATATTGGTATAGTTGCTTTCTGTCGATGTCGGCAACTGGAATAATCTCTTTAACATCCATGTTTCCATCGGTCAGGGTTCCGGTTTTATCAAGGCAGAGGAGATCGACGCGGGCCAGCGTTTCAATTGAATATAGTTCCTGGACGAGCATTCTTTTATATGCTAAGCGCAGGACGCCGACAGCGAGTGTCATCGAGGTGAGGAGATACATACCCGAAGGTATCATGGCGACCAACGAACCAGCAATCGACCCGATTGAATCTTGAAAACTCGCTTGGTCAGAAAAGCCCCCGCTCAGCGAAAAAGTGAAGCCATAAGTAATTCCGAATAGAATCACGATTCCGCCGATATATTTAAATAAGAGGTTCATCGATTTTAGAATCTCCGATTTGGGTCGCTTAAATAGTTTGGCTTGAACCTGCAATTGTTCGGCGTAATTAGCGCTTCCCACCGCAATCGCTCGCACTCGGGCCATCCCGCTAGTGACAAAGGAACCCGACAATACGCGTCCACCGATACTCTTATCGACCGGAACCGACTCTCCTGTCAACAGCGATTCGTTGACGCAGACTTGACCGTCGACCACCACCGCGTCAATGCTGATTTGATCGCCGGCTTTGATAATCAAAATATCGCTTAAGACGAGATCTTGAACGTTGATTTCGCCTTCCATACCATTTCGGACAACTAATGCTTTGGGATTGACAATTAAGCTCAATTTGTCGACAAGTTTACGGGCTCTGATATCTTGAATTAAGCCGATGGCAATATTCGCGAAGAGAACCAATAAAAAGAACAAGCCACTATACTGCTCGGCAAGGAACATTAACGCCCCAATGATAATTAAAAGAACGTTAAAGAAACTGACTAGATTAGTAAAAATAATCTCAGCGTATGACTTAGTGACATGGCGCTTCGTGACATTCACTAATCCTTCATTTTTGCGGAGAGCAACCTCTTCGCTCGATAGCCCGCGCTGAATATCGCCGCTCACCGGCGCAGCGCGTCCAATTAATTCTTTGATCAGTGCTGCTTTTTTCATAGGCGCTCACGTGCGAAATAGAAAAGTACGGGCCTACCTGCTTCCGCGCTCACGCGACAAGTAATAATTTAGTCTAAAAAACTTGGTTTAACAAGTTTTAACCGAGAAATTTTCAGTTTCTATAAATTGGGGTGCGCAGTTGTAAAAGTAAAATCGTCGGGGTCGAGAAGAGCGCCCGCAAAGGCTCCGACATCTTCGACGCTATATGTGGCGATTTGCTCGGTGTAATCATGGTAGATCGTGTCATCACCGTCAATTTCATAAGTGCCTTGAAAACTCCTGACGGTCTTTACCATCCCATCGACCACGATAACGGAATGGGAAACGGTTTCTCCCAAGGCTAGTCCGCTCGGAGCGTAAGTACCCGTCACGAGGAGTTCGAGGCTCGTGCTCGTGTTCAAGTCAGGATTAGCTTCAACTTCACCATCGGCGTTACTGTCGAACTTTTCAGCCGTAAAAGTCAGCGTGGTGAATATGTGAGAGTCGCCATATTCAACGTACTCATTAACTAAATCGAGGGCAAGAGCTTGGCCATTCACCAGATATAATTCGCGAATGTACGTCTCGGTGCCATAAACATTTTCGATGGCCACATCGTCTTCTGTTCCAGGGAAATCATAGATTTCATAAAAGCGCGAAATCGCTGGGCAAAAACCATTTCTGAAGACTTGATAGTCGGCAGCGAGGCTGTTTGTCACTTCAAGACTTGCTTCTTCGTCATAGTAATTTTCGTACAGAGAATATCCACCTTCGAGAAGCATAACCGCATCATAGCGGGTAACGTTTTTGATATACGTGCCGGTAAAATCGCGCGGGTCATCAAGGGTATCCATGACGTCATAATCGACGACATCTTCGAGGGTGTAGCCAACCGCATTTGCATAGCCGTCGTTCGTGCCTAACAAGTCGAGAATGGCATTGCGATCAGCGGTGTTTTGAAAGCCATCATCCAGGCCTTCGATCGTCGTCGCTAACGTCGCATCCTCTCCAAACACGAAATCTGCGCTATCGTCCTGGCAAAAAACCTGGCTGCTAGAGCTGGAAGACGAAGATGAATCGCCCTGTCCGGTACAACCGATGATAAAAAGAGTGGAAAGAGCAAGTAAAGAGATGAGGGATTTCTGTTTCATGGCCTTTGTGTGAAAAGTATCACTTTTCTAATAACAAGTATAAGTGAATTATGCGCGCTTTTGTATATTTCTTGTATTTATTTGCGCCCTTGATTGCGCTTGTTCTGAAAAAACGAACTGACAAGTTGACCGCATTCATTTTCGAGAACGCCACCGCTAACAGCCGGATGGTGGTTGATGTTTTTTTGGTCAAAGAGATTAAATGAACTGGCGAGGGCTCCACCTTTGGGGTCCTCCGCGCCATAGACGATTCGATCGATTCGCGTCCACATCAAGGTACCGGCGCACATTGAACATGGTTCGATGGTGATATATATGGTGCAGCCGTCGAGTCGCCACACGCCAAGTTTTTTGCACGCTTTGCGAACTGCCAGCACTTCCGCGTGAGCGGTTGGGTCGTTCCTTTTTTCGCGCTGATTAAAGGATCGAGCGATGATTTTATCGTTTTTAACGATAATTGCACCAACCGGAACCTCGTCGATAAGGAGGGCTTTCCGCGCCTCCTTGAGGGCTTGAGTCATATAATATTCATCGCTTTTAATCATATAAATAAACCATCGCACATGTATCTGCAACTTAAGGCTGCTGCGTCTCCGCCCTGACCTGGTTCATCGTGACACATCGCGATGGCATAGATATTATATCAATAAATATTGAAAAAATTTATTTTTTGGCTTCGAGTTTCGAAATTCCACCCATGAACGGACGGAGGACTTCGGGGACAATCACACTGCCGTCAGATTGCTGAAATTGCTCCAAAATCGCCGGTACTAAACGCGATGTCGCCAAGCCGCTGGCATTTAATGTGTGACAAAACTTCATTATGCCGGTCGCTTTCTCGCGGTAGCGCATCATACCGCGCCGAGCTTGATAATCGCGGGCGTTGGAGGCGCTGGAGACTTCTTTGTAGGTCGCCATGCTGGGAATATAGACTTCGATATCGTAGGTGCGGGCCATGGCGTGCGAACAATCCCCGGCTGCTAATTTGCTGACTTGGAAATGAAGACCGAGTTGTTCGACTAGATTTCGAGCCTTCATGACCATTTCATCAAAGGCGGCATCAGAACCTTCTTCAGTAGTATATTGGACGATTTCAACTTTGTTGAACTGATAACCGCGAATCATTCCTCTTTCTTCGGTCCGATATGATCCGGCTTCCGAGCGATAGCACGGGGTATAGGCGAAATATTTGCGCGGCAGCGTCGCGGGATTGAGTATTTCATTGCGATGTAGATTTACTAATGCTGTCTCGGCCGTCGGAAGCATAAATTTCTTCGGTGTGACGCCTTCAAGCATAAATACCGCGTCGTTGAACTTTGGAAATTGCCCGGCCACAAAACCGGACTCGTAGTTGAGGATGTGAGGTGGGAGAATAAACTCGTATCCGTCTCTGAGGTGGTTGGCGATAAAGTAGTTGATTAAAGCCCATTCCAAAAGCGCGCCCTGGCCGGTGTAAATCCACGTGCCGTGGCCGCTTATTTTCGCGGCTCTTTCATAGTCGACAAGGCCGAGCGATTCGGATAAATCCACGTGATCTTTGATTTTAAAATCAAAAACCGGTTTGCTGCCGTATTGATAAACGACGCGATTGTTTTCTTTGCCACCTCCCAATAAATCATCATCGGGGATATTGGGGAGGGCGGAGACGAAATCAAAAATCTGTGCTTCAATCGCTTTTAAGCGAGCCTCATGGACGGCATTTTCGGCCGCTAGAACTTTCACGCGAACAAAAATCGAGGCGACATCGCCACCGCTTTTCTTGATTTGCGAGACAGATGCCGATAATTTGTTTTGTTCGGCTTTTGAACTCTCGACTTTAATCAGGAGATGTTTGCGCTCCTCGACCAGAGCAATTAACGGTTCAAACGCGACATCGTAAAGCTTTTTTTTGAGAGCTTCCTTTATTTTGGTGGGGTCTTCCGTAATCAGTTTGATATCGAGCATATTATTGGCCTCCTCCATCGCCTAAGCGATAAGACTTGAGTATATTTTGCATAGTTCCTTGCCGATTTCGGTGAGGCTTTCCGCTTTGGCAATCGCATAGGCTTTGGCAGCTTTGGACGGAATTTCGCCCGCGAAAAACTTCTTTAGATCAGCGGCGACTTCGGGTAGTGTATCGCTTATATAAGCATATCCTTTATTAAGGACTTTGGCATCGAAAACAATCGGGCCGAGGCCGATAATCTGGCATTTGGCCGCAATCGCGTCCAACATGGTGATGGCATTATACTTGCGGCGGTTCACTATCAAAAAGACATCGGCATTCATCATGACTGAACGGTAAACATCTTCGGGAATAATGGGGTTAAATCGCAAGTTGCGCGGCGATTTGCGAAGAAGGCGGCGAATCTTGTTGGGAAGAAATAAGAGATGTTTGGCCTGACCAAAGTACAAAAATTTGTAATCCGGACAAAGTTTGGCGATTTCGACGATGTTGCGCATTTCTTCGCGGCTGTCGTACTGACCGAAAGCAACGATCGTCTTCGCGTCTTTATTAAATCGGAAGTAGCGATAGAACAAATCGGCTTCGAGCTGATCACTTTTTTCAAAGCGCGAAATATTGACACCAGGTGATAAAACGATAATTTTGGTTTTGATTCCCTGTTTGATTAAGAAATCTTTCCCGGATTCATTTGGAACGAGGACGGCGTTGACTTTATTGAGAATGCGAAGAGCACGAGTGCTCAACCGCACCTCGCCATCGCGGGTTATTTCGGTAATTTTGGCGACCGGATCTGATTCGCACATCAACGCCGAGAAAACGACCGGTTTTTTTAACTCGAGAGCGTCGTTAATTTTCATCTCATCAGCAATCGAAAGAAAGTGCGCCACATCATAATAGTCAATGCTGTTTTTGGCAATTTCAATATTGCTTAATTCCAAGGCGCCTTTAATGTTTTTGCGAAGGCGCATGCCCTCGTAAACATCTTTCAAAACGCGCGGTTGGAAATGGACAAAAACTTTCATAAAAATTAGATATCTGCGTCGTTTTCTTCGGGAACCGCTGCTATTTCTTCATCTTCGTCAAGCGGTTGCGGTTCTTCAAAATCGCCGTTTTCCAAGTGAGGGACAATAGCGATTGACGACACTTTTTGCCGCCCATCGAGTTTGATGACACGGACTCCTTGCGTGTTCCGACCGGCGACCTTCACTTGATCGAGCGGAATGCGAATTATCGTTCCGCCGGCGGTTACAATCATCAGATCTTCATCGCCGTTGACGGCGCGAAGGGCGACTAGTTTGCCGTTCTTGTCGGTCGTGTTGATCGTCAAAACGCCTTTAGCCCCGCGCTTCGTCAGACGATAGCTTTCGGCGGGTGACATTTTGCCGTAACCTTTTTGCGTGATAGCCAGAATAAATTCGCCTTCGAGGGAGGTGGTGGCGCTGACAACTTCAGCCCCGCCCGTGCTCATGCCTTTGACGCCGGCTGCGGTCCGGCCCATAGCCCGAACATCGGTCTCGTTGAATTTGACCATTTTACCATTGATGGAAGCGAGGCCGATAAAGGCCTTGCCGTCGGTCCGCTTAACATCGAGCAAAGCGTCGCTTTCTCTTAACGAAATGGCGATTTTACCGTTTTGGCGAATTGAGGCGAACTCAGAGAGTTTCGTCCGTTTTACGACGCCGTTAACAGTGATAAAGAACAGATAATGTTCTTCGTGATAATCGTCGAGCGAGATGATCGACATGATGCGCTCATCTTTCTCGAGATTGAGAATGAGATTTTGAATCGGCGTGCCTTTCGAAGCGCGCCCGCTTTCAGGAATGGCATATCCGCGCATCCTGTACACCTTGCCGAGGTTTGAAAAGAATAGGACGTCGGTGTGGGTTTTAGTGTGGACGATAATCGAGACGACATCATTGTCGTTGGTGTTCATTCCTTTGACTCCGCGGCCGCCGCGATTTTGGGTCCGAAAAGTATCGGTCGTCATCCTCTTAACGTAATTATTCGCGGTTAGAGCTATGACGATCTCCTCTTCAGGGATTAGCGATTCGTCTTCAATCGTGGCGAGTTCGTTGCTGATTTCCGTCTTGCGCTCATCGCCAAAGCGGGCCTTGATTTCAAGGAGCTCTTCAATGATGACGTCGATGACTTTTCCGCGAGAGCTTAAAATGTCGCGGTACTTCGCAATGTTGATTTCGAGCTGAACTCTTTCGGCTTCCAACTTCTGTTTTTCAAGGCCGGTCAGACGGCGGAGCGTCATCGCGAGGATGGCTTGCGTCTGAATCTCGGTAAGATTGAATTTTTCAATCAGCTTTTGTGAAGCTTCTTCGGGGGTTGCGGCCTTTTTGATTAAATCAACGATCTCATCGATGTTATCGATAGCCGTCAACAAGCCGAGGACGACGTGGTCGCGAGCTTCGTCTTTTGCCAGCCTGAACTTTGTGCGGTTTTCGATGACGACAACCTGGTGGTTAACGTAGCCCAATAGAATCTCGTTGATAGGTAACACTTTTGGCGCGCCATCGACAAGGCAGAGCATGATGATGCCATAGCTCACTTGCAGCTGCGTATTTTTGAACAGCTGATTCAAGATTACTTCGGGAATCATGTCGCGGCGGACTTCGATGACGATGCGAATGCCTTCTTTGTTGGATTCGTCGCGCACATCGGTGATGCCCTCGATGATTTTTTCTTTGACGAGGTTGGCGATCGATTCAATCATCCGAGCTTTATTGACTTGATATGGGATTTCATAGATGATGATTCTCTTTTTGCCGCTCTCGGTTTCATCAATCAGTGCCTTGCTACGCAAAGCGATGCTGCCGCTGCCGGTTTCGTAGGCGTCTTTAATGCCGCCGCGACCCAGAATTGTACCTCCGGTCGGAAAGTCGGGACCAGGAAGATATTGTTCCATGATTTCTAACGGGGTTAGGAGAGGGTTGCGAGCGACGGCGATTGTCGCATCGATCGTCTCCGCCAAATTGTGAGGTGGAATGTTGGTGGCCATGCCGACAGCGATGCCGGCACTGCCGTTGATCAGCAAGTTCGGAAAGCGGGAAGGAAGAACGCTCGGCTCTTTTTCCGTGCCGTCGTAGTTATCGACAAATGGGACGGTTTCATCGTTGATGTCGCGCACCATTTCCATCGACAATTTAGTCATGCGCGCTTCGGTGTAACGCATGGCGGCGGCTTCGTCACCATCGACACTTCCGAAGTTGCCGTGACCATCGACTAAGGTGTAGCGCATCGAAAAGGGTTGCGCCAAACGCACAAGCGTTGAGTAAATGGCGGCGTCACCATGGGGGTGATATTTACCCATGACATCGCCGACGATACGAGCACATTTCTTATAAGGTTTGTCGGGTTGCATCCCCGATTCGTTCATCCCGAAGATGATGCGGCGATGAACTGGTTTTAAACCGTCGCGAACATCGGGAATGGCGCGGCTGACAATGACCGACATCGAATAATCGAGGAACGAGCTGCGGACCTCTTTGGAAATATCAACATCGCGGAGACCCGGAACGATTCCGGCTTCGATTTTGTCGATTTCGGCTTCGCTTTCACCATCGACAGCATCGATAATCTTTTCTTTTTCTTCCATCTTCAGTGTGCTCCTTGATTAAATGTCCAAATTCTTGACGAATTTTGCGTTTTTGTGAATGAAGTCTTTGCGCGGTAAAACGACATCGCCCATCAAATCCGTAAAAACCGATTCGGCTTCGATCGCATCAGTCAATGCGACGCGCAGCATCTTGCGGGCCTTGGGATCCATTGTCGTCTCCCAGAGTTGTTGGGCATCCATTTCGCCAAGACCTTTATAGCGCTGGAATGGATATCCGGGTTTTAAGTCGAGCGTCTTCTTGACGTTTTCGAGTTGCTCGTCATTATAGCAATAATATTGTTTGCCGCGGAACTCGACTTTGTAGAGAGGCGGTTGAGCGATATACACGTAGCCATGCTCAATCAGCGGTCTCATGAAGCGGTAGAAGAACGTTAGCAAGAGGATGCGAATATGGCTGCCGTCGACATCGGCATCGGTCATGATCACGATTTTGTGATAGCGAATTTTGCTCACGTCAAACTCGGCGCTATAGCCACCGCCAATCGCCGTAATCATGTTGCCGATTTCAGCGTTTTCAAATACTTTGTGGGGCTGCGCTTTTTCAACATTAAGAATTTTACCACGTAGTGGTAGAATCGCTTGCGTCGTGCGGTCACGGCCGTTTTTAGCCGAGCCGCCGGCTGAGTTACCTTCCACGATATAGAGCTCGCACTCTTCGGGATTCCGCGATGAGCAATCAGCTAATTTACCCGGCAAGGTCGTGATGTCCAAAACGGTTTTGCGGCGGACTTGTTCGCGCGCTTTTCGAGAGGCGATACGAGCCATCGCGGCATTGACGATTTTGTCCATCATCATCTTGGCGAGCCGCGGGTTTTCGAGGAGGAAGCGGTTCAATCCTTCGCCGACGATGCCGGAGACGATTTTGCGGACTTCCGAGTTGCCTAATTTTGTTTTCGTCTGCCCTTCGTATTGAGGGTTCGGATGTTTGACGGAGACGATGGCTGTCAAGCCTTCTTTGATGTCGTCTGTGGCCAAGTTTTCTTCAACTTCTTTTAAGTATCCGTTCGCTTTTGCGTAATCGTTGACGACGCGATTGATAGCTAGTGTGAAGCCGGCTTCGTGCATGCCACCTTCATGCGTGTTAATGTTATTGCAGAATGTAAAAATTGTCGGGTTATAAGACGTGTTGTATTGCATAGCAATTTCGGCGTGAATGTGCGCTGTTTTGCCATCTGGAAAAACGTAATCATCTTTGCCTTCGCAGTAAATAACATCTTCAAATAAGGGCTCTTTATTACGATTGATGTGCGAGACGTATTCTTTAATGCCGCCCTCGTAAAAGAACTCTTCGGTAACCGGGGTTTCGCCGCGATCGTCGCTGACGATCATCCGCACGCTGCGATTGAGATAAGCCATCTGCCGCATTCTATCGCGAATTATTTCATAGCTGAATTCAACTGATTCGACAAAAATGATTGGGTCGGGTTTAAATGTGACGATCGTGCCGCGATCTTTAGCTTCGCCAACCACTTGTAAATGGCCGACTGGTTTACCACCTTTTTCAAAGCGCAAGAAATAATTCTTGCCACCTTTGTGGACGTTGATTTCCATCCATTCCGACAAAGCGTTGACGACCGAGCCGCCGACGCCGTGAAGGCCGCCAGAAACTTTATAGCCTCCGCTCTCTCCGAATTTGCCGCCGGCGTGCAAAATCGTAAAGACGGTTTCAACACCGGATAATCCGGTTTTTTCGACTATGTCGACAGGAATGCCACGACCGTTATCGCAAACGGTGATCGTGTTGCCTTTGTTAATCGTCAATTTGACGAGATTACAGTAACCAGCCAGCGACTCGTCGATGGCGTTATCGATGATCTCCCACACCAAATGATGTAGGCCTGGTGAAGAGGTTGTACCAATATACATGCCTGGCCTTTTTCTGACTGCGGTCAAACCTTCCAACACCTGAATATCGCGTGCCCCGTAATCGGCACTGCCTTTGTCTTCTTCGTCTCCAACCGGTAGGGTGGTTTCGATCACTTTGTCTTCCATTAAGAATTCCTCCTTGCGATCTTATGGTTTTTAACTTCATATATAGCGGCGTTTTCTACCTCGAGGGAAGTCGAAGTAATAAACACTTGTTCGAACTTTGTTAAGAAAGATATTAATCTTTCTTTGTTTTCGTCATCCAATTCTGACATCACGTCATCGAGAACGACGATTGGCCTTTTGTCCTTGTCTTCGATTAAGAAGTAGGGACTCAGCGTCAAGGCTAAGGCCAGGATGCGGTTTTCGCCTTGCGAGCCGTATTTTGCGACATCTTTGCCGTTGAGGCTCATTTTGAAGTCTTCGCGATGTGGGCCGATGGATGTCACCTTTTTCTTCAAATCGCCGTCCAGCGCTTTGCTAAACGCGCTTTTTGCGTTGGTTTTGTACGCTCCGTCCGGTCTCACGAATGGTTGATACCGAATTCGGGCGTTTTCTTTCTCGCCTTTGATGGAAGTGACGATTTTCGACAAGACCTTGTTGATTTGCTCGACGTACATCTCGCGGTAACGAATGACTTTTTCAGCGATATCGATGAGCAAATCGGTGACGATTTCGAGCTGTGTCGCGTTAGGCTTATCAGACTTAAGCAGTTCGTTTCTCTCTCGTAAGACGCGCTCGTATTTGGTGATGTATTCCAAATATACAGTCGATTGCTTGGAGAGGCTTATGTCGAGGAAGTCTCGACGCGCTTTAGGCGATTCTTTGAAGAGGGCGACACTCGGGGGTTCAAAGACAACCACATTTATTAATTCGCTGAGCTCAGATAGGCGGTTGATGCTTTTGAGATTGCAACTTATTTTTTTCCCAGAGTTCGTGATGACGACATTGATTTTCTTTTTAATGTTCCCCTCAAGAACTTCGGCATCGATCGCCGCAAAGCTTTTTTGTTCTTTGATCAGGTCGGCATCCTCCGCGGTGCGAAACGAACGAGCGAGAGACAAGTAGTGAATTGCTTCGACTATGTTGGTCTTGCCCTCGGCGTTTTCGCCAAGGATGACGCTTAAGCCTTTATCAAAAATTAAATCGACGCTGTCGTAACTTCTAAAGTTCCGCAGAACTAGTTTGCGAATGATCATTGTTGAACGATGCGATAGGCATTTCCTTCGATTTCGACAACATTCAGATTTCGCAATTTCCTTCCTCGCCGATTGTCACTCACGCCATCGATGAGAATATCGTGGGTAGTAAGATAGCTTTTTGCTTCGCCTCCCGAACCGATCAAGTCCGCGATTTTCAGCATCTGCCCGAGGGTAATAAAAGCGGTCGAAATGCGAATTTCCACCGTTTTTTTAATCATAAAAAAACCCTTCTTTTTTACTCACAAGAATATTATACACTATATAAAAGAAAAAGGGAATATTAATTCCCTTGCTGAACATATGTGGATTTCTTGCCTTTATTCGGCTCAGAAGGTGCGTACAGGGGTGACTAACTGAACGACCGAGTCATCTTTGCTGTTCTTAATTACAAACGGCTTCATTTCGCCTATAAACGCCACCGTCACATCCTCGGCTTTTACGGCGCGAATGGCTGCGATGACATATTCGCTGTTGAAGCTCATTTCTAGGCGATCGCCGCTGAATTGGAAAGTCGAAATTTTTTCGTTAGCCGATCCGACTTGGGCCGACTTGCTGGCGACCTCGAGGGCGTCTTCGGTCATCGATAGCTTAACGACGTTTTCTCGTTCGACCGAAAGAAGCGAGGCTCTTTCCATCGCGGAAATCAATTCTTGAGAATTAACTTCGAGGAAATAATTGAACGTCTTGGGTATGATATTCTTGGTGTTTGGGTATTCGCCGTTAATCAAGCGGGAAGACACAAGTGTGTTGTCGAAAGAAAATAAAATTTTCTTATCGCTGACGGCCAGTGTAACTTTATGAGCGCTTTCAAACATCTTTGTGATTTCAACCAACGTGCGTGCTGGAACGTTCGACGAAAATGAAACGACATCGTCGACGCTAATTTCTTTGCGAGCCAACCTAGCCGAGTCGGTGGCGGTGGCGATCAATTTGCCGCTAGAAGCCTCGAGGTTAACGGCCGTAAGAATCGGGCGCTGTTCTTTGTTCGATGCGGCGAAGGCGGTCTGATCGACGAGCTTAGCGAAGTCTTGGCAAGGGAGTTCAAAAACAACTCCTGTGGGTTCTAGGTCGACTTCTGGATATTCATCAGCTCTAATCGAATTAAGTTTGAAACTTGATTTCCCGTCATCGATTTTTACGATGGTTTCATCAACGACCTCGATGGCGAGCTCTTCGCCTTCCATCCTTCTGGCGATTTCGGTAATTATTTTACTGGCAACAAGGGTAGCGCCATATTTGGCATTGCGAATTATTTCGCGTTCGCCGATCATGTTTGGAACAAGTGTATTGATGGTTAGCTCGTTGTTCCCACCGATGATCGTCAGTCCTTTTTCATTGAGAACTAACTTGAGATTCATTAAAAGCGGAACCGGCACTTTCGAGCCGATTGCTTTGGCGGCTATCGTCAAGCCTTTAAGTAGCTGTTCGCGATTTATCGTTAGTCTCATTTCTTTTCTCCTTAAGAATAAAGAATTAATAATTAGCGCTGTGGATTGTGTGGATAACCGTTTCGGTTCTCCGTCGCCTTCTTAGTAATTGTATCATATCGACATTGTCGTATGTACATTTTTTATTTTATAAACATTACTTTTTCAAACGCTTTTTCAAATCGTTAATCGCCGTTTGTAGACCAACATCATTTTTCAACGCTTTATCCACTTTTTCGACGGCGTTCATAACAGTCGTGTGGTCCTTGCCTCCGAACGCCGCTCCGATTTTGGTCAGAGGAACGTCGAGCATCGAGCGAATTAGGTACATCGCGATATGGCGGGCCATAGCTATTTGGCTGGTTCTGATCTTACCGACCAATTGCGACGGGGTCAGGTTGTAATAATCGGCGACGACGTTGATGATCTTGGTCTCGCTCAATTTAGTTTTAGTTTCTTTAACATCGATTAGCGACTGGACGGATTCAATGGCCACACCCATGTCGATGTGCGCGGTTGGTTTAATGTTAATTGTATAGAACAACAAACGGTTAAATGCACCCTCTAATTCGCGCACGTTTTTCGAAAACTTCTCCGCAAAAAAAGCTAGCACATCATCGTCGAAATTGGCAATATCGAGGTTATTTGCAGAGATTTTAAGTTTTAGTATTTCGATGCAAGTCGCAACGTCGGGAGTGGCGATATTAACAGTTAATCCGGCGTTAAATCTCGACACCAAACGCGCTTCTACGCCTTGCAACTCACCGGGGTGCTTATCGCTTGTCAAGACGATTTGTTTTCCGGCGTTGACCATCGACGAAAAGATGTAAAAAAACATTTCTTCAGTCTTCGATTTATTAGCTAAAAATTGAATGTCATCGATTAACAAAACATCGATTCCCTTAAAATAATCTTTAAGGTTTTCGCCCTCTTTATCCCCGGTTACGTACTTGATAAACTCCTCGAAAAAATCCTCGGTCGATAAATATAGAACTTTGCTTACGGGCGCGTTTTCCCTTATATAATTGCCGATGGCGTGGAGGAGGTGCGTTTTTCCCAGTCCAGATTGCGAATAGATGAACAAAGGATTGTATAGTTTGCCGGGAGTCGACGCGATCATGAGGGCCGCTTGATAAGCTTCTCGATTTGATGAGCCGACAACGAAATTATCGAACGTCAGTTTTGAGTTGATGTACGAGCTGGCAAAAAAGGTCGGTTTACTCGGCGCTTGTTTGATGACGGTCTGAACTTCGCTTGATTGAACAAATTTGAGTTTGAAGTCTGTCTCGGTGCATTCGCGAACAACACCGGTTAACATGTCGAGATATTTAGTTGAGAGAAGATTGGCGGCCAACCCTGAGTTGACGACGACCACCATCATGTCACCATCGATGCTATTAATATACGAACCACTGAGGAACGTATCATAGATACGAGCGTCATTGATTCGGCTTTTTGTGCTTTCGAGGATTCGATCCCACAACTTTGTGATTTCTGAGATTGTGCTGGTCATAAGCAATCCTCCAAGTACATAAAAATATAACATATCCACAGGCGAAAAACACCCGAAAAAGCACCGAAATTTAGTTTTCCACATTTTGTCGCAAAAAACGGTCGATTTGGCGCGATAATTTCACTATCCACAAAATGATAATGTGGAAAACTTGTGGAAAGGCAATTGTGGAAATAGAGACGGGGAGCATGTTGGCATGTATTCACAATCGCCTCTTGTTGTTCACAGGAAATAATTCCGATTTTATCGACACATTTATGATATTTGCACCAGAAAATTTCACCGAATTAACATTCTGCGAGTAAGTGAAAATTCCCCACACCATCACGGAGAAACATTACAATTTTATTCAAGTTTTAGTGGAAAGGACTTCATCAAACGCATCGTTCCCATTTTATTCGTTATGCGCCTAAGTATTTAATTGACTTAATATACATTAAACTATATAATCATTTCGCGTAATCACACACGAGGAGATTAGATTATGAAAAGAACGTATCAACCCAGCAAGAAAAAACATTCTGCCGTCCATGGTTTTCGAGAGAGAATGAAAACCGCTAACGGCCGTAAGGTTTTATCGAAACGCCGCGAAAAAGGAAGAGCGGTTTTATCCGCTTAATCTTTTTGATTTTTACTTTTCAAGGGAGACGAGCGTGAAAAGGCAGTTCCGCATACGAAAGGCAGAAGACTTCCAGCGCATTATTCACTCTTCTTGTTTTGTTAAAAACCAACTATTCGTTGTCTACTACCAAAAAAACGAACTTGAGTATTCACGAATTGGCATCTCGATTCCGAAAAGAATCGGTATCGCCGTAATTCGTAACCGGATCAAGCGACAAATCAAAGCCATTCTGCATGAAACCCTCGACGCCGACAAACCCATCGACTATGTAATTGTTCCCAGACACAATTATCAAGTCGACCAATTTAAAAAAAGTCGCGACGCCTTGAAGGGTCTTCTCGAAAAGATCGGAGACCACAATTTTGAAAAAATCAACTAAGCGCATACTTACTTTCGGCGGCCTTCTTTTCGCTGTCGTTTTGATCAGCGGGTGCACGGCGAGTTTTTGCTCGAACGACGATATGGCCAATATCATGTACACCTACGAAAAAGGCATATCTTTATATCAAGACAACGCTGAAGCGGGAGCTGAGGTTTTCTCTGGTAACGCAACTCTTAAAAGAGTTATTGATAAGGAAAACTCCCCGTTACTCAAAGAGATCGTCGCTTCTTCCGAAGCCAATAAAATCAATGTTCCCACCGATACCTATTTTGTCGGCATCGATCAATTTGTTCTCGAGAATGCTCTTGAGCATCAATACGGAATCGATGTTGATTTCACCACCATCGACGCCGCTAAAGCCAACACCGCTCTAGAAAATTATGGCTACCTAAAATTTGCGGGCTATAGCGATGACAACACCTTGTTTGAAAACTGGAAATTATGGACTGCCAATCTGCGCATGAGTCTGGGAACCGAACAAGTACCGAACCAAGATTTCGCTAAACTCTATCAAGAAAAAATCACTTCGACGACATCAGCGTATCGCGCTTGCTTAGCTATCAGCGATGGCAAATACGGCAAATACGGCAGCGACGGCAACACCGAAGCTTTTATCGAAGGCAAGACGTGGGCTTATGCATGGTCCAAAGGACCAATCGAAGGTCTTTTGGTCTATCCCGTCGCCTACCTAGTTGATTTCTTCTCGGTTTCATTTGGCATGAACGGCTGGGGGCAAATCGGAGCCGTCGCCCTTGTTACCTTGATCGTTCGCGCCCTTATTTTGCTGACGACTCTCAAGTCGACTATGGGGCAGCAAAAAATGCAAGCCCTCCAACCCGAACTTGCTAAAATCCAACAGAAATATCCAAACTCCAACACGAATCAAGCTGAAAAGCAACGCTTGGCTCAGGAGCAGATGGCGCTTTATAAGCGGCACAAAATCAATCCGCTCGGCCAAATTCTCGTTTTGATTATTCAGTTCCCGGTCTTTATTGCGGTCTGGGGCGCGATGACAGGCGCGGCTGTCTTATCATCTGACGCCGTCTTAGGCTTAAACCTGAGCGCCGGTTTAGGAACCGCCATTCTCAACGTCGCGGGTTGGCCCAATATTTCGGGCTGGTGGACCGCGGTGGTCTTATTTGTTTTAATGGGCCTTGCGCAATTCGTTTCGATGAAACTCCCGCAGTGGATGCAAAAAGCCCGGACCAAAAATGTCAAACGCTTAACCAAGAATCCGGCTGAAGATAAGCAGGCCAAGCAAATGAAGTGGTTCAGTAATATCATGCTGATTATGATCATCGTCATGGGCTTCAGTCTCCCGGCCGCGATGGGTGTCTACTGGTTCATCGGGGCGATTATATCGATAGTCCAAACCTTAATCATGCAGACGATTATGGCTCGCGCTAAAAAGTAACGGAGGTTTTTTATGAAAAAATATCAAGCTAAAACGGTCGAAGAAGCCGTCAATCTCGCCGCTCAAGAATTAGGTATCTTGCCCAGCGATGTCAATTTTGCGATTCAGGAAGAGAAAAAAGGATTATTTAAAAAAGTCACAATTGAAGTTTATGAACTCAGCGATGCCATCGAATTCTCTGAAAAATACATCAAAGATGTAACCGATGCCCTCGGCATCCAATCCGAGACGACCACGACGCTAAAAGACGACATCATCCACATCTCGATCAACTCCGACCACAATCCAATCTTGATCGGCAAAAATGGCAACACGCTTCAGGCCCTCAATGAATTGACGAGGCTTGCGGTATCCTCGAAATTTAAAAAGAGATTCAGAATCCTCCTCGATATCAACGACTATAAAGACGGTAAATATTCCCGCGTCGCCTTTACCGCCCGCAGAGCCGCCAAAGAAGTTCAAAAGACAAGGATGGATGCGACTCTCGATCCGATGCCGGCTGACGAAAGACGCGTCGTCCATAACGCCCTCGCCAACTTCTCGCACATCAAAACCGAATCGGCCGGGGAAGGACATCACCGCGCTGTCGTCATTAAATACGTAGACTAATTAAGAGCCATAAGGCTCTTTTTTGCCTTAGGTAACAAGATGCACGAAACGATTGTCGCTCTAGCGACACCACCTCTTAAATCCGCTTTAGCCATCGTCCGCCTCTCAGGAGATGATTGTTTTAATGTCGTCTCCAAAGTCTTCAGCCACGATTTGCGGGCGCTGATTGAGCGCGGAGTGTTTGTCGGTAACATTCTAAAGGATAATGAGATTATCGATCAAGTCGTGCTCATCGCTCATGTCAATCCGAAATCATATACCGGCGAAAATGCCGTCGACATCATCAGCCATGGTTCAATGCTCATCGTTGATGAGATCATCGAATTATTAATTGGCTCTGGCGCCCGCCTCGCCCTCAATGGCGAATTTTCAGCCCGAGCGTTCATCAACAACAAAATCGATCTCGTTCAAGCCGAAGCGATTAATGACCTGATCAACGCCAAAACGATGGAAGCCAAGAGAATTTCAATGTATTCGCTGAAAGGTGAGACGAGCCATTTGGTTTTACCGGTTAAAAAAGCCATCGCTGACTTGTTAAGTCAGATTGAAGTCAATATCGATTATCCGGAATACGAAGACATCGAAGAAGTGAGCCGCTCGCAAGTTATTTCGGTGTGCTCTTCGATCGTTGCGGATGTCGCCAAATTAATTCACGAAGGCAAACAAGGACAAATAATTAAAGAAGGCATTAAAGTGGCGATTATCGGCAAACCCAACGTTGGGAAATCGAGCCTTCTGAACGCGATGATCGGGCAGGAAAAGGCTATTGTCACCAATATTCCCGGAACGACGCGCGACATCGTCGAAGGGGAAATCAACCTAAAAGGCATCACCTTGCACATTCTCGACACGGCCGGCATTCGGGAAGTGAACAGCGAAATCGAAAGCATCGGAATTAGCAGAGCTAAAGCCGCGACCGAGGAAGCCGATCTCGTTATTCTCGTCCTTGATGCAACCGAGCAAGAAGATGACTTCTTTGCCAAACTTATCAAAGATAAGAAGCGCATTATCGTCTATAACAAAGGCGACATCGCAAAGAGTAAAAAAGAAAATAAGCTGTATATTTCGGCTCTTCATAAAGACATCGATCCCCTCCTTCGCGAAATTACGAAAGCCCTCTCCATCAATCAAGAAGCTTACGAGCAGCCAAGTCTCAATAACGCGCGGCAACTCGGATTATTGGGCGCCATTCGCGAAAGTCTGCTCCAAGCCGTCAAAGACGCTGAAGACGACCAGCCCATCGACCTCGTGAGCGTGAATTTATTGAGTGCGTATAATGCGACTTTAGAAATACTCGGCGAAGGTAACAAAAACGATATCAGCGAAGAGATATTTTCTCGTTTTTGTGTTGGTAAATAACATGATTGATACGCATTGCCATTTGAATCACGACAAATTTTACGATAATCCTGAAAAGTACATCGCTGAAGCGATGGATAAAGGAGTCGAAGCTTTTCTCGTCGTCGGTTACGATTTAAAGTCGTCGCGTCGAGCAGCGGCGTTGGCCAATCGATTTTCAAACGTCTATGCAGCGGTTGGAATTCATCCGACAGATATCAAGTCCCGTGGCGAAAACGATCTTCAGGAAATAGAAAAAATGCTCGATTTGTCCAAAGTCGTCGGTTACGGCGAAATCGGACTCGACTACTACTGGGATAAGAACGAAGCCGAGCAGAAGGCGCAAAAGGAATTCTTCATCAAGCAAATCGAAACAGCAAATCGCCATCGCAAGCCGATTATCGTCCACACTCGCGAAGCCGCGTACGATACGCACAAACTCCTCGTCGATAATCCACCGAAATACGGCGGTATTATGCATTGCTATTCCGGAAGTGTTGAGATGGTCTCGAATTACGTGGGATTAGGATTCTATATCTCTCTCGGCGGACCGGTTACTTTCGTGAATGCCAAAACGCCGAAAGAAGTGGCGAGGGCGACTCCGGCCGACCGGCTTTTAGTTGAAACCGATTCACCCTATCTAGCTCCGCACCCGTTGCGCGGACAGCAAAACGAGCCGAGTTACTTGCCTCTTATCTTAGCCGAAATCGCCAGCCTGCGCGGCATTGAAGAAAAGGCGTTGGATAAGCTGACGACCGAGAATTTTAAACGGCTTTTTGGCCTTGCAAAAATATGAAAAAATGTCTTGCGGCGATTCTTGTGGTGGAAGGGAAAAGCGACAAGGCCTTTCTCTCTTCTTTTATCGACGCTGAGTTCGTGGAAACAAACGGTTCGGATGTCCCCGCCGCAACCATCGAATATCTAAAAGCGCAATCTAAGAAACGAGATATTATCGTCCTTGTCGACCCCGATGCCCCAGGCCTGAAGATACGCGCCAAACTCGATGAAAATATTCCCGGTTTAAGGCATTGTTTTGTCAATAAAAAAGACGCCATAAAAAACGGTAAGGTGGGAGTGGCCGAAACAACAAAAAGCGCCGTCTTGCAGGCTTTGAATTTTCAAGTGGAAAACAAGGCAGTTCAGACAAGCGATTTACAAGTGATCGATCTCTATAAATTGGGCTTGATGGGTTCGAAAAACGCCAATGATTTACGCAGCGAGGTCGCCGACTATTTTCATCTCGGATTTGTTAACGGCAAGCAGTTTCTCAAAAGAGCTAAGTCATTAAATATTTCTTATCAGGTCATCGAGGAAGCCATCCGTGAAATTCGCTAACCAACAATCGTTTTTTGATTATATCAAAACGCTGACACTATTGGCGTCAAAGGAACTCGGTCAGAATTTTTTGACCAACGATATTACCGCCCGATATATCGTCGATACTCTCGACCTGAATGACGACGAAAAAGTATTGGAAATTGGTGCCGGTTTTGGTTCGCTTTCCTATTTTCTCGCCCAGCATAAAAATGAGTTGACACTCCTCGATGTCGATCCGAAGATTATCTCGTTTCTTGATGAGCAATTCGGCCAGGCCAGCAATATAAAAATTCAACAGGAGAGCATCCTCAAACACGATGTCCGTAATTACCAGAAAATAATCGGCAATTTACCATATTATATTACGTCTGACACGATTCAATATATTTTGCTGAATGCGTGCTCGGCTCAGCGCCTCGTTTTCATGGTGCAAAAAGAAGTGCTGCCGCGCCTGTTAGCCGACGTCGGGCAAGAAGGGTACGGGCCGTTTTCCCTATTGGTTGCATACCTTGGGCGAGCAAAAAGAATCATGAGTGTTGGGCGCTCGCAATTTGTACCGAAACCCAATGTTGACTCTGCGGTTGTGGCAATTGATATCTTGCCCCATCGCGACCATAAAACAGCTTTAAAACTCGTCAGAATTACCATGGACTTATTTCATCATCGCCGCAAGACGATCCGCAACAACCTCAGGCTGCTATTGAAAGATTCAAAGCGAGCCGACGATACGCTTTTGAGCCTCGGAATCGATGGCTCAAAACGACCTCAAGATTTGCCGCTTGAATCCTATTTAGCCCTGATAAAACAATTGAAGTTTTAAGACTTCAAAGTTACAATGTAATTCACTTAGAGGCCACACTTAATGTACATCAAAGCTTACGCGAAAATTAATATTGCCCTCAATGTCCTGGGAAAGGACGAGGATGGATATCACCAACTCGATATGGTCAATCTTCCGCTCGAGCTTCGCGACTCGATCGAAATAGCGATTCTGCCTAATTCTTTAGATTCTTTCATCACTTGCGATGACATCGAAATCGAAGATCCAAAAAATAACTTAATCAGCGTGGCGATTGCCAAAGCTCGCGAAAAATATAAGTTCAGACAGCAATTCACCATCCACGTTTATAAAGACATACCCATCTCCGCGGGTTTGGCAGGTGGAAGCGCGAATGCCGCCGCCGTCCTCAATGCCCTTTTCCTCCTCTTAAAAATCAAACCTACTCGCGAAGAGAAGATTGAGCTAGCCAAATCAGTTGGTGCCGACGTGCCGTTTTGTATGTTTAGCGTTCCGGCGCGCGTTCGTGGTATCGGCGAAATCATCGAGCCAATAGAAGTCAAAAAGAGTTATCCGCTCCTAATTGTCAAACCTCTTAAAGGCCTTTCTACCACGACCGTTTTTAATGTCGCTGATGGCATGGAATTAAAAAGCGGGAATATCGAAAATGTCATTCAAGCCTTGGCTGATGGCGATGATGATCTATTGGCGAATTCGATTCATAACGCCTTAGAAAACCCTTCATTTTTTCTGCTTCCGGAGATTGAAAAAATTAAGAGAATGCTAATTAAAGATGGGCTGAAAATCGTCTTGATGAGCGGTTCCGGAAGTTCGATTATCGCTCTCGATGACGACGTTAAAAAACTTACAAAGTTAGAAAAAAAGTACGCAAAAATGGGTTATGATACGCGATTAACCCGTACTTTAAGGAGCAAATAGTATGAATACTTATGCCATCATTTTAGCGGCCGGTAAAGGCACGCGCATGAAATCCTTGTTTGAGGACAAGTCCAAAGTCAGCTATCCTATCCTCGGCGTTCCTCTTGTGAAGCACGTTCTTAATTCTCTCCGCCCCTTAGCCCTTGACCGCAAAGTGACAATCGTCGGTTTTGGCGGTCCCGCGACCGAAGAAATCGTAAAAGATGAAACGGAAATCGTTTATCAGCTCGAGCAAAAAGGAACAGGTCACGCCATCATGCAGGTCGCACCACTGTTGGCTGGGCAGGAAGGTCGAACATTAATCGTCTGCGGTGATACACCGCTTCTCAGGACCGCGACTCTTCAAAGATTAGTGCAGCAACACGAAGTCGAGAAGAACAAACTCACCGTGCTGTCGGCAATCGTGCCCGATCCCCGCGGATACGGCAGAATTATTCGCGACGCTGACGGGTCCATGCGCGAAATTATCGAACAGTCTGACGTCGATGAAGCGCAAAACAAGATTAACGAAGTCAACGCCGGTGTTTATGTCTTTGATAATAAGCTTTTGTTTGAATATTTAAACAAGCTAAAACCAAACAACTCCCAAGGCGAGTACTACCTGACCGACCTTATCAAAATGTTTAAAAACGGCAAGTTAAAAATCGGAGCATCAATCGCCGAAGATTATCAGGAGATGCTCGGTATTAACGATCGGCGCCAACTCGAAGAAGCAGCCCGCATCATGCGCCTCGAAATCAACGAGCGCCACATGCTCGCTGGCGTGACGATTGAAGATGCAGCATCAACCTATATCGGCCCCGAAGCCGTGATTGGTCAAGACACGATAATTCGCCCTGGCACTCACATTCTTGGCAAGTGTGTCATCGGCAAAGCTAATGTCATCGGTCCCTCGACCTACCTCGAGAACGTTGTCATCGGCGATGAGAATCACGTTATTTTTTCGCATGTTGTCGACTCGGCGATTGGAAACGCGAACGAAGTCGGGCCTTACGCTCGCATTCGCGGCCATTCGATCATTGAAAACCACACTCGCGTCGGCAATTTCGTCGAATTCAAAGCCTGCATTCTCCACAATGATGCCAAATCAGCCCATTTAAGCTATTTAGGAGATGTCGATATCGGCGAGAAGACGAATATCGGCTGTGGGACGATCGTCGCGAACTACGATGGCTACAATAAGACTAAAACAGTCATCGGCAAAGACGTCTTTGTCGGTTCGGGTAGCACATTAATCTCTCCGATCGTCATTGAAGACCATGCTTTCATCGCGGCGGGTTCCACGATCAATCGGAGCGTTTCCAAAGATGACATGGCTATCGCTCGAGCCCGTCAAGAAAACAAACCGGGATATGGAAACGTCGTTCGCGAGAGAGCTCTGCAGAAGAAACTAGCGAGCCAAAAGAAATAAGTACGATAAAAAAACGCCAATTCACGAAAGTGGTTGGCGTTTTAATTTGCTGTTAGGCCGAGAAACTATTTCTTGGCGCTCTTTGCTTTGATTGCGGCTTGGGCAGCGGCGAGGCGAGCGACCGGGACGCGGAACGGCGAGCAGCTCACATAGTCAAGACCGGCATTGTGAAAGAATTCGATCGAGACCGGATCGCCACCGTGTTCTCCGCACACGCCGATATGTAAATCGGGGTTGGCTTTTCGGCCGTTGGCGACTGACATTTTGATCAGCTGTCCAACGCCGCGTTGGTCGACGGTTCGGAAAGGATCTTGTTCGAAGATTTTCTTCGCATAGTAATCATTTAGGAACTTGCCAGCATCGTCGCGCGAGAACCCATAGGTCATCTGCGTCAAGTCGTTCGTTCCAAAGCTGAAGAAGGCCGCGTTTTTGGCAATTTCGCTAGCGAGTAAGGCGGCGCGGGGAATCTCGATCATCGTGCCGACGTGATAGACGAGCTTTTGTCCGGAGGCGGCGATGACTTCATCGGCGGTGTCAGTGATAATCTTTTTGACAAAGTCAAATTCTTTGACATCCAAGGTTAACGGAATCATGATTTCCGGAGTGATCTTCTTACCGGAATCCTTCTGAGCTTTCAAGGCGGCTTCGATGATTGCTCTCGTTTGCATTCTGCCAATTTCCGGATAAGAGACATCGAGGCGGCAGCCGCGGTGGCCCATCATCGGGTTGAATTCGTGCAGATCGTCAATGCGAGCGCGAATATCTTCCGGTGTTTTCTTCAACTCGAGAGCGAGTTCTTCAATCTTGTCATCTTCTTGAGGTAAGAACTCGTGAAGCGGTGGGTCGAGGAGGCGGACGTTAACATTAAGCTCGCCCATGATTGAGAACAACTTGTAGAAGTCGTCGCGTTGGTAGGGGAGCAGTTGGGCGAGAGCTTCTTCGCGGCCCTCAACGGTATCTTCGAGAATCATTTTTCTCATGTAGAAAATGCGGTTCTTGTCAAAGAACATATGTTCGGTGCGGGCTAGGCCGATGCCTTCAGCACCAAAATTAAAGGCGGTTTGAGCATCGCGCGGCGTCTCGGCATTAGCGCGAACGTGAAGGGTGCGGCGCTCGTCTGCCCACTTCATGATACGGCCGAAATAGCCGGTCAATTGCGCTTCAACGGTTTTGACGACTCCTTCATAGACGTTGCCGGTCGAACCGTCGAGTGAGAATACATCGTTGATGCCATATACTTTTTTGCCGATGCGAGCTGTTTTCTTATCTTCGTTGATGATGATAGCCGACGCGCCGGCGACACAAGTTTTACCCATGCCACGAGCAACGACCGCGGCGTGCGAGGTCATGCCGCCGCGCATGGTGAGAACGCCTTCGGCGGCGACCATGCCTTCAATGTCTTCGGGCGATGTTTCAGCGCGGACGAGAATTACTTTTTCGCCGGCTTCATGGCGGATTTTGGCTTCTTGAGCCGTAAACGCTAATTTACCGGTGCCGGCACCAGGAGAAGCTGGTAGACCAACGGCGATAGGGGTGAGTTTAGCGAGTTCTTTTTTATCGAAACTCGGGTGTAAAAGCGTGTCGAGTATGTTCGGATCAACTCTTAAGACGGCTTCTTCTTCGGAGATGATGCCTTCATCCACTAAATCGCAAGCGATTTTAAGGGCGGCTTGTGCTGTTCTTTTGCCGTTGCGGGTCTGCAAGAAATAGAGCTTTCCGTCTTCGACGGTAAATTCCATATCCTGCATATCGCGGTAATGACCTTCCATCCTGCTAATCGTCGATACGAATTGCTTATAGACATCGGGCATTCTGGCATTGAGTTCTTCGATGTGCAGCGGAGTGCGGAGGCCGGCGACGACGTCTTCACCTTGAGCGTTTGGCAAATACTCAGCAAATACTTTGTTATCACCAGTCGATGGCGAACGCGAGAAAGCGACGCCGGTGCCACTATTTTCATTTTTGTTGCCAAAGACCATCGATTGGACGTTGACGGCGGTGCCCCATTCATAAGGGATGTTGTTCATCTTGCGATAGACGTTGGCGCGCGGGTTGTCCCATGAGTGGAAGACGGCGGTGACGGCTTCGATGGCTTGGTTATACGGATCGGATGGGAAATCTTCGCCAAAAACCTTTTTGTAGTAAGCCTTGTATTTTTTGACTAGTTCTTTGAGTTCATCAGCCTTGATTTCGGTATCGAGATGATAGCCTTTGCTCTCTTTCAAATCGTCGAGCATCTTATCCATTTCGGTCCGGGGATGACCTTTCGCGATATTGGTAAACATAATAATGAAACGGCGGTAGCAGTCGTAGGCGAAACGCTCGTTGTTTGTCTCTTTTGCCATCGCGGTGACGGTCGTGTCATTTAAACCCAAGTTTAAAATTGTGTCCATCATGCCAGGCATACTCGCCCGGGCGCCAGAACGGACTGAGACGAGCAGAGGATTGTGCGAACCGCCAAAATTCTTGCCAGTTTCGTTTTCGATGACGTGAATGGCGTCATAAATTTCCTTGATTAAGTAATCAGGGAGGGTTTTACCGCTGTTGTAATAGAGCGTGCAAGCTTCGGTCGTGACGGTGAATCCTTGCGGAATCGAGATGCCGATGTGGGTCATTTCTGCTAGACCGGCGCCTTTTCCTCCGAGTAGTTCCCGACCGAGACCATGGGCTTCTTTAAAGTTGTAGACATATTTTTTTACCATGTGTTTTCTCCTTAATGTTGCTGAGCTGTCTTGGCTCACCGATAAAAGAATATCATAGATATTGCATAAAAATAACTAAAAAAGCGTTTGTAAGCGTTTTTATCAATAGATACAATGAGAATCACTTAATTTCGTTGATCAAATCTTCCCAGAGCATGCCCGCGATCGGGAGAGGTTTACTCGACATTAGAATCCGCTTAATTTTCTCGGCGCGGTGCAGTTCAATGAAGAAAGGTTGTTCATTGACTTTGATGGACATGAGGACATCGCCGAAGATGGAGAGCCAGTATCGGAACCGGCGTTTAAAAAAGGTGCGGATGATTTTTTCATCACCGGTTTGTTCGGCTAAATAGCGGACCGCCGCAAAGCACTTCAAATGCAAATCGGTGCGGTTGCTCGAGAGGCTGGCCGTCGCCGATTCGTTCGTCCGGCGGTAAAAATACAATGGTTCGGTCAGCGTGATTGTTTTGTTGGCATAGCAATAAAGAGCAAAATTAATTAAGAAGTCTTCAAACATAATGAGTCTGTTTGACACCGGAAGATCGGCGTTTTTGATGAACTCGGCGCGGTACATCTTCATCGGCATGTATCCGCGGATGTTGAAGTCGCGCAGCAGAGATCCGACGCCTCCATAGCGGTCGTAGATGCGCCTTTTGGCCAGAATGTTGCGGCTGATGCGGCCACTGGGCATGATTTTGACATATGAGCAATTGACGATGTCAGCATTATGAGCGGTTATTTTCCCATACATGTGCTTGACGAAAGAAAGCTTGTACATATCGTCGCTGTCGAGGAAGCATATATATTTTCCACGCGCCTCATCGATGCCCCGTTTACGGGCAAACCCGACCGATAAGCCCTCGGTGGTAATGTGGCGGATATTTTTATAGCGCTTTGCATATTGCTCGATAATATCGCGGCTGTTATCGGTCGATCCGTTGTTGATAATCAGAATTTCATACGGCAGTTCGAAATCTTGCGAGACAGCGCTAAAAAGGCATGACGAAAGATGCTTCTCTGAGTTGCGGACCGGAATAATAATGCTGACAACGACGTCGGTGATCATGTGAGTTAGCAAAGCAATTTTACCATAAAAGCATAAAATGAAAGATTTCGATTTTTAGAAAAAATCACAAACACCGTCTCATCAAGGGCGGTGTTTGTGTAAGAAACCTCGATTATGCAGGCTTTGCTTCGTTTTGGAGGTTATTTTGCTCGGGTTCCGCCAATGGATTTCGGCCCGAGAACTGCGCGTTATATAAGTCGGCGTAGAAACCATTATTGGCGAGTAGTTCTTGATGATTGCCGATTTCGACAATCTGCCCTTTTTGCATGACGATGATGACCTTCGCGTTTTTAATCGTCGATAAACGGTGAGCGATTATGAAGCTAGTCTTGCCAACCATCATCTTGTTCATCGCGTCTTGAATGGCGACTTCGGTGCGCGTATCAACACTCGAAGTAGCTTCATCAAGAATTAGTATTTTTGGCTTGGAAACGATGGCTCTGGCAATCGTTAAAAGCTGTCTTTGCCCTTGCGAAATATTCGTGCCGTCTTCGTTCAAGGCGAAATTGTAACCACCAGGAAGAGTTTTGATAAAGTGGTCGGCGTGGGCCTGAAGCGCTGCTTCTTCGATTTCCTGATCGGTGGCATCGCTCCGCCCATAGCGGATATTGTCGCGGATCGTACCCGAGAAGAGCCACGTGTCTTGCAAGACCATGCCAACTGCGCCGCGAAGAGTTCCGCGGGCATAATTGCGAATGTCGACGCCATCGAGCAAGATGTGTCCGCTATTCACTTCATAGAAGCGCATGATCAAGTTGACGATGGTCGTTTTGCCGGCGCCTGTCGGACCGACGATAGCGATGCTGTCACCAGTGTTAACTTTCAAGTTAAAATTTTTGATTAACGGCCTGTCGGAGCTATATGAAAATTCGACGTTCTCAAAGGCGATTTCGCCCTTGATTACTTCTTCATCGGTAATCGCATCGACTGTTTCCGGTTCCATTTCAACTTCCTCGAGGAGAATATGGACGCGCTCTCCGGAGGCGAGAACGGATTGGATGATGCTGGAAATTTGTCCAATTTGTTGGAATGGTTGCTGAAACATTTGCAAGAACAGAAAGAAAGCGACCATGTTGCCGGGATTATCGAGGATGCCGCCGACGACGCTGACACCGATAAAACCGAGGTTGCCGATGAAGCGCATCGTCGGGAAGATGAAGCCGGAGAGCCATTGTGATTTCCAATCGGCTTTCATCATTGCGTTGTTGATGTTTTCAAAGGCCTCTTGAACATCTTTTTCTTTGTTAAATAGCTTTACAACTTTGAATCCTGAGTAATTTTCCTCGGCAATTGAATTAAGCTTGCCGAGATGCGAGCGGTATTTCTTAAATTCCTTTTGAGCATTGACGGCAATCAAGACGGTAAAGAGAACTGTAAAAGGCAAGATGGCGATCGCCACTAGCGCTAATTCCCACGAAGTGACGAACATGGCAATCACGACGCCGATAAATAGCGAAACACCGAGGATTGTCTGATTCACAATCGTGCTCATATTCCGCGAAATGTTGTCGACATCGTTTGTGCCTCGAGATAAAATCTCGCCATAAGTATTTTTGTCAAAATAACTCAATGGTAAACGATCTAGTTTATCCTTGATTTTTGCGCGAATATTATAAGCATAATCAGCTGAAATTTTAACGACGATCCAGTCGGCCAACCACGTTAGCAACGCCGAGCCGACATAAAAGGAAAGCATGATTAAAACGGATTTTAAAACCTCGGTCCACAGTATTTGGTAGGCTCCGCCGACAATGACTGCCAAATTGATAAAGTCATTGACGAAATTGCCAAGTAGTATCGGCATCAAAACCGAGAGGGTTGAAGAGATGAGAAGAATAATAATGACGAAAATAAAGGTTCCGATCAGCGGGCGGAAATCAGCCAAGAGTAAAGCGGCGGCCCTTTTGAGATTGCGGGGTTTGGCACCCATCATGGCATCGGTTGAGCGAGGCATTATTCTTCACCTCCTTCCGTTAGGAGAACTTGTTTCTTGAGTTCGAGTGTGCGCTTGATTTCGCTTTCATCCATCTGGGAGAAAACGATTTCTTGATATACTTGGCACTTCTTAAGCAATTCCTGATGTTTTCCCTGTCCGACGATGCGGCCTTCGTTGAGGACTAAAATATTGTCGGCATCCATAATGGATGAAACGCGTTGGGCGACGATGATGACGGACGAGAACTTCGTGTATCCTTTTAATGCGGTGCGAAGGCGAATATCGGTCTTGAAATCGAGAGCCGAGAAAGAATCATCAAAAACATAAATCTCGGGTTTCTTAACGAGGGCGCGAGCGATGGCGAGGCGTTGTTTTTGGCCACCGGAGAAATTTTTACCGCCCTGTGATACTTCAGCGTCGATCCCACTTTCATTTTTAGCGACAAAGCGAGCGGCTTGAGCGACTTCCAAGGCAGACTGAATTTCCTCATCGCTCCCATCTTTTTTGCCGAACTTCATGTTATCGCGGATCGTGCCCGAGAAAAGGAGGGCTTGCTGTGGAACAAAGCCGATTTTGTCGCGCAGATCCTTTTGCGAATAGTCGCGGACATCGATGCCATCGACGAGGATTCGCCCCGCAGTTATGTCATAAAAACGCGGGATCAAATTGATGATTGATGATTTTCCGCTGCCGGTCGAACCAATGATAGCGGTGACCTGCCCCGGCTTGGCCTCAAACGAGATATTTTGGAGGGTGGGGGCTTTTGAATCGGGGAATGTAAAAGTGACATCATCAAAGATGACGTGCCCTCTTTCGCCGGCATTATTATCTTTTGGATCACTGGGGTCGCGTATAAATACTGCCGTATCCAAAACCTGATTGATACGCTTGGCGCTGACGCCCGCTCGCGGTATGTTAATAAGCAGCATCGAAAACATTAAAAAAGACATCATGATATGTATAGCATATTGAGAAGTCACGAGAATGTTATCTAAACGCGCGGTTTGCGCAGTGCCTTCGATAATGGCAAAGCCGAATACAAAGACGCCGAAATATGTGAGATCAAAGAAAATCGAAATCAAGGGGTTGGCGAACGACATCGTCCGTCCGACCTTGGTGATTAGTTTTGTCATGTGGCCGTTGACTTTCGAAAACCTTTGCTTCTCTTTTTCTTCTTGATTAAAAGCGCGGACGACGCGGACGCCGGTTAAAGATTCGCGCATGACCTTGGTGACATCGTCGATAGCCAATTGGATTTTCTTAAAAAGGGGCATGGCGATCGAGAAGAGGATGACAATCGTCAAGATGATGAGCGGCAGCGAAAAAGCGAGGATGAGCGCTAACTGGACATCGGTTCGCAAGACTTGAACAATGGCAATAGTCATGATGACCGGCGACATGACCATGATGCGGAGGCCCATGACAACGACCGTCTGAACCATCTCGACATCGTTTGTGGTGCGCGTTATTAAGGAAGCGGTTCCGATTCGGTCATAGTCGCCCATGGAAAACGACAAGACTTTTTGAAAGACGGCGGCGCGGACTCTTTTGCCGAAATACGAGCCGACATATGAGACGCTCAGCGAAGTGGCGAGAGCGATGACGATTGTAATTCCGGCGTAGATGAGCATCTCCAGTCCTTTATTGATAATAAATTGGGAGTCGATGACGCTTGCCGTAGTGATGTGGTTGACGATTTCGCCCATCAGACGCGGGAGGCTCAGCTGCGAAAAAGCTTGAGCTCCAATCAATAAAAAAACGATGATAATGAGCCATATTTTCGGTTTTAAGAAATGGAAGAGTTTAATCATTAGCAATTACCTTTCTTTGTGAACAAATTCATGATGATGTCTGGGCTGGGTTTGGTGACAGTTTTTTTGATCATATTAATGCGCGTGTAGCACAACCCTTTAATTATTGAGTAATAGATGATGGCGAATTCGCGGGGATCGCCACCGGGGACGTCGCCCTCTTTTTGACCGCGGGCAATTAAGTCGACGAAGAAGTGGAAGAAAGGCTTTTTGGCGCCAGCGCTCTTTTCCTTGGGAGGCAGTGGCAGGGTGCGCTGCAAGTGCATATTAACAAACATGTATAAGAAGTATAAACCCTTATCTTCTTGATATATTTCATCGAGCATGTGCGTGACAATTTCGCGGATTGCTTGAAGAGCCGGAACTTTGCTGTAATTGCTCTCCTCTTTGCGCTTTTTGCTCGCTCCTTCTTCAGCGATGGCGATGAGTTCGAGAAATACCTCGGCTTTGTTCGCAAAGTAGTGGTAAAAAAGGCCGTGAGAACAATTGGCTTCCTCCGTGATGTCGCTGATGACGACCGAATCGTAACCGCGAACTGCAAAAAGGCGCAGAGCGGTCTCTAAAATGAGATTTCGCCTCTCGTCTTTTATCAGCTGGTTTTGCTCGGGAGTTTTGGGCATAAAGTCTTTCGTTGACACAATTGTCAATACAAAAGTATAGTCCCAATAAAATGGGATTTCAATCACTTTGAAGACAAATTTAAAGGAATAAAAAAGAGCATAAAATGCTCTAATTTGATTTATTGCTGAGAATCGACTTCCCCTGCCTTATCTTTTTTGAAGAGGCGTAAGAGCAATTTAATGACTTTCGGTTCGAGGAAGCGGAGCAAATAGAAGAGTCCGATTGCCGCACCGACGGCGAAGATGGCGCCAAAGATGACGTCGGTCGGCCAATGGACGCCGAGCCACAAGCGCGATACTGCGATGATAAAAGCCAAAACGAGAGCCGGAATTCCAAGTTTGCGGCTGTGAATGAACATCATCGTCGCACACGCCACCGAAGCGACGGTGTGACCCGAGAAGAAGGAAGTGCTATCGGGAATCTCGCCAAATCCTAAGAAGAGGCCGTCGCCAAAGAAAGTGGCAACTGCGAAATCGCGAAGATTTGTGGCCTCCGGATAGGCGGCAATCGTGTTTTCGTAGAACGGCCGCGATCTGTTGGTGATGAGCTTAATAATATAGTTATTAGTGCCGCCGATTAAAGCGTAGGTGATGATGACATAAATGCCTATCCGCCTCGTTTTTTTAAAGAAAAGCATGACGATTCCGGAAGTGATCCAGACGATGCCCTTATCTCCAAAGAGCGTCAGTATTAAGAGCACTTTATCAATGAAAGAACCATGTAAACTGTTGAACCACATGAGAAGAGACATCTCCCATGCCCCCATGTCCCAATACTTACCGACGTTTTCCAATCCTTCAGTTACGAGCATCAATAAATTCATAAGATCTCTACCCCTTTACCAATTCTTTTTCCTTGCGACTAAATCGCACGAACATGTATGAAAGCGCTCCGCCGATGACTAAGGCCAAGCCGGCTAACACAATTTCCCACCAGCGGATACCGACCGTGGTGTAATACAAATAGATATCGTTATTGTAATAGATGGCGACCAGCGAACCAAAAATGATGCCGATTATCGAATAGAAAGTCCCGATGCGCGCTTTAGCGAGTAAAGTGGCAATCGCCTTTGAAGCGATAAAGACCCCGATGACAATGCCGATGGCCAGAACTATCAAAATCGAAATTGCCGCTCCGACATTCGTCCAGCTGAGAAAATTATTGATCAAATTCAACGTGGGAGTATAGAAACCTAAAACCATCAAGACCATCGAGCCGGAAATGCCAGGCACGACAAACGCGAAAGAAGCCGCAATGCCGGCGAGGAGAACTAATATATAAAGCCACCACGGGCGAGCGTCATACAATGATTGAATATTTAAACCGAAAGTGACTGAAATCACTCCCAGACCAATCGACAAAACGAAAGAGATGACTAAGACGACGATATAGATCGGCTTTATTTTTGCGTTGCGGACCTCATCAAAAATGCCTGGCATACCGCCCAAGATGAAACCGGCGAACAAAGTGACCATGACGATCATGATATGTTCAAACGCAAGGCTAAATGGATACCAGCAGATGAGAATTGCCAGACCCGCCCCGATAGCTATCGGGAGAAGCGTTTTCACAGATTCGACAAACTTCTTAAGCAGATTATTTATCGAATTGACGATTTTATCATAGATACCCAAAATGACGGCCATCGTCCCCCCGCTGACGCCGGGAATGATAAAAGCGACGCCGATCGCCAAACCTTTTGCGAGGTCTAATCCTTTTTCTCTCAAGGCCTTTTTCATACTGACAAATAAAATATTACAACAATAAAAACCGAGAAGGTAGAATCAAAGTATTTTTCAATGCCTTGTCGAAGTGGTCTTGCTATAATAATTTAAGTAGGTAATTGCAAAATGAAATTAATCGTCGGCCTTGGCAACCCGGGCAAGAAATATGAAAGAACGCGCCACAACCTCGGATATCGCGTCGTTGACAATCTCGCCGATACCTTGGGGTTTAATATCGATAAAGAAGCGTTTGACGGCCTCTATGCTAAGGAAGTCATTTTTGATGAACAAGTCATCTTTTTTAAACCGGCGACCTTCATGAATCTATCTGGTGTTGCCGTTCAAAAAATCAAAGCCTACTTCGATATTGATCTTCAAGACATTTTGATTGTTTTTGACGACATGGCCTTGGAGCCCGGTCGCATTCGCCTACGTCCTTCGGGCACAAGCGGTGGGCATAACGGAATCCAAAACATTATTGACATTCTAAAGACTGAAGACATCAAAAGGATGCGCATCGGAATCGGCGAGCCAGAATTCTCAGGCATCGATTACGTCCTCGAAAAACCGACCAAAGAGCAACAGAAATTACTCGATATCGCAATCGGTGAAGCCAGTGAGGCTCTCAAAGAATACTTGAGAAACGGTTTCAATTCCGCTATGGCAAAATATAACTAAGAGGTAATTATCTGAGCGAACTCCTAAAAAGCATCGAAAGTTCAAAAGCCGTCACCTCCCTCCTCGCCAAAAGAGGGACTTTTGTCGTTGATGACACAATTGGAATTTCGCTACTATTTGCTGCTCTTTTTCGCAAAAAGAAAGCTAATTATACGGTTATTACATCCAATTTATACAATGCCCAAAACGTTTATGAATTGCTGGGTAGTCTAATCGGTGACGACAATGTCCTGCTCTTCCCAAATGACGATTTGTTGCGAGCTGAAACCATCACTTCTTCCAAGGAATTGATGGCCCAACGGCTCTATGTCATGAGCGAGCTGCGAAAAGCGGATGGCAAAATAGTCGTTATGCACATCTCGTCGCTAATGCGCTTCTTGCCATCCCCGAGGCTTTTTGACGAATTGAGCTTTCGCCTTCATGTCGGTCAGAAATCCAATCTTCTTACTTTAAGGGAAAAACTGACGCGAGGCGGGTACTCACGGGTCGGCAAAATCGATCAGAGCATGCAGTTTGCATCTCGCGGTGATATTTTAGATATTTTTAGCGTCAACCAGGTGCGTCCGGTTCGCATCGAATTTTTTGGCGACGAAATTGAATCCATTCGCTATTTTGACATCGCGACGCAGACATCGAATGACGTTATTGATCAAATTGATATCACGCCCGCAAACGATGTTCTTTTTACTGAAGATGAAATTGAAGAGCTACAAGTAAATCTCGAACAGCAAGCCTACAAAGATGGAGCCATGCTCACAACCGACGAAAAAGAAAACCTTCTCAGCGTATCAAAAGAGGATTTCGAGAGGATTAAAGAAGGGTATATCCACCCGCGAAATTACAAATATTATGGCTATGCTCAAAGGGATCATTTTTCGATTTTAGATTACGCGAATTTCGAATTGGTTTTTGCCGTTAATAAAGAGGCTCTTTTCGCCTCTCAAGAATTGTATCAAGACGAGGCGCGCATGTTTTTGGAAGAACTCGTCGAGAGGGGAAAAATCATTTCTCATCTGGAGATATATCAAAATTGGGACAGCGTTTTTAAAGGGCGCAACAAACCGCTCTTCAGCAAAAAATACGTCGAAACACTCGCTGAAATCGAGTTTAGAGTTCGACCCATCTTCTCGTCGAGCACTTCCTATATGAACGTTCTGCCGACGATTGAGTCTTATCTCTCATCCAATGACAAGGTCGTTTTAGCCTTATCAAACAAGCAACAATTCGATACCGTCAGCGGCATTTTAAAAGATGCTAACATCCATTACGATGCGCTGAGCGGACTCGAGCTTCCCAAACAGCATTTAGGCCTAGCCATCTACGACATCAACGAAGGATTTGAACTTGTTGATGAACGTATTTGCGTCCTCTCTAGCAAGGAACTTTTGGGCTATAAAACGCATCGCTCACGATTCATGAATCGCTTTAAGGAGTCGACAATTCTCAAATCGTTCGACGAGCTCGAAAGCGGAGATTACGTTGTTCACGAATACAATGGTATCGGTCAATTTATCGATATCGTCACTTTGGAACTCGATGGTAAAAAGCGTGACTTTTTGCATATTGCATACGCGGGAACTGATGTTCTTTATGTGCCTCTATCCCAATTCCGATTAATTAGGAAATATGCTGGTAAAGAAGGAGCTAGCCCTAAACTCAATAGGCTCGGCGGAATCGAATGGGAGAAGACAAAATCCAAGATTAAAAACCGCGTCAACGAACTGGCGGAAAGATTGGTGGCACTCTACAAAGAGCGAATTGAAACACGCGGTTTCGCATTCGAGAAAGATGACGCGATTCAGCAGATGTTCGAAGACGAGTTTCCGTTTGAATTAACCACTGATCAAAAGGAAGCTCTCGACGAGATTAAGGCCGATATGGAGAAGTCAGAAGTGATGGACCGCCTTCTCTGCGGAGATGTCGGATTTGGCAAAACCGAAGTCGCTTTTCGCGCGGCTTTTAAAGCTATATCAAACGGAAAACAAGTCGCTATTTTATGTCCTACGACCTTGTTGGCCCGGCAGCATTATGAGCGCGCTGTCGAGCGTTTTGCGAATTTTGGTGTGCGAATTGCAGTGTTTTCGCGTTTAATCCCCGACGCTCCACAGAGGCAATACCTCAAACAAGTCGAAAGCGGCGAGGTCGGCCTTGTCATCGGAACGCACCGCCTTCTGTCCAAAGACATCATCTTTAAAGATCTCGGACTTTTAATCGTCGATGAAGAACAGCGGTTTGGGGTCGAACAAAAAGAGCGGATTAAAGAATTGAAAACGACTGTTGACGTCTTGACCTTGAGCGCGACTCCGATTCCCAGGACGCTACAAATATCCTTGTTGGGCATTCGACAACTCTCGCAGATCAACACCGCCCCGATGGATCGCATGCCGATTCAGACCTATGTCACTCAATATCGCGAGGATGTGATCAAGGAATTGATCGAACGCGAACTCGGACGCGACGGTCAAGTGTTCTATGTTCATAATCAAGTCTCCTCCATCTATCAAGTTTCCAACCGCCTTCAGAAGAAAATCACCAATGCCAAAATTGGAGTTGTCCACGGCAAGATGGATCGCGACGAAATCGAGGATGTCATGATGAACTTCTATGCCGGCAATTTAAATATATTAGTGGCGACGTCGATTATCGAAAACGGCATCGATATCGCAAACGCAAACCTCATCATCATTGAAGATGCTGACCATTTCGGGTTGTCGCAACTTTATCAAATTAAAGGGCGCGTCGGTCGCGGCAGCCGCATCGCTTATGCCTATTTGTTCTATCGTGAATATAAGACGATTAATGAGAAAGCTGTAAAGCGTTTAAAAGCCATTCAGGATTTTACCGAACTCGGCAGCGGCTACAAAATCGCCCAGCGCGATTTGATGATCCGCGGGGCTGGCGACATCCTCGGACCCGAGCAAGCCGGTTTTATCGATTCGGTCGGAATCGACCTCTATTTGAAAATGCTCTCCGAAGCCATTGAAGAAAAGAAAACGGGGACCATCGTTCCCGAACCCAGAGCCGCGCACTTGTTTAACGTCGAAGCTTACATTCCCGGAAATTACGCCGAGAAAAAAGACAAGATTGAACTATATCAAGAAATCGAATCGGCTAAGACGATTGAATCTCTATCGAAGGTCACCCAAAGAATGCGCGATGTCTATGGTCGATTGCCACGCGAAGTTGAAACCTTGCTTCGTCAGAGACGAATCGATCTGCTATCGTCCGGAAAGGCCTTTTCAGAAATACTGGAATACAACGATGAAATCGCCATCTCGCTTTCGCGCGAATTTTCGTCGATTAACGGAATCGGAAACGCCCTTTTTGAAAGGATTGTGCCGTATCTTTCCCGCGTTAAAGTGTCATACATTCAGCGCATTTTGAAAATTAGGCTCAGGAAGAGCGGCGATTGGCTCAACGAGCTCGAAGAGATTTTAACAATCATTTCCGAGCTCCATAATGTTAGTGTTAAAAAACACTAGGGGTTGTAAAATAGGAATATGAGGCTAGATCGTTATTTAAAGGTATCGCGCCTTATTAAAAGGCGAACCGTCGCCAAAGAGATCGCTGATGGCGGCAGTATTTTGGCAAACGGCAAAGTGGCCAAACCTTCGACCGACATAAAAATCGGCGATGAGTTGGAATTGAGGCTCGGGCGCCATCTCATCGGCGTCAAAGTCTTGTTGCTCCTCGACCACGCCGGGGCACTCGAAGCGGAGACCATGTATGAAGTTCTATATCAAGACAGCATGTCTGAGAGGAGATCGTAATATGCAGATTAACTATCCAATCAATAGCGATGCGACGTATTTAGTGGCCTGCTCTTATGGTCCGGACTCGATGACTCTCCTCCATCTACTGATGGGAAAGACATCAAAAATCGTTGTTTGCCACGTCAATTACCACAAGCGCAACATCAGCACTTTTGAAGAGGATTCACTCAGGATTTTTTGTATGGAGCACAATTTGGTTTTCGAGAAGATTGACGCACCGACAAAAGCTTCAGGCAATTTCCAATCTTGGGCGCGGGAGTTTCGCTACGACTTCTTCGCAGACATGTATAAAAGGTATGGCGCTTCCGCTCTTTTTGTCGCCCATCAACAAGATGATTTAATCGAGACTTATCTCATTCAAAAACAACGGAAAAACCGCGTCAATTACTTTGGCATTGAACCGATTATCGAGATGAAAAACATGATGATTGTTCGCCCTTTATTGTCGTTTTCGAAACAAGATCTTCTAGATTATTGTCACGAAAACCACGTGCCGTTTTCGATTGATGTGAGCAACTTTGAGACAAAGTATCTGCGCAATAAAATCCGCCTTCAAGTCGTCGCAAAATTAACGGAGATCGAGCGCTACCAAATCTTAAAGGAAATCAGCGAGAATAACGTCGCGTTGTCATCGCGAAAAAGTGTGGCCGATGCGAAAACCGCGGGTCGAAAAGAGCTGCTTATTTCCGGCCTATTAGAACTATGTGAAAGCGATTTTGATGAGACGATTATCTCTTTCCTCAAACAGAGCAAAAAATTTGTACCCCTCAGCGAAAAGCAACTTCTTGAAATTCGCAATATCTGTCGGTCAGAAAATCCCAATATCGACATTCCGCTGACGATTGGTCTCAGCCTCCTCAAAGAATATGATGTCCTCGTCATCAGCGAGCAACTGCGTAACAGCCCATATGAATTCGTCTTAGAAAAGCCGGGTGCACTCGACACCGAATACTTCGCTATCGATTTCTCAAAAGGCGCTGAAGATAGGAATATTCACCTCGATGATTACCCTCTGACAATTCGGACGTTTCGACCGAAAGACAAGTATCAAGTTGGCAAAAATCTCTGCGAAGTTCGCCGCCTCTTCATCGATTGGAAAATGCCGATGCGCCTCCGCACCAGCTGGCCGCTCGTCGTCAATATGCATGGGACAATAATATATGTCCCAAGGTACCGCAAAAATTTTGTCGAGACAAAAACGTCTAAGTTTGTCATTAAGGTAGTATAACTACCTTGCGGAACTGCATTAGCATATTTAACGGCATTTGTATTCAAAATAATTAATTATATTGTTATGAATTAAGGTGGTTGTTGTTTATAATTTATTCTACTTATGCAAAACATCATTTCTCCACTTATTTAATATATTAATGTCAGCGTTTTATCTCAGGAGGTCATATGAACGAAGCAAAACCTAGAAAATCATTATTTGGATACATTCTCCCCTACTTGTTGATGGCGGTGGCCATTTTCGCTTTTGTCTGGCTCATCGTCTCGATGCAGGGCAAACCCGACGTCTGGTACTTGTCCGGAAATCCGGTGGCAAAGAATGACCTCGATACAAATCTAAAAGCCTATATTGTCAAAACAGCAACGAGCAGTTCTGGCTATCAAACCACTAAAGTGAGCGGCACGTATTTTGATCCCGACAAAAATGCCGAAGGAACTTACGAAGTGATGATTCCGAACGAACAATTCAAGGATTCATTTACAGTATTAGATGAGGACGGTGCAATCTCTCCTATCGAACACCCGAGTTATTCATCGCTTTTCGCGGCGGAAATTCAGGAATATAACGCCCACTTTCCCGAAGCCAATAACGGCGCCTATTTTGTCGACACCGATGCCTTCGAAGTCAGCTGGTGGCAGAACTGGGGTCCGACCATCTTACTCCTCGGCGGTGTCGTTATCGTCTCATTGTTTTTCTTTTCGCGGCTCAATAACTCAGTTAACAGCTCAAACACGAAAGCTATGGATTTCAATCGCTCTCGCGCCCGTCGCGAAGATAGCACCAAGATTCGCTTTAGCGATGTCGCTGGCTGCGACGAAGAAAAAGCGGAAATGGTCGAAATCGTCCAATATTTAAAAGAGCCGCGGAAGTTCTCCAAGTTCGGAGCGAAACTGCCGAAAGGCGTCCTCCTCGTCGGTCCGCCTGGTACGGGCAAAACCTTGCTGGCGAAAGCGGTGGCGGGCGAAGCCGGCGTCCCTTTCTATTCGATCTCCGGTTCTGATTTTGTCGAGATGTTTGTCGGCGTCGGCGCAGGTCGTGTCCGCGATATGTTTAGAAAAGCCAAGCAAACCGCTCCATGTCTCGTCTTTATCGATGAACTCGACGCTGTCGGCCGGCAAAGAGGTGCAGGTCTCGGCGGTGGTAACGATGAACGCGAACAAACCCTCAACCAATTATTGGTTGAATTAGACGGATTCTCCGACAATTCAGGCATTATCGTCATCGCAGCCACCAACCGCGAAGACGTCCTCGATCCAGCTTTGTTGAGAGCTGGTCGTTTCGATCGCCAAATCACCGTCAACCTTCCCGACCGCAAAGGCCGTGAAGAGATATTTAAAGTCCACGCTCGTGGCAAGATAATCGACGAGAAGATTGATTTTGAACAACTAGCGCGCCGCACCGTCGGTTTTTCCGGCGCTGATATCGCCAACATTTTAAACGAAGCAGCGATTCTCGCTGTCCGCGGCGGAAAAGATCGCGTTACGATGAAAGAGATCGATGAAGCCATCGATCGCCGCATCGCCGGACCCGCCAAAACTTCGCGCGCCCTGAATCCGCATGAGCGCAAATCCATCGCCTATCACGAAGCCGGCCATGCGATTATCGGCCTCAATTTAAAGCATTCGGATAAAGTCCAAAAAATTACGATTATCCCTCGGGGAAGAACCGGCGGTCACGTCATGATGACACCCGAAGAAGATCGCTTCTTGCTCACCAAAAAGGAACTTGAAGCGCGAATCATCGGTTATCTCGGCGGACGTTCAGCCGAAGAAATATTCTTCGACGACATTTCGACCGGCGCCCACAACGACATCGAAGTCGCGACGCACATCGCCCGCTTGATGGTCACAGAGTATGGGATGAGTTCGCTTGGACCCATCCAATATGAAAAGGATTCCGGTTCTGTTTTCTTAGGTCGTGACTACACTTCGACCCAGAAGAATTTCTCGACGCAGATCGCTTTTGAAATTGACACCGAAGTCCGCCACATCATCGCCGATGCTCACACGACGGCCCGAGCCATCATCGCCGAGCATAAAGACGATGTTATTTTGATTGCCGAAACACTTCTTGAGCGCGAGACGATCACCGCTGAAGAAATCGAATACCTCCTGAAAAATCGCGCGATGCCGAAAGATGAGCCTCTCGATGTTCCGGTTCCGGCTCCTGAATTAGCGAGCGAAAAAGGAGACAGCAAATAGGAAGGGAAACCTTCCTTTTTTAAATATGTGGAAGATTGCAAACATCGAGATTAACTCGCGAGTCGTGTTAGGTCCGATGGCCGGCATAACCTCGCAGGCCTACCGCCTCTTTATGAAGCCTTTCGGAGTCGGTTTGAGCTTTACCGAAATGGTCAGTGACTGCGGTCTTTTCTATGGAAACGCCAATACCTTCACTTATCTACCTGACGCAAATACCGATCATCCAGTCGGCCTTCAAATCTTCGGAAGTAAAATCGAAAATGTGCAAAAAGCCATTGAAATTATTCAAAAAGCCAATATATCCTATGATTTTCTCGATTTGAATTTCGGCTGTCCGGTCCCTAAAGTCACGAAGACAGGGGCTGGTTCGTCATGGCTTAAAAAGCCGCAAAAACTCCAAGAATATGTTTCGCAAGTTGTCGCCTTGTCCTCTAAACCCGTGACGGCCAAAATCCGTCTGGGATGGAGCGATAAGAACGTTAATTTTGAAAATGTGGTGGAGCGGCTAGAAAAAGCTGGCGTGGCAGCCATTACCATCCATGCGCGGACGACAGAGCAGATGTATGTTGGCAAAGCCAGCTGGGTAGCCCTAAAAGGTCTTAAAGAGAAGATGGGTGTTCCTTTGATAATCAGCGGCGATATCTTTACCTTGGATGACGCTCTTCGCGCATTGGAAATAACAAACGCCGATGCCGTCATGGTCGCGCGAGGCGCAGTCGGCAACCCACACTTAGTTCGCCAAATCGATACCTACTTGAAAGATGGTGCGCGGCTGCCCGACGCTACGCTGAGCGAACAAAAAACATACATACGCCAATTTTCTGAACTCCTTATTAAGGAGAAAGGCGAGAAGCAAGCGATGATGATCATGCGCGGCATCGCTCCCCGGTTTCTAAATGGCTATCCAGGGATGAAAGCGACGAAGAATACCATCAGCACGACCGTGAACACAAAAGCTGATTTAGAGGCTATTTTAGATTTGATTTAGTAATTCACCGTTCGGTTTGAAAACGAGCGCTTTAATGATATGCTTATATAAGCAAAAGAGGACCGCACTTATGATAGATGAGACCTTAACTGACCAAGAAAAAGTTCGACGCGAAAAACTCAATAAATACCGCGAATTAGGAGTGGATCCCTTTGGTCAAAAATACGATAAAAGTCACGATGTTTCGCAAATTATCGAATTGGTAAAAGGCAAGACTAACGAAGAGTTAGAAGTCTTAAACCTCCACGTTAAAGTTGCCGGTCGCATCATGGCCATTCGTAGAATGGGAAAAGCCTCTTTCGTCAATATTAAGGACCGCAGCGGTTCGATTCAAGGCTATATCGGAATTGATATCGTCGGCGAAAAGTCCTATGAAGTATTTCGCCTCGCCGATTTCGGCGACATCGTCGGTCTCGCCGGCCGCGTCATGCTAACCCGCACAGGCGAAATCACGGTGCGCGTCGAAGAGTATACGCATTTGACCAAAGCCCTTCGTCCCCTCCCCGAAAAATTTCACGGCCTAACCGATGTCGAAGAGAGATATCGCCGCCGCTATGTCGACTTGATTGTCAATGATGAATCGCGGCGCATCGCTTTACTTCGTCCTCAGGTCATTCGCGCTATGCAAAATTATTTTGATAGCCAAGGCTTTGTCGAAGTCGAAACGAGCGTTCTCTCGCCGATTCTCGGCGGCGCCAACGCCCGCCCCTTTGTGACTCATCACAACGCCTTAGATAAAAACTTTTATCTCCGCATCGCCACCGAGTTGCCTCTAAAGAAACTCATGGTCGGCGGCATCGAACGCGTCTATGAAATCGGTCGCCTCTTCCGCAACGAAGGAATGGACACCCGCCACAACCCCGAATTTACGACCGTTGAATTATATCAAGCTTTTGGCAATCTCGATGATATGCGCCATCTCGCCGAAAACGTTCTGCGCGAGACAGCCCTCAAAGTATTGGGCACAGCCCAAGTTACTTGGGGTGACAGAATCATCGATCTCGGCTCACCATTTAGATGGGTCTCGATGGTCGATCTCGTCAAGGAGAAATCCGGCGTTGATTTCAGTGTCAATATGACGTTTGAACAGGCTAAAAAGATAGCTGAAAAACATGACATTCATGTTGAAAAGCACATGACCGGCGTCGGTCACATCATCAACGAATTCTTTGATAAATATTGCGAAGAAGGCCTCATTCAGCCGACGTTCGTCCACGCTTATCCAATCGAAATTTCGCCGCTGACCAAAAAGAGCCCTGACCCGCGTTTCGTCGAGCGGTTCGAGCTGTTTATCGGCGGTACCGAGTTCGCTAATGCCTACACCGAACTAAATGACCCCATCGATCAAAAAGAGAGATTCTTGGCGCAGTTAAAAGCCAAGGAATTAGGCGATGAAGAAGCCAATGAAATGGATACTGATTTCTTGGAAGCTCTCGAATATGGAATGCCGCCCGCCGGAGGCATCGGAATGGGCATCGACCGGATCATTATGTTGATGGCCAATCAAGCCTCGATTCGCGAAGTCATTTTGTTCCCTTGCATGAGGGATAAATAAACTTTTTTGCAGATCGCTTCTTATATATCACTAAGGAGGAGCGCTGAAGGACAAAGCGATATAACCCAGTCGCCGCGTTTTTACGCCGGATCGCACCAGCGGCCGGGCGCATTAATACTTTACTTTAGATATACTATATAATAAGATTGTTGTGCGATATTTTTTTATCGCATTCTCTCAGCTACCAGCAAATGGTAGCCGAATGACCAAAAGGGAGGTGTACTAATGAACAAGTACGAAATCATGTACATCTTGAAGGCCGACCTCGAAGAGGCCGTCCGCAAAGATGAAATCTCCAAGCTTCACGCCATCTTGACTGATAAAGGCGCCGAAGTCACCGATGTTAAGGAATGGGGATTAAGAGATTTTGCCTATCCGATCAACGATTTAACGAAAGGCTATTATGTCGTCATCAAAGTGACGGCGGATCAACCAGCCTTGCTCGAATTCGGTCGTTTAGCCAGAATCGATGCCAATGTGCTCCGTCATCTGATCACGGTTGACGCAGACTGAGGCAAGGAGGATTAACTGATGATTAACAGAGTCGTTTTAGTCGGGCGCTTGACTCGCGATCCCGAACTCCGTAGGACTGCGAACGAAACAGCTGTCGCATCCTTCACAATCGCCGTCGACAATCGCGTCAAAGGACCAGATGGCCAAAAAACCGCCAGCTTCATTCCTTGCACGGTGTGGGGCGCTTCGGCCGACAATACCGCCAAGTACACCCGCAAGGGTTCGTTGGTCGGAGTCGAAGGCCGTCTCAACCAAAGGACATACGATCGTCGCGACGGAACAAAAGCCACTATCCTCGAAGTCATTTGTGACTCGGTTCAATTCCTGGAGCCAAAAGGCGAACCTCGCCAAGAGGAAGCGGGATTCACACCCGACCAACAACCAGCCGAAGATAGTAAAAATTTAGATGCCATCAACATTGTTGATGACGATCTGCCATTCTAGAAAGGACAAACAATGGGTTATAAAAAGGTAAGACCTCGTAAAAAGGTTTGCTATTTTACAAAAAATAAAATCACGCACATCGATTACAAAGATGTCGAGCTTCTCTCGAGATTCATCACGCCAAACGGCAAAATATCGCCGCGCCGCTCAACCGGCACCGCGGCCAGATATCAAAGAGAACTCGCCAAAGCCATTAAAAACGCTCGTTACATGGCGCTTCTCCCCTTTGTGATTGACTAAAAATTCGTTTAACAGAACAAATTAAATCTTCCTAAAAAAAACAATTAATTCCGTCCTGTTACATACCAGCCTAATAACTTAAAAATAGATCGATCGCTCACGCTGACCGATCTGTTTTTATTACTCTCTTCCCAACCTGTAAAAAACCTATTAGATTATTAACTTAATGATATCCAGCCAACGCTCTATCTAACCATATATATAAATGTCGAATGCTCAGCCTAATATCTATCTATCAACCAATCTTCCATTTTCTACGAAAAAACCGATATTTCCTAGAAACCGTTAATTGATCGTTGCCTAGCGGTCGCTTGCGTTGTCTATGACAAGATGTGAATTGTGCCTAATTGAACTTCTGAGTGAATATCCGTCAAATAATGGGTTTTTGTTTCTTTTTATCAGGGGAGAAATAGTAGAAAGCTAGCAAGGCGGCGACGCCCGCGACGGCGAGCCCGAAGATGACGTATGAGCTGATCGCAAGCGGAGTTCCGACATACGAAACCATGATTTTTTTGTCGCCGTAGTTGACATTAAACCCCACGAGACCATCCACGTCAAAAGACGATTCTTGTCTCTTGTTTCCTTCTTCGTCAACCACTTCGATTTGATAACCTGGATAGTAGATTAACGGCATTTGGATCAGCGATTCGTCCGCGACCGCGACCGTTAATTCGCAATTGGGGGTCAAACGGGCAGTGACCTCAATCGCGCAATCGCCGGACAGGACGACCGGATCAAGGGGGTACTCATCGACGAAGGGCATGCGCAGTCGCAAGCGGACAACTTCATATAAAGAATTAGCATATTCTGACACATATCCGCTTTGCACGAAGACTTGCGGAACATATTCTTTATTCCAGCCAATCGAGGCGTTATAGGCAAGATAATCGCCCATACCGTCATATATGACGGCCGTGCTTTCGCCATCATCGATCCTTTCGCGGAGCAATCGCTTTTCCGGCAGTGCCTGATTGGTGACGAGGCAAAAACCGATGGCGATCGCCGCGGCAATGGGAATCGCTTTCCGATGGTGAAATTTAGCGACTAACCATCCGATCATCCACGCGGCGAAAAACTGGATGAACGCCCACAAGCGCCACGGAAATTGGATCATGAGAAGAGGATCGGGCAAAATCATCCAGATCCATTTCTGCGTGATCAAGGCGAAGTTCAAAACGATGATGCCGATTAAAAACCAGAAATCGACTTCCTTGTAGATGGGGACACTTAATCTTTTATCATTCTTTTGTGTGGCGATGTAGTCAATGAAGAAATAGAGTACCACCACGATCAAGGCCGCCATCATGACTTCAAGTCGATTGGAGAAAACCATCATCATCGCCAAATAGATCAGCGCGCTGATGGCGAAATGGAAGTATTTCAACCGCTTGAAATGTTGCAAGCCTTTGTCGGCGACGACGAAGAGAATACTGAATAGTGCAAAGCAAATGATCTGGGTCAATAAAATGATCTGGCTCATCGTCAAAGGATAATTGCCGTTCATGTACGGGAAGTTCAAAAACCCTGAATAGTTGAAGGCCGTTTCGGTGCGGCCAATGACGAAGTCGAGGGTCGTCCACATTCGCGAACGATCTGAGATGACGTATAAGCCGGTGTCGAGGAGTTCGAAAGTCGTAAACAGCTGAATTGCCATCAGACCGACGAGGATGGCGAGCGAAATAAGCCCCGTTATCCAATAACGGCGTTTTCGGCAGAGAAGAACGACTTTCTTGGCATTAGCCAACAAATAAATGACACCGAAGATAAAACCGAACATGGCGGTTAGGTTGTGGCTGAGGAAAAGCGAGGCCCCGCCGATGATTGTCGCGATGAAGGGACCGACTTTGATTTCGTCATTGAAATTGACCAAACCATATAGGCCCATAAAAAACAAAGGGAGGAAAGTCATTGCCAGCGCTTCCGCGAACGCCGCCCGGCATAGCGCGTCAAAGATACGGTACGGATAGATGATATATAACGACGCGGCTAATGTCGCGGCGGATTGTCTTCCCGTCACTTTTAAAACGAAACGGTACATGAAAACCCCGGAGACAAAGACGCTGATAAACATGACAACTTTGATGGCGGTGACAGCGTTTCCACCCAATCCATGAGTCACGAAATAAACCAAGGCCGACAGAAAATGGAATAAAGGCGAATAGAAGAGGCGGTTGCCGACGCCGAGATTCGATGCCAAGTACGTTGAAATGCGGGGGATGGAACCCTCATTAAGAAGTGAAAGATACTCGTCGCTGATATTGGCGAGATGAAAATGGAGGTCGTCGCCGATGAGGACTCCCCCATAGAAATAGACGTAAAGGGCGATGAAGGAAAGACCGAGAAAAAGGATATAAGGGAATATTCTTAGCGCCGCCGCTTTAAAATAAAAAGGCTTAAGCACTTTATTCATACTTTTTTAATTTTATCAATTATCCGTAGGAATTCAAAAATATATTCGATTATCACGAAATATCTCCCCAAAAAGATTATTCCATTTCGGATTATTTCCCCGCGTGACGAAAATCGGAAGATCAAGGTGCCGAAATCGAACCGGTACCGCGGCCAGATATCAAAGAGGACTCGCCGAAGCCATCAAAACGCTCATTATATGGCGCTTCCCCACTTTGCAATCGACTAAGAATTAGTATTTGTGCGACTCATTATCAAATATCACGTTTGAGGTAAAAAGTCGTACTATCTAAATCACATTGAAAACACATGAAAGCACCTTGCATAAATAGCAGGGCGTTTTTTACTTACCATAAACTAGTATAAAGCCATCTAGATTAGACCATTTAGTGTTGCACAACAATTGTCACTGAACAGAAAGCTGGAGTGATACTAGTCTGTGCCTTGCTAGTTGTTTATGCGGTTGCTCGGTAAAAACGGCCACCCCATAGTGGTTTCTTATCATAAAGACCCCCATGTAATCGATTCCGATGCAACGTCGCCATTCCAATCGTCTGCCCAACCAGAGGGCTTTGAGGAAGCTTGGCATATTATCGAAAGCGCGGAACAGCCTTCGAACGCCTTTGATCCGACGGACGTTACCCAATGTGAAATAGTAATCGAAGTCAGAGAGGAACAATTGCTGAATGCTTTATACTGTATTTCCGTCACTGATTCCGGAATAGATATTGAGGCTAGCGCGGAACAGTCCGAAAATGTAGTCCCCTTGATTCTTTCCACACGCGATGGGATGGTGATAGTAGTTAATTTGGAGCAATATCCGAATGCAAAATCCTCGATCATTGTCACTGATTCCGGAATGGCGATAGAAGTCATCGAAGAACAGTAAGAGAATGCACCGTATCCGATGCTTTGCACCGATGAAGGAATGGCGATCGAAGTGAGTGAGGCGCAGCCGGCAAATGAATAGTTGCCAATGCCATACAATGCCTCCGGGAATACTACGGATGTCATGCCATTAGGAACGCACTTTATGATGTTTCCGGCTTTATTTAAAACGATTCCATTGGCGGAGGAGTAAACCGTGTTATTCGGGTCGACGGTAATAGAAGTCAATGAAGGGCATTCAAACATTGAATAATCCTCAATCGTTGTCACTGATAATGGAATTTCAATTGATGTCAGCGAGTAGCAGCGATAGAACGCATGATAACAGATGCGCGTCACAGAAAGACCTCTATAAGTCGAAGGTATTATGGCAGTGACCGCCGATTCATCACATCCCACGAGATAAGAGCTGGATTTTTTGGGCATGAAAGAAAATGAAAACATTCTATTGTTCGCAAACGGATTGCTAGCTTCTTTGCATGAATAAGTCAATGTTATTGATGTGATTTTGGCGGTGTCAGATGCGGTGAATTTAAAGAAAGACGGTTGGCATCCGTCAAAGTAGTAGTTAGCCGAAGCCGAAGGAGGAATTTCCCCATCGCTTACTTCGTATAAAATCGAACTAGACGCAGAATCCCACCATCCATAAGAAACAATTAGACTACCTACATAATTTCTGCTGAATTTCACGGATACGCTCGATAGTCCGCTTAAGGCAGTGTTATTGGCAATGTATCCATCTTTTTGGAACGCACCCCACTTTCCAGATTCGCTTGTATAGTCGCTATAAGAAAACGAAATAGCATTGCCGCGCGCGGTAAAGGCATCTTGAGATGTATTTGAAGGGATGAGCGTGTTCTCGGTCGAAGAAAACGAGATTGTGTATTCGCCTGTGGCTTTAATTTGCGCGAGGTTGCCATGAGAGGCAAAGAGTAAAGAAACAATGACGGCGGCTGCGGTAGCAACAACAAAAAAGACGAAAGTTATCTTTTAGTGATCTTCATATTAACGCCACCCGTTAAATGCGAATTCATTTTAACACTAAATTTTTGTTCAATAAAATAAAAGGTAAAAATATTCTTGTCAGGAGCAGCAAAAACAGCAAAAACCTAGAAAGTATCAGCACTTTTCTATATCATTGTTAAATAAAGCACCCCATATAACTGATTATTGCCGAGAGTTATGATGGCATTGCGATATCACAAGTATTCATGTCGCGAAAGCATTCAGCAAACCACCCGGTTGGGTAGGAGATTTCGCGGAAGGCGCCCAGTTGTTTAGAAATATACCGGCTGAAGAAAAACAAACGCGTATAATTTACATGGTCGGCTTTTTATAAACAAAAATTGGAAACCGCTGATAATCTTATTGTTGTCGATGTGGCGAAAAAGCCGATTGAATGTTGAAATACACTGTGTGACATTATATTTGATACGAATATAAAGAAGGATAGATTTGGATACGTTGGAGACGGAAGAACAAATGGTTTCTGAAATCGGAAATTTGAGCTGAAAAGACTGCAAAAAGACCAAGAGATGCAACAAGCGATGAAGAAGAGCGACAAGGTCGGTAGCCTCATGGCTTGGTCGGGGCTCTCGCCGTTCCCAATTCTAATTCCAATAAGGCTCTTTTATAATAAGAAAACGAGACATTGCGCGGACGAAATCAGCATAATTGATCACGTGTTTGAGAGATTGCGGATGAAAGCGAGAGAACGGTCGTGGCTACCGATGGGTACAATGGTATCAACCCCCACTATGTGCATTATTGCTGTCTTGTCAGAGGACGAGCGGCATCACGTTCACAATCTCATCAACGAGATGAACGCTGACGCAAAGACGCGGACGAGAAGTACAAAACAGGTATCTTTTCTCATATCGATCCTTCCATCGCTCTATTTTGCAGTGGGCGCAATTCTTTTCTTTCTCATCTCCTACGTTTTCAGGAGCCAAGCAAAAACATACGAAAATAGCGCTAAAACAATGTGCAAAGCATTTAACGAGCCGATATTAAAAATGGCCTGAGCCACGATATATATTATTAACGATAGTAAAAAAGCATAGGCAACCTTGCACGATCAGCTCGGTTGCCTATTTTATTTACATACTAGTATATAGATTGGTGGATACTATTTTTACTGCGGAATAACCGATACACTTTTGCGGCTTCTTATGCACTGGCCCCCCACGCAACTTCAATGGAACCATAATACCAACCCTCGGACCATCCGGCTGGCCGTTCAGCGGCCTGACAGCTGATCGATTCTAGCGAAACACAACTATCGAATATGTCATCTCCAACACTCGTTACAGTTGAGGGAATATACATAGAAGTTAGCGATGAGCAGTATAAAAATGCTTCCTCGCCGATGCTCGTCACCGTCGATGGCAAAATAATTGATGCAATTGATTCGCAACAAGCAAATGCTCCCTCGCCGATACTTGTCACCGACGCCGGAAAAGCAATGGAGTCTTTACCGGCGGGGCAGCAAATTAATACCTCACCATTTTTGTCGTAGAGAGCCCCGTCGAATGAAGAAAAAGTCGCGCTTTCCAAATCGACATCAAAAGAGGTGAGCGATGTGGTACATAAAAATGCTTCCTGGCCGATGCTCGTCACGGATGATGGAATCGCAATCGTAGTCAACTTGGCACAATAAGCGAATGCTTCCTGGCCGATGCTCGTCACCGAAGACGACATGGTGACTGAAGTCAACGACGGGCAAAAACAGAAAGCGCCATTGCCGATGCTCGTCACCGTATCGGCAATAGTGACCGACACTAGGCTAGTGCAATAATAGAATGCCGCGTCCCCGATGCTCGTCACCGGGAGTCCTTTATAATTTGAAGGTATTTCGACGGAAGTCGCTGCATTATCACAAGCGACGACGGCATAACTGGAATCCAAATATGCGAAAGTGAGCTTGCCATAACCGACGAGAGGGTTCTCGTTTTCCACGCAGAAAAAGGTCAATGTCATCGAATCGATTTGAGCGGCAGATGACGCTTCCATTTTAAAATAAGAAGGCAGATAGTCATCGAAGTCATATTGTGCTGAAGTTGATGTGATCAGCCCATCCTTGATTTCATAGACGATTGAGCTTGTTTCGGAATCCCACCATCCATATGATATGCCCAAATCTCCATTTAATTCCCCATATGTAACCGATATGCTAATCAGCCCATTTAAGGCGTTGTTGTTAGCGATATAACCGCCCTCGCTCAATTTTCCCCACTTTCCAGATTCGGTACTATAACCGCCGTAAGATAGAGAAATGCTGGTGCCGCGCGCCGTCAAAACATCCTGCGTGCCGCCCGCGGCGTTAAGCGTGTTGGTGGTCGAGTTGAAGGCGATTGTATAACTATCTTCAATTTTCCCGGCCAAAGTTTGCGCCTTGTCGTTTCGATAAGAAAGCATCAGAGAAAAAAGGACGATAGAAGCAGCAGAAAGGACAATAAAAGATGACAAATCCCTTTTATTCAACTTCATATTAATGACCCCCATATATGTTGTTATTATTGTAACATCGCGCTCTGCCTAAATAAATGAAATAATTGACTTGCTGCGCGCAGCGATAATCGGGGACACAACAGAATCTTTTTAAGATTGGGAATCAGAAGATGCGCCGAAAATTAGCCATCATTTCTAATTCAAAACGCATCATTACAATAGATTAAGGGGCGATTTCGTTTCATATAATCCTCTTCTTCGCAGTGTTTTTTAGCGTCCGGTCATATCGGTTAAGGCACGATAGAATATTTACTGTCCGCACCTTGCTTTACTAAAAAGCAAGTCGAGAGCGACCCCGTAATACTTTGTTCTTTTTTACTAATAGTAATTTGATATAATGAAAGGCAGCCGAGGTTAACATGACAAGAGAATTAAGAAAAATGAAAATCCGCGCTTTGTTCATCGTCGCGCTGGAATTGATGAGCGCTGCCGCCTTGGCCGTCTTTTATTTTTATAATCTCTTTGGGTTCCGCGACCTCTTCATCATCGAATATTTATTCGCAACCTTAGCTTTCTTCATCATCATCAATGTCCTCTTCATCTGGGTGATGCTCGTCCGCCTTTCGAAAATCCGCAAAAAGAGCGATTTAAAAGCCGCCGAACTGATTGGGAATGATGTTCAGGAAGCCTACAAATTTGGCATGATCGGCCTCGTCGTCGTCGACGAAAACGACATCGTCTTATGGACGAACGATTTGTTTCAGGAGCGCCAGATTGACCTCCTCGATGTCAACATCCTTCAATGGCAGCCTAAACTAAGCGAACTCCACGACGCCAGTCCGGATGTCGTCGTCAAAATCGAAGTCAACTCACGCAACTACGACGTCAAATATCTGAGCGACGCCGGTCTTTACATCTTTAAAGATATGACCGAATACGAATCGATTTTCGAATACTCCAAGGAACAGGCTCCAGTTCTCGGCATCATCATGCTCGACAACTATTCCGATGTGGCCGGCAATCTCGACGACGCCAACGACGTCATCTCCAAAGTCAAGAATTTAATCTTCGATTACGCCAAAGAATATGGCGTCTTACTCCGTCGCTATCGGAACGACGCCTATTTTGCGCTATGCAATTACAATTCGCTAACAAGAATGAAAAACGATCGCTTCTCACTCCTCGAAAAGGTGCGCGTCCTCGGCGCCAAAGAAGAGACGCCTCCGACCCTCTCCATCGGCTTAGCCCACGATTTTCCCGATGTTATTAAGCTGAACGAAATGGCGGGCAACGCCATCGATATCGCCATGTCTCGCGGCGGCGATCAAGTTGTCGTCTCCAAGTACGGCGATGAACTAATCTTTTTCGGCGGCAAAACCGAAGCCCAGGAAAAGCGCAACAAGGTTAAAGTCCGCGTCATGGCCGACTCTGTTCTCTCACTCATTAAAAACTCTAGCAACGTGATCATCATGGGCCATTCCGCTATGGATATGGACGCCCTCGGCGCTTGCCTCGGCATGCGCGCTATATGCGAGTATTGCAATAAGGCCTCGCACATCGTCTATGATCCTAAGCTCATGGAGCGGAAAGCCAAGTTTGCTTTAACCGGCGCTTTTTCGCGCGAAGAGCTGGCCCGAATCACAATATCGCCGAGCGACAGCGTCGATAAAGTTCGTTCGAATACATTAGTGATCGTCTGCGACGTCCATCGCCCGAGTCTGACGATGGCGCCCAAGCTCTTAGAAAAAGCGACGAAAGTGATGGTCATCGATCACCATCGCCGCGCCGAAGAATTTATTGAATCTCCGGTTTTTAGCTATGTCGAACCCAGCGCCTCCTCGACTTGCGAACTGGTCACCGAACTAATTCGCTACTCGTCCGCGAACCCGCGCATCGACATCACGCCGACCTATGCGACTTTGATGCTTTCCGGCATTTTCTTAGACACCACCTTCTTCAAATCGAAAAACACTGGTATTCGGACCTTTGAAGCTTCGATGGTTCTTAAAGAATACGGCGCCGATAACTCCGTCGCCGATGACTATTTGAAGGATGAATTCGAAGAATACTCACTCGTCACCAAGATCATCTCCACCCTGAAGACACCGCACTACGGCGTCGTTTACTGCATCGCCGAAGAAGGCGAGCTCATCGAGCAAGCGACATTGGCGAAAGTCGCCAATCAATGCATGCAGATGAAAGGCGTCAACGCGGCCTTCGTCATCGGCAATACCGACGAGAAGGAAACTAGGATATCCGCGCGTAGCGACGGAACGATCAACGTCCAGATGTTGGCCGAAAAAATGTTCGGCGGCGGTCATTTTACTTCCGCTGGTGTCACTTTTAAAAACACCTCGATTCGCAAGGCCGAAGAAAAGCTGTTAGAAGTATTGAATGAATATCTCAATGACGCTCGTTCGCAAGAGCAGAAAGCGAAAATGTAAAAATGCGGGTAATTTTATTGCATGACGTGAAAAATGTCGGTAAAAAAGGTCAGAGTGTCGAAGTCAGCGACGGCTATGCCAGCAATTTTTTAATTCCGCGCCGCTTGGCCGTCATCGAGACCTCGCGCTCAATCGAAGTCCTCAATAAGCAGATTAAAGATCAAAATGATGCGGTCGAGCAAGAAAGGGCCGCCGCTCTTGAAATAGCCAATAAACTAGCTTCCATCACTCTGGAGTTTGACGCGAAAGTCGGCGCCGATCAAAAGATGTTTGGCTCGATCTCCGCTAAGCAAATCGAAGCCGAACTCAAAAGCGAACACAATATCGCGATAGATAAACGGCGTTTCATCGATAAACCGCAGATCAACAACCTCGGTTATTCGCGGCTTCGCATCGACCTTTATAAGGGCGTCGAAGGCATCGTCAATGTTCACGTTGTTAAAAAGGAGTAGACCATGGCTAGATCTCGTGAAGAATTACCGAATAATAAAGAAGCCGAAAAAGCCGTTCTCGGCGCAATGCTCCTATCCCCCGAAGCCGTCGTTGACGGCTTGGGCTCGTTGATCGCCGAAGAACTTTATGAAGGAAACTTTGCCAACCGCGCGGTGTTTAAAGCCATGCGCCTTTTGCAAGATAAGCATATTCCCATCGATGTTCAAACCGTCACCGAAGAGCTCATTAATTCTAAGGAATTAGATTCAATCGGTGGCACCGAATATCTACTTGAACTATCCCAATCCGCCATCTCCCTTTCGAATTTGGAATTCTATATCAAGATCATCAAAGATCAAGCTGTTATCCGCAATTTGCTCTTGGCGATGCGCGAAATTGATAACGAATATCAAAACGAAGAAATCGATGACATCAGTGACTTTGTCACGCAAGCCGAATTGAAGATTAAGAAAGTGACCGAAAAGCGTCGCATTTCGAACTTTATCGCGAGCGATGAGCTCGCCGATCGCGTTCGGGAGAGCATCAATCTCCAATCCAAGCAAGCGAGCGAAGATGGTGTCACCGGCGTCAATACTGGATACACCGGCTTAAATCAGTACACGCATGGTTTTCAAAAAGAAAATCTCATCATCATGGCGGCTCGCCCTGGTGTTGGCAAAACAGCTCTCGCTTTGAACATCGCCTTTAATGCCTCGCTTAAGAGCAATATCCCGGTCGCGATCTTCTCGCTCGAAATGTCGGCCGATTCGCTGGCCAAACGCTTAGTAGCCAACCGCTCTTGCGTCGATTTAGACCACATTACCACCGGTTATTTAACAAAGACCGATCGCATTGCGATTGAAGAAGCCATCAACACAATTTCGCGCTCAACGATTTTCATCGATGACACGCCCGGAATCAAACTGTACGATATCGTCGCCAAATCCCGAAAACTCAAGGCCACTCAAGGTGAACTCGGATTGATCATCGTCGATTATATCGGCTTGATTACGAGCGCCGGCAAGAAATTTGAGAACCGCCAGCAAGAAGTCAGCGAAATATCGCGCTCCTTAAAGGACTTGTCCCGCGAACTAAAGGTCCCGGTCATCGCTGTTTCCCAACTATCACGCGAAGTCGAAAAGCGCGAAAATAAGCGTCCGCAGCTTTCAGACTTGCGAGAATCCGGATCGATCGAACAAGATGCCGACTTGGTTCTGCTCTTATACCGCCAAGACTATTATGAGGATATCGGTGCGAAAGTTGTCGCAAAGCGCACCGGCAAATATCCGTCTGACGAACCGCGCGACGGGAAATCGAAAGAAGAGCAAAGGCGAGAGTTGGATGCCTCGTTACCCGGCGACGCCTCGACCGTCGAAGTCATCATCGCCAAAAACCGCAATGGTAAAACGGGGAAAATCCCCCTGCACTTCTTTAAAAGTTATGGTCGTTTTGATAATCCGACCAAAGAATACGAAGAGGCTCTGGCGAAGATCGAATCGCAATCTGATGGGGAGATGTAATGCACTTTTATATTCTGGCCAGCGGATCCAAGGGGAATGCGACTTTATTGGAACACGGTAGTCGTGTTCTTTTAATCGATATGGGAATTGCCTTGACGCGGTTGACGAGCGAACTGGAGAATGTCGGCTATCGCCTTGAAGATATCGAAGCAGTGCTCTTCACACACGAGCACAGCGATCACGCCAGCGGCGCGAAATTTTTCAAAAACAACCTTCTTTACGCGACCGAAGGAACGTTTGGCGGCAGCGAATATAATGTCTTAAAGCCTTATGAGAAAATCAACCTCATCGGTTTGGATATCACCCCTCTTTCAACTTCCCACGATGCGTTTTCGCCAATTGGTTTCCTATTTGAAAACAAGGTTGAAAAACTGGTTTATATGACCGACACCGGCTATATTAGCGAGAAAAACCTCGAAGTCATGAAGAATGCTGACTACTATATAATTGAATCGAACCACAACATCAAAATGCTGTTAAAGACGAATCGCCCCGCGGATTTAAAACAGCGGATCCTGAGCGATGTCGGCCATTTATCAAATGAGGATTCGGCTCTCTATATGAGCGAGCTGATTGGCGATCAAACCAAAGAAGTCGTCCTCGCCCACCTCTCCGAAGAAGCCAACAGCGACGAGACGGCCTTAAACACGTATCTGCGGATTCTTAAAAAGCATTATATCAACATCAAAAACATTCGTATCCACTGCGCGAATCAGTGGTCGATGACCAAAGGAGGACAAGGCGATGAAAGTTAAGATTATCGCTGTCGGCGGGATTAAAGAGGATTACTGGCGAGTCGCAATTGAAGAATATCGCAACCGTCTTTCCCTCTACACCAGAGTTGAAATCATCGAAGTCAAAGACGAGCCGGCCCCTCCGACCATGTCGAAAGTCCTGCAAGAAAAAGTTAAGCTTCGCGAAGGCACGAGAATATTGAGCAAGATCAAAGACAAAGATCTGGTGGTCGCTTGCGATCTCAATGGTCCCGAACGCGATAGCGAAACCTTCGCCAAGTTCCTCGATAGCCTTTTTATCCGCGGCAATTCCGAAATTGTCTTTGTCATCGGCGGCTCATTGGGACTCAGCCCAGAAGTCAGAGCCCGCGCCGACGAAATCGTCACCCTGAGCAAATTGACTTATACGCACCAATTTACCCGCGTTATTTTGCTGGAACAAATCTACCGCGCCTTTAAAATCAACCGCAACGAAACTTACCATAAATAACAATAAAAAACCCACTATTTCTTAGTGGGTTTGCTCGTCGTTAATTCGACATAACATGCGCGGTTTTTGCCTTCGGCTTTCGCTTTGTACACACCTTTGTCCGCGCGGTTTAATATCGTGGTGGCGGTGTCGCCTGATTCATAGATCGAAACGCCGACGCCGATGGTGATTTTTTTCGGTGAGAAAATATTTCCTTCCGCCACCAAAACGCGAATTCGCTCAGCGCATTCCACGGCGCCAGCACTTGTGCCGATATCGCAGAAGCAGACGAATTCTTCGCCGCCCCAACGCCCGGTTTTGTAGTTTTCTCCGGTTCGCATCAAGTTGGCAAAAGACTGCAAAACTTGGTCGCCGGCGATGTGGCCAAACTCATCGTTGATCAGTTTAAAATCGTCAAAATCGATGACAAATACCGAAAATCCGCGACCTTTTCGCGCTTCTGCTAGCCTTTTTTCAAATTCGCTATCAATCCATTTGCGATTATATAAGCCAGTTAGAGAATCGGTGATTGTCATCGCCTCTAACGTTCGATTGTTGTTAATCAGCAAGTGGTGGGCCTCCACCAATGTCGATTCATAAACGATGATGAGACCGACCGAGCAGATAGATCCGACGATAAAGTTGGCAAATGAACTAGCGTCAAAGGTCACAGCGCCCCAGACGCCGGGTCGGAAAATCAAATATACTATGGTGGTCACAAAGACGAGGCTCGAGATGATGATGCCGTAAAAGCGGCCGATTAAGTAGAAAGTGATGATGATGACGACCGGAAAATAAAAGAGGACAAAGACGGCGGTTATCGATATTTCTAGATAGGCGAAATACGTCATGACGACAATGGCGACCGCGACAAAGGAGGACACGCGGGAATTTTTTGAAAAAAGGTAGTAGAGAAGACCCCCAAGCGCCAGCGCGACAAAAGAAGCAAAACCGATGATCGCCACTTCGGAGTGGGTGATGAGCAGATTGGCGAAAACCCCATATGTAAAACCGATGATAAGAAAAATGTAAGTCGTCAGCAAAAGGCGCTTTTTACTGACTCTGGTTATATCGTTAAATCCAATAGGTGCGATATTTTTCTTTTGGCGAATCATTTCATTTTCCTTTTTCGATAAGCGATGAACTAAAACCGTAATTTGAGGATATACATTATTATTCTATCAAGAATAAAAGTCTTCTCATCATCAAAATGTGGCGTTTGTCAAAAAGTCGATCGTTTGTCAGATTAAACCTAATAATAAAAAAGTGCATGATTGCACTTGCTTTTACTCGTCGATGAGACCGAAATGCATCATCGCCTTCGCCCATCCGTCTTCATCGATGTCGTCGGTGACATAGTCGGCGACGGCTTTGACTTGGGGGACGGCATTGCCCATGGCGATCGACGTTCCGGTGAACAGCAGCATATCGACGTCATTGGGATTATCGCCGAGTGATAAGGCGTTTTCCGGTTTCCAGCCATAATGCTCGAGAACAGCCATAATTCCTTTGGCTTTGTCGGAATCTTTGGGCATGATATCGACAGCATATTCGTCCCAGCGCGCGCTCTTGCAATTTTCAAGATGGGGCAGGAAGAGCGATTCATCAAGTTCATCGCAGAAAGCAATCATTTGATAGACGACGCGATCGTAGTGATCCGGGAAAGAGCGGGGTTGCGGGAAGCGCGTTCCGAATTTCTCGTGTGCGCTGATGACGCGGTCATCAATCATATTGATGTGGCCTTCTTTTTCTTCAATCAGGGTCAAACCGAACTTTAGTCGCTTCGCGAATTTGATGATCGAATCGACGACGTTTTCGGGAATCGGATACTTATAGATGATTTGATCGCCGATAATCGCGTTCGCGCCGTTCATCGTGATGAGCCCGTCGGGTTTGACGATGTCCAAGATGCCGGTTTTGCGAATTAGGTAATAATTGCGACCCGAGCTTAAAAAGACGAGAATGCCTTTGGCTTGGAGCTTTTTGATCGCGTTGATCGCGCTTTCGGGAACGCGTTTGGTCCGATGCGAAAAAAGGGTCATGTCGATATCTGTAAAAACAATTTTGATATCAGGTTTTTCCATTACTTCTCCTTTCATGTCATATTTCGAGTTAGCTCGCTACTCTTCTAGGCGAACGTCGCTTCTTAAATTCCGGAGCCCAGAATCCTTCTTAAGAAGTTCCGAATCATTATAAAAGAAACGAGCCGATTAGTCAAAAGCAATTCGCGCTTCCTCTATTATCATACCTTCAAAGATTCGGCATTCGCTAATTTTTTTCGTTGTAGTCGGACTATTTTAACTTTTTTGGACTTCACAAGCGCGCGGATACGATTTGCAATTGTCACAAAAATAGGGCACAATATACACTAAGGTTAAGACCATGAAACAAGCAGTAATCGTCTACAATCTCGTCCATGAAGTCAATCGCGAGTGGCGCGAGCAAATCGACGCTTTCGTCGTCGCTTTCAAGAAGTGCGGTTTCGAACTAATCCCCGTCGCCAACATCGACGCCCACGATTATATCAAACGCTATCGGCGCTATATCCACTTCGTCCTCTTTTGGGACAAGGACATCTATTTGGCGGAGCTGTTGGAGACGACCGGTGTCCCGGTTTTTAATACGAGCCAAGCCATTCGCGTCTGCGATGACAAGGCTTTGACGTATATCAAGCTCAAACAACATCAGATTCCGACGCCCAAAACTTTAGTTTTACCGTTCACGTTCGGACAAAATGTCATGACCTTTTACGATCGGATTAAAACGCTGATTGCCGAAAAGGGATTTAAATATCCGTTCGTTTTGAAACAGAGATTCGGCTCATTCGGCGAGCAAGTCTTTCTCATCACCAGCGAAGTGATGTTCAAAAAAATGTTGGTCGCCATCGGCGATAAAGAACTCCTCATTCAGGAATTTATCGAAGAGAGTTCCGGGCGCGATTTCCGCGTGAATGTCGTCGGGCGCGAACCCGTTTCGATTGTCATGCGCGTCAACCAAGGCAATTTCCGCAGCAACGTCCATCAAGGAGGAGTCATGTCCTCGGTGCCGCATCCCGATCCCCGCATGCTGAAGATGGCCGTCAGAGCCGCGAATGCGGTGGGCGCCGACTTCGCCGGAGTCGATATTCTCGTCAACGCCGCCGGAGACCCGGTCGTCATCGAAGTCAATTCGAATGCCCGCACGATTGCAGCGGAAGAAGCCAGCCAAGTCTACGTCTCCCTCTTCATCGCGCGCTTTGTCAAAAAGCATTATAAAATCCGCAAAATGAATTTGTATTAAGAGCGATAAACGGCAAAAAATACTAGAAAGGAGGCCTCTATGAACATCACGGTCATCGGCCAAGGCTATGTTGGACTTGTCAATAGCGTTATTCTCGCCTCTTTTTTCCATACTATTATCGGGCTGGATAACGACAAAAACAAAGTCGCGAGTTTAAAGCAGGGTTTGGCGACCATCAAAGAGCCGAACCTCCAGTCTCTTATGAACGATGCGAAAGATCGCCTGCGCTTCACGACGAACGCCAAAGATGCCATTCGCCCCAACAAGATCATCTACGTTGCCGTCGACACTCCGGAAGGTAAAGATGGGAAACCGGATATGACGAATTTTAACGCCTGTTTGGACGACATTGCCAAAAACACCATTCAGGACACATATATCGTCATCCGTTCGACCGTTCCGGTCGGCACGAACGTCCGCGTCAAGCAGTACCTCGAAGAAAACTGCGAACATAAGTTCGAAGTGATCTCCAACCCCGAATTTTTGAGCCAGGGAAGCGCAGTTGACGACATGCTCAATCCATCGCGAATCGTCATCGGGGTGGCGAGCAAAGCCAGCGAGGATTTGATGCTCCAACTCTACAGCAATTACGCGAAGCGGAAAATTCCAATTTTGGTGACGACGCCAGAAAGCGCGGAATTGATAAAATATGCCTCGAATAATTTTTTAGCCATGAAAATCAGTTACATCAACGAGATTTCCCGCCTCTGCGAAATTATCGGAGCCGATATCGAGGAAGTGAGTGCCGGCATCGGCCTCGATCCCCGCATCGGGCGCAACTACTTGAAGGCCGGCATCGGCTATGGCGGATCGTGCTTTCCAAAAGATACCAAAGCTCTCAGCTGGCTGGCCACCGACCGCGAAGTGCCGCTCGAATTGGTGAAAGCGACAATCAAGGTCAACAATGAACAACCGAATATTTTGGTTCACAAAATCAACGGTCATTTCCGCAGCCTTTCGAACTTGACTTTTGCCGTTCTCGGCGTCGCCTTTAAAGCCGGTACGGAAGACATTCGCAATTCGCCGGCGATCGCCATCGTCAAATACTTGCTAGATAAGAACGCGCGCGTCAAAGTTTATGACGCTTTAGCCATCGACAATTTCGCCAAGGAGATGCAACGCCATTCGCGCATCGATTTTTCGACGAGCATCATCGACACCCTCAAAGAAGCCGATGCAGCGGTCATCTTGACCGATGCCAAAGAGTTGAGAGAACTCGACAAGAGCTGCTTCCTCGACAACATGAAAAAAGCCGTCATCTTCGATGGTCGCAACCTCTATAAACTTCCGAACATGGTTGGTACGGCCTATTATTCCATCGGTCGCAAAACCATTAAATAAGCGACAAAAAAACCGAGGGAATGCTGAGATGAGACCTGTTTGTTAGACTCGTTGATTAACATACTATTTGAATCGAGGACTGTTGTCTATACATATATGGCGACAGTCCTTTTGTTTTTACCATTATACGTTC
>JBAZED010000003.1:0-91962 GCA_041654095.1 Bacilli bacterium
AGGCAGGTTACCTACGTGTTACTCACCCGTTCGCCACTAAGGTATTGCTACCTTCGTTCGACTTGCATGTATTAGGCACGCCGCCAGCGTTCATCCTGAGCCAGGATCAAACTCTCAAAAGTTTTATTCTAGTTCAAAATTATTAATCTGGTTTAGTATTTATTGTTAAAAAATTGACGTTAATGTTGTTTGTACATCTGTTCAGTTTTCAAAGATCAGCCGCATGCTATACGCTAGTATAGGTCCTCTCGGACGAATTCGCATGCTTAGATAGAGTAACATTCATAATATGAAGTGTCAAGAATAAAATCTCAATTCTTTCGAGGCTGTCACGGCTCTTTCGATGCCTCGCACGTTTGCCCTAATGTAAATGCAAGAAAACGAGAACATTCTCAGCCTTTTCTAAAGAAAAAGACCGGTCCTTATCGGTCCGGTCTCTGATTATCAAACGCAAATAGTTTAGATTTCTTTTTTCCAAAGGCCGTGCAAATTGCAGAATTCGTAGGCGGCTTTGGCGACTTCGCCGTCCACTAAACAGAAGGTGGCCACCGGCTCTTGACCTGGGTTCAACTTCGTCCGGCGAATACCGAGATTCGTCTCGAGATGAATCCACTGAATGTAGTGCGCGGGGAGCATCGGATGGGTGACCGCTCCGACTTTGACGACGACTTTGTGACCTTCGACGGCGACTTCGGGAACGTGTTTTTCGAGGGAGACGTTTTCTTGGGTGTTGGCCTCGACCTCTTCCATTTCCTGCCCGCAGCAGATCATCGCGACACCGCTATCGACAATCGATTCAACGAAATTGCCGCAGATGGGGCACTTAAAGAATTTTGACATTTTGGTTACCTCTCTTCTTCCTAAAATACATTTTATCGTGTTTTAGTCGGCCGTTAAATAAGAATGCGCAAAATTCATTTACCTTCTGACGACGCGGGACAGAATACTGGCGATCCGCATGAACATATATATAAAGTCAATATAAATACGAAAAGCACAATACAAAGCTAGGTTATTGCTCCACTGACCGGAAGCGCTAATGCTCTTGATCCGCCAGACATCAAAGGCGGTGATGAGCATGACGGCTCCAAATGAAGCGAAAGTGACAATCCATTCCAGCGAAGAACTGCCGATAAACCAATTGATAAGAGAAAGAAAAATAGATCCGACCAAAAGACCGGTTCCGACGATTATCAATCCCGAGAGATTAACCTTTGAAAAGTAGCCGACGGCTGCCATCATGCCAAAGACGAGGCACGTCAAACCAAACGTCATGCCGATGAGATACCAATCCATCGTCAATGTCAAAGTTGAAAGCAAGACACCCATCGTAACCGCATAAATCGCAAAGGGCACAATGATGTTCTTGCGATTGCGGAAAACGCCGAAGACAATCCAAAAGATGAGGACTATCTGTATGCCGGAAGCGATGAGGACGACGGTCAGATAAGTGTTGCTGGCGACATCGATCGGGATGACGCTCGTAAAAAGATAACCCGTCAATAAAGCGATAGCCACCGTGACTAAAAAAGCAAGGGCGGCATAGCCAAAAACAACACCGAGAAATTTACTTTTCGTCGCCGCTTGAACTTCTGGTTCGTATACCCAATGGCTGTCCAATCCTTTAATCTCCTAAATCATGTTGTTAATGAGCTCTTTAAACGACTCGATATTGAGCGAGGCGCCACCGACGAGAGCGCCATCGATATCCGTCGTCGAAAGATAGGTTCGAATATTATCGGGCTTGACTGACCCACCGTATAAAATGCGGATTGCTTCGGATGTTTCACCGTACAATTCGCGCAGCAAACCGCGGATGTACGAGCAGATGTCCTGAGCGATGTCGGAGGAGGCGTTTTTGCCGGTGCCAATCGACCAAACCGGTTCATAAGCCACGATAACTTTTTGCGCCATTTCGGCCGGAATATCAGCAAAACCAGCTAAAATTTGCTGTTTTATTACTTTTTTTGTCGCTTTCCCCTCGAATTGGGTCAAGGTCTCGCCAACGCAGTAAACAGGCGTCATTTCATTCGCGAGCAAAGCTTTTATTTTGAGATTGCACTTTTCGCTCGTCTCATTATCATAAGTGCGGCGCTCGGAGTGGCCGATGATGGCCCACGAAATGCTGATTTCTTTGAGCATGGCAATCGACACTTCCCCGGTATACGCACCAGATGGTTGATAATGGACGTTTTGGGCTGCGACGATGAGATTCGGATTAAATTTTTTAACGATTGAAAGAGAGAGGTAAGTCGGGGCGACACCGATGTCGATATTATGCAGTTCGGCAAGAGCTGATAAAGCCAAAGAACCCAAGGCAAAAACCTTGGTCTCTTCGCGGGTCTTATTCATCTTCCAATTGCCGAGTAATAATTTTTTACGCATCATCTGACCTACTTCAAAACATCGATGCCGGGCAGATGTCCGTCATTTTCGATCATCTCGAGCGAAGCGCCTCCCCCTGTGGAAACGTGCGAGAAGGAGTTGGTAAAGCCAAATTCGCTGACGGCCGCGGCTGAATCGCCACCGCCGCAGACGGTAAAGGCGCTGCGGAGTTTATCGACGGCTTCGCAAATCGCGATTGTGCCGGTCGCAAAATCCTTTTGTTCGAAAACGCCCATCGGACCATTCCAAAAGACCATTTTAGCCTTGGCGATTTCCTGTTGAAATAAAGCGGCTGTCTTCGGGCCGATGTCCATTCCCTCATAACCATCGGGAATATTGACGCCATCCGTCACGATCTTCTCAGTCCAACCTTCAAAAGCGTTGGTGCAGACGGAATCGACCGGTAAGAGAATGCGGCCATTCGCAGCCTCATAACATTTTTTAGCATAGTCCAACTGATCATCTTCACACGGCGATTTTCCAATCGTTCGGCCGATGGCTTTTGAGAAAGTGTAGGCCATCGCTCCTCCGATGAGAATTTTGTCGCACTTTTTTAAAAGTGAATCGATGACTTTAATCTTATCGGAAACCTTGAAACCGCCGAGGATGGCGATGTAAGGACGGTCGCCCTCCTTAACTTCGACGCACCGCGTCAAATTGCGAATTTCTTTTTCGACGAGGTAGCCGACAGCGACTGGCTTGCCCTGGGCTTTGAGAATTTCGGGAATGCCATAGGTCGAGGCGTGAGCCCGGTGGGCGCTGCCAAAGGCATCCATGACATAAATGTCGATGTTTTCAGCCCATTTTTTCGCTAGTTCGGGGTCATTTTTCTCTTCGCCTATTTCGTAGCGGGTGTTTTGGAGTAAAACGACTTCGCCGTTTTCGATGGTCCGGATGAAAAAGGTGGCGAGATCACCGGTCGTCTCAGGGCAGAAAGCAACGGGAGCTTTGATGATCTCTGAAAGACGAGCCGCCACGGGAGCGAGGTCGTTTTTCTTCTTCGCAGCTTCCACGACTTCGGGAGCTTCTTTGTGCTGAATTTTTCCGAGGTGGGAGAGAAGAATAACTTTCGCGCCATGGGAAATGAGGTTTTTTATCGTCGGTGCGGCTTGAACGATGCGGTTGTCATCGCGAATTTTTCCGTCCTTGAGCGGAACATTAAAGTCGACGCGAACTAAGATGCGCTTGCCCTTAATATCTCCTAATTGATCAATTGTAAGCATAATTATGCCTCCTTATAAAACAAAAAGGTGCCTTTGTGAAAGCACCTTTGTCGCCAACTTATTTTATACCTAAAACTTTCGCTAATTCCTTGGCAATACGCACGTATTGACAAGTATAGCTGTATTCGTTGTCGTACCAAGCGACGACTTTGACAAACTGCTGGCCATCCGGGTTGGTGAAGACGGCGGTTTGCGTGGCGTCGAAGATCGAGCCGGCCGTCGCACCGATGATGTCGCTCGAAACGATTTCATCTTCGGTATAGGCGAGAATGTCTTTGAGATAGGTTTTGGAGGCTTCTTTCATCGCCGCGTTGATTTCTTCGACGGTGACCTCTTTATTAAGGAGTAAGGACAAGTCGACCAATGAACCATCGATGACGGGGACGCGGAGCGCTCCGCCTTGAAGGCGACCCTTCAATTCGGGAATGACGAGGTTGATGGCTTTGGCAGCCCCAGTAGTCGTCGGAACGATGTTGGCGGCAGCGGCTCGACCGCGGCGACTATTGCCTTTTTTGACTAAGTCAAGAGTTGTTTGATCGTTCGTATAAGCGTGGACGGTCGTCATATATCCGCCCTTGATCCCAAATTTATCGACGAGAACTTTGCAAACGGGCGCCAAGCAGTTGGTCGTGCAAGAAGCGCCGGAGATGACAGTCATATCCTTGGTCAATTTGCCTTCGTTAACCCCATAGACAAAAGTCGGAGTTTCTTTATCAGCCGGAGCGGAGATGACGACGCCTTTGGCTCCACCTTCAGTGATGTGAACCGAGGCATCGGCTTTACCTTTGAAACGACCGGTGCACTCGAGGACGAGTTCCGCGCCGTAATCCGACCACTTAATCAGTTTGGGATCAGGCTGCCCGAGGACGGGAATAGCTTTGCCCTTGTAAACAATGGCGTTTTTCTCGACGTCGACGGTGATGTCATCGACACCGAAACGCTTGTGAGCAGTATCGTATTTAAGAAGATAGGCTAATGAAGCAGCATCCGCCAAATCATTGATGGCGACGACTTCGAAATCACCAGTCTCATAAGCCCTTCTAAAGGTGAGACGGCCGATTCTTCCGAATCCATTTATAGCGACTTTAATTGACATATATATGTCCTCCTTTTTCTACCGCGTTTATTATATAGGAAATCCGCCCTTTATTTAAGCAAAAAGAATTTGTAAGCGTTTACGAATTTGAAATGCGACGGCAAAAATGTAAATAAAACTGAGTTTTATATGAAGGGGAACGATGTGATTCCCTTGAAAAGATTTTCAAGGCTGACCTCAAAGGCGAAGGCAACTTTTTCGAGCACCTTCAAAGAGGGATTGCGCCGGCCATTTTCCAAATCCGATAAATAGTTACGGTTGAGATTGGCGCGAAAGGCTAACTCCTCTTGATTCCAGCCGCGGAGTTTGCGGAGGGTGGCGATTTTCTTGCCCAACTGCAGGTTAGTCTTCATTTTTTTCGCCTCGATAGCGGCGCGCTAAGACATTCAAGGCCCGAAAGAGATGATTGACGTTCGACTTGGTGACAACTTCTCCCATTTTATCGCCCATCAAGGCCGCCAACTCATCCATCGTCGCGTCTTCGTTTTGGAGGCGCAAACGGGCGAGTATCTTCTGCTTTTCGTTGGCGAGGTGCTCAATTCCCAATATTTCATCAATCGCTTTAATGTCGGCAAGTTGCCGATGCGAAGAATTCATCGTCTTGGTGTAATTGGCCGTATCGAGATTTTGCAGGCGGTTGCCGATGTTGGCGAATTCGCGGTCGATGCGCGTGTTTTCAAATTCGAGCGAAGCATCGGTCGCACCCATCAAAATCAAGAAATCGGCAATTTGATCAGACTTCTTCAAATAGACGACGAACGAATCGCGCCGCTTGATGACCTTGGGATGAAAACTCCCCCCTTTATATTTCTCGATCAGTTTCAAAAACCATTTGGCGTAGTTTTCGTCGTTGAGCGAGATCTCGAAATGGTAATTGGAGCTGCGCGGGCTATTGACCGATCCCGAAGCTAGAAAAGCCCCGCCGAGATAACCGCCGATCATGTCGTCATTATAGACGATGTTCTTGGCGATTTTTCCTTCGAGGAACGATATTTCCAAATCGCCCATGATGTACTCGGCTTCTTGATCGATGATGACGTTATAAGTCGTGCGCTTTTTAAACTTCATCGATTTTTCATAGGAAAAGCGAATGTTGATCCCATAGATTCTCTGGATGATCAAATAGATGAATTTGGCGATTTTGGCGTTCTCGGTTTGCAAAAGAATCGCGACGTGGCGATTCTTGATTTCCATCCGACCGTTAACTTTGATGAAGGCCGCGACGAGTGAGCGCAGCCGTTCTTCGCTAAATGGTTTGGTGACTATTTCTTCTTTTACACGGCGCGTAAAAGAAATCGTCGGTCTCACTTTTTAAATTTCCCAATATCGCGGTGCAAGCACAAAGTCCGGTATTTATTCGCGTATTTTTTAGCTAGGTAATCGGCGATGACGACCGAGCGATGTTGACCGCCGCTGCAGCCGATGCCGACGAGAAAGAAGTTCCGATCTTCTTCTTTGACTTTGGCGAGGTAGTAATCGAGGTATTTCTCAATATTTTTAATTAGCTCTTGGGCTTCTTTATCTTCGAGAACGAATTTCTTGACGGGTTCGTCTTCTCCGGTCATATCCTTCAGTTCGGAAACCCAATAAGGATTGGGGATGATGCGCGTATCGAACATGATTTCGATATCGAGCGGAATACCGTGCTTAAATCCGAAGGAAACAAAACTGACAGTCAAATTGCCGCTTTCCATCCCTTGGATGTTCGTAAAGATGAACTTGCGAAGTTCCGTGGCTGTCTTACTGGTCGTGTCGATATACATATCGACATCCTTTTTTAAACCATCCATGATGCGGCGATCGCGAGTGATCGACTCCGCTAGGGATAGACCATGAGCTTGGGCGGGGTGAATGTGCCTCGTTAAACGAAAGCGCGTCAATAGTTCTGACTCGGAAGTATCCAAGCCTAAAAAGACGACGCGGAAGTGAGCGTTCTCGCGAGCCTTTTGAGCGGCTTTGAGCGCCTCATCAATAGCCACGACGACGACGGTTCGACGGTAGCGAACCATATCGTCTTCAAAGGCTTTAAAAAGCTTCGAAATAACTGAGAGAGGGACGTTCTCAACGATGTAGTAGTCCATCTCTTCGAAGGCGCGAACGGCGGTTGATTTGCCGGCTCCAGAGACGCCGGTCAGGATAATTAGGTCAATCATAAAAATACTTTCTAACATCTATATTAGCACACGAATCTTATAAGAAGATGCAAATAGCACCGAAAATTGCCGGTATTAAAAAAGCGATGCCGTGGCGACATCGCCTCGATAATATCCGATTTTTTCAGCGCTTGGCTTTGATGTAGCGAATGGCGCTAGCCGCCGCGATGCAGCCGTCGCCGGCCGCGGTCACGAGCTGCCGCAATTTTTTATCGGTCGTGTCGCCGGCCGCCAGCAAACCAGGAACATTTGTTTCCATGTCTTTATTGACGACGAGATAACCATTTTTCGTCTCGACTTTTAAATTGGCGAGAAACTCAGTCAAGGTCTTCTGCCCAATATAGGGAAAGACGGCATTGACTTTAATTTCTTTCTCGTCGTTCGACGCCGCGCTTTTGACGATGATCGCTTCGACGTGTTCAGACCCGATGATCTTGGTGACATCGCTTTCAGCAATGAGTGCAATATTCGAACGGGAAAAAACATTCGCCAGTTTGTCGGATTCAATTCTCACCTGTGGGACACGGCTGATTAAATAGACGGTTTTGGCGATGCCCGAAAGATAGATTGCTTCATCGAGGGCCGTATCGAGATAGCCGACGACCGCCACCTCTTTATTGCGATATAAAGGCCCATCGCATGTCGCGCAGTACGAGACGCCGCGATTCAGCAACTCTTTCTCGCCGGGGATACCGAGTTGCTTCTCGATTGTGCCTGTGGCGATAATGACGACTTTGGCACGAATCATCTGCTCCTCGGTCTGGACTAAAAAGAGATCGTCTTGCTTGGTGACATTGACGACGTTGCCATATTCGAGTTCGATGCCATTGCTATTGGCTTGTTCCATCAGCTTATATGCTAATTCAGGGCCGCTGATCGACTCGAAGCCCGGATAATTGTAGATATCGCCGAGCTTGGCGAGTTTGCCGCCGAAGACGTTGCGGTCGATGGCCATGACGCTCAGATTGCTGCGCTTGAGATAAAGCCCGGCCGTTAATCCGGCGATTCCACCGCCGACGATGGCGACGTCAATTTGTCTTTCCATTGTTGATCTCCTCAAAAAAATCCATATATGAGTCAAGATAGAAATCTGGTTTCATATTAGCGGGTATTTCGCGCGGTGTCCAGGTTACCAAAGCGATGTCGACTCCGGCATTCCGCGCCGTGAGATAATCTGTGGCCGTATCGCCGACGTACAGCACTTCGCCCTTGTCGGCGATGCCAAAATATTCCATCGCCTTAAAGATGCCTTCGGGATTTGGCTTTGGCGTTTGGACATCATTGTTAGTGACCATTAAATCGAAAACGCCTTCGAGATTCGTGAGTTTTAAGGTGTACTCCGATGGATAGCGATGCTTCGAAGTTACGATCCCCGTCTTGATGCCGCTTTCGCGCAAGGCGATGACCAAATCGCGGACATAAGGAAAAGCTTTGACGTGCTGATCATAGTTGGGAATTGATAGGCGGCGAAATTCGCTAAATGCGAAGTCTGGTGTCAGATCGGGAAACTCCCGCGCCAAAGTATCGAAAATCGGCGGACCCGAGAAAGTCAACATGTAATCGATCGTCGGCATATAGTCAGGGCGATACTTGCGATAGAGTTCGATGAAAGTGGCAATGATCATTCCATCGGTGTCGGCAATCGTGCCATCCATATCGAAGAGGACGAGTTTATACATATCAATTACACCGTCTCATAAGTTCGGGGCTCGAGACCTTTTTTCTTGCGGAGGTAATCGTAGAGGTGGAAGGCGACGATTCCCAGCACGCCGATACCGATCAGGACGAACGACGAAAACCAAGACTGGCCATATTCAAAATTGGTGTCGCGCAAAGGTTCCATAATTGCTCTCGTCGCGCCATACCAAATTAAATACCCCATCGCTAAATCACCGAGCGACAGCCATTTTCGCAAACCTTTGCCCACGGCATAAGCGATGATGAAATAACCGGCCAAATTGGTGGCGGACTCGATTAAGAAGAGGGGGAGATATATATTGCCGGGATCGGCTGGTCCGCTCGTCGAGCTAAACGCTAAATTGTTGGTCAGAATTGAGGGGAGAAAGTTCCAAGCGGCAGCGCTGACTTGATCGCCGTGGACTTCGATATTAAAGAAATTTCCCCAGCGACCAATGGCTTGTGCAATCAAAATTGCCGGGACGATAATATCCATCGCCCATCGGATATTGACGTATTTGCGTCGCACGAGCATGAAGGTGACGCCGGCGACGATGCCCAGAATCGCTCCGCCCATGATTGCCAATCCGCCATCCCATACTTTCAAAACAGACAAAAAGCTATCGGCGTAGCGATCGAATTCCAAAACATAGCAATACCAGAGGCGGGCCCCGACGAGACCGGCCGGAAAGGCGACGTAAAATGTTGAGTCGATGATGCCGTGCCGCTTAAATTTCTTATAGAAGAAGTGGTCGCTCAGGAAGTAGACAATAACCGCGCCGCTGACGATTAAAATACCATAAAAAGCCACGGCAAATTGGGCTGTATCTCCCGGAAAAACAAGTCCTTCCGTGAACGAGATGCGGTTGGCGAGGGGATAGACGAGATGGCTGGCGATACCTTCGCTCGCCAAACCTAAGAAGAAGATGACGAGGGGAATTGAAGCATACATGACGATGCGAACAATTTTGAGCAGCGAAACATCGAGATTTGGTTTGTAAAAATTTAGACCAAAGGCAGCATAGAGCGAGGCAAAACTCAGACCAAAGATAAAACTGCCGACCAAGGACATGACATATTCACCACCGCTTAACGGCCAGCCGCGGCTCAGAATCAGACCCAACATCGCCAATAGCGAGAACAGGGCTGCACCGCCAATCGAAGTACCGAGTTTGATATAATCTTGACGAAGGATGACGTTTGCTTCATTTTTGACGACGATCTTGCGGAGCGCGGTGTGCAGATAAACAAAAGACGCCGCGACGAGAATCAAGCTTATATACAATAATGTTTCCATGATAATTTACCTGTTTGTAAGAATAGCATTGTCGGTACTATCCAACAACTTTCTTTTTTCCCCTTCAAATAATTTTTGAAGATATAAGCCGGTGTATGATTCTTGACAGGCGGCCACATGCTCCGGCGTGCCGGTGACTAAAATCCGCCCTCCGGCGTCTCCCCCATCTTTTCCGATGTCGATGATATGATCGGCGACCTTGATGACGTCGAGATTGTGCTCGATGACCAAAACCGTATCTCCATTCTCGACTATTTTCTGCAAGACTTCGATTAAGCGTTTGACATCATCGGTATGCAAGCCGGTTGTCGGTTCGTCGAGGATATACAAGGTCTTTCCCGTCGGACGGCGTTGCAGTTCAAAGGCGAGTTTAATGCGCTGGGCTTCACCGCCGCTCAACGTCGTAGCTTGTTGTCCTAACTTAATATAGCCTAACCCGACATCAAATAAAGTCTGTAACTTGTGGCGGATCTTCGGGCGATTTTCAAAGAATGACAAAGAGTCTTCCACCGTCATTTCCAGGACTTCATAAATATTCTTACCTTTATAGGTAACTTGGAGGGTCTCTTCATTATAGCGCTTGCCATTGCACTGATCGCAGCGGACATAGACATCCGGCAAGAAGTTCATCGGAATGCGAGTCACGCCGGCTCCCTGACAGTTTTCGCAGCGGCCGCCGATGACGTTAAACGAGAAACGACCTTTATCAAAGCCGCGGGCGCGTGCCTCAATTGTCTCTGCGAACAAAGAGCGAATATCATCAAAGACTTTCGTGTAGGTCGCCGGATTGCTGCGCGGCGTCCGACCGATCGGCTCCTGCGAGACGTTGACGACTTTATCGATGTTCTCGAGACCTAATATATCATCGTGCTCACCCGGAAAATTGTCGGCTCCCGTCAAGCGATGCTCAATCGCCCGATAGAGGGTTTGGGTGACGAGCGAAGACTTGCCGCTTCCGGAAACGCCGGTGACGGCGATGAATTTTCCTAAAGGAAACTCGACATTGATGTTCTTTAAATTATTGCAGCGCGCCCCTTTGACGGTCACGAATCGCCCATTGCCGCTTCTCCGCTTCGCCGGAATGTCAATTCTCTTGCGACCGGCGAGATAATCGCCGGTAATCGATTCTTTTGTCTTCATGATATCGGTCAAAGTGCCTTGGGCGACGATGTAGCCGCCGTGAATTCCGGCGCCCGGGCCGATATCGACGATGTGGTCGGCCGAGCGGATCGTCTCTTCATCGTGCTCAACGACGATCAGCGAATTGCCTAAATCGCGCATCGATTTAAGCGTCGTCAGCAACTTGGCATTATCTTTTTGATGGAGGCCGATACTCGGCTCATCAAGGACGTATAATACTCCGGACAGGCGACTTCCGATCTGCGTCGCCAAGCGAATGCGCTGCGCTTCACCGCCGCTCAAGGTCATCGACATGCGCGACAAGGTCAGATAGTCGAGGCCGACATCGCTTAAAAACTGGGCCCGATTGCGAATCTCTTTGAGAATCAGCTGGGCGATTTCTTTTTCCGTCGAATTCAAGACGACATCAAGTTCACCGAGATAATTGAGCAGTTTTTTTATCGGAAGTTGCGTCACCTCATAAATATTGAGTTTGTTGATGCGAACGGCCAAGACTTGGCTATTCAAACGCGCTCCATGGCACTCCGTGCACTCGCTGTCGCGCATGTAAATCTCGTAATAATCGCGCATCATCGAACTATTGGTGTCGAGGTAGAGGCGGTCGATTTTCGTTTTAATACCCTCAATAAATCCGGAGCGATGGTTTTTATTGCCGCTAATCGAAGTAATTACATATGTAAAAGGCTTATCGCTTCCGAAGAAGATGATCTGCTTTTGATAATCGCTCAAGGATTTAAAAGGAACATTGAGGTCGATGTTATATTGTTCGCACAAAAACTTGAATTCCTGCCAATCGATATTCTTGCTGTAGACGACGTTTTTATAGTAGCGGATGGCGCCTTGCATGATGGACAGGTTATCGTTCGGGACTAAGAGATCAAAAGCTGCTTCGCGATTAATACCTAATCCTTTGCATTTCGGGCAGTATCCGAGCGGAGCGTTAAAGGAGAAGAGGCGCGGCTCTAATTTGGGAATCGAAAAGCCGCAGTATTTACAGCTGTGATGTTGGCTGAGGAGTCTCTCCTCGGCATCCGTCAGCAAAATGACATAACCATGCGACCAGTCCAAAGCGAGTTCGATGGCGTCAAAGACGCGCGTCCGAATATCGCTATTGACCACTAAGCGATCGATGACGATATCGATATTGTGGCGCTTATTCTTTTCGAGCTCGGGCACCTCATCGATACGCAGCATCTGACTATCGACGCGCAAGCGTTCAAAACCTTGTTGCCGAATCTTGCTAAGGGTCTCCGCCTGCGTTCCTTTTTCGTTGCGGACAAGGGGCGATAGAATTTGCAGTCTCGTCCCTTCTCCCAAAGCCATGGCGATATCAACCATTTTCGATGGCGAAAAAGAGACGATTGGCTCGTTGTGGGTCGGACAATAAGGCACGCCGATGCGAGCGAAGAGCAGGCGTAGATAATCATATATTTCGGTGACGGTACCAACCGTTGAGCGCGGATTGTGAGAAGTTGTTTTTTGATCGATCGAGATGGCCGGCGATAATCCTTCGATCGAGTCGACGTCTGGTTTGTCGACGTTGCCGAGAAATTGGCGAGCGTAACTCGAAAGGCTTTCGACGTAGCGCCTCTGACCTTCGCTATATATCGTATCAAAGGCGAGGGTCGTCTTACCGCTTCCGGAAAGACCCGTAAAGACGACGAGCGCATTTTTCGGGATTTCTAAATCGATGTTCTTCAGGTTGTTTTCGCGAGCACCTTTGATATAGATCGTGTTTCGTTCCATGGGCGACCTCAAAATAATATTGTAACATCAACAGCTCATTCATTCTATGAAGACACTACATATCTCCATAAATATTTCCTAGAAAAACAAGGAACTATTATGATGGAAAAAGAAGATGGATGGATTATAATAATATTTGCTTTACATGGCGGGACGTAGCGCAGCTTGGTAGCGCACTACCTTGGGGTGGTAGGGGTCGAGGGTTCAAATCCCTCCGTTCCGACCATTTTTTTATTTTGAAAAGATAAGAAAACCCGACGAATTGCATGATTCATCGGGTTTTTGCGTCGTTTTAAGCGGAATTTTTACAATCCGAACTTCTTGACTTTTTCCCAGCGTTTTTTGGCGTCTTCGGCTGATTTGTTAAGCAGGGCTTCGGCGTTTTCGGGATTGATGTTGGGCAGTTGCGAGAAGCGGGTTTCGTTCATCACAAAGTCTCTGAACTTGCTGAAATCCGGTTCTTTGCAATCGAGTTGTAGAGCCGGCAGGCCTTGGGCTTCGCGGCGCGGATCGTATCTAAAGGTCGTGAAATAACCGCATTCCACCGCGGCCTTTTCGGTGCGGATCGAGTTGGTCATTCCACCCTTGATGCCGTGGTTCACGCAAGGTGAGTAAGCGATGATGAGGGAAGGTCCTTCATAGCTTTCGGCTTCTTTGAGGGCCTGGATGGCTTTCATCGCGTTGGCGCCGAGAGCAATCTGGGCGACATAGACGTGGCCATAGGTCATGGCGAGGAGCGCTAAGTTCTTCTTGGCGACCGCTTTGCCGCTGGCCGTGAATTTGGCGATGGAGCCAACTTGCGAGGATTTAGAGGATTGACCGCCGGTATTTGAATACACTTCGGTATCGAGGACGAGGACGTTGACATCGTTGTTGTTGGCCAAGACGTGGTCGAGGCCGCCGTAACCGATATCGTAAGCCCAGCCGTCGCCACCGACGATCCAGATCGATTTATCGACGAGATCGCGCTCATGGGCGAGCAGGCGTTTAATGTCATCATCTTTGCTAGCTTTGACCAAGCGGAGAAGTTCGTGAACGATCTTGCGGGCTTCAGCTTTATTCTTGATGTTGGCCAGATAATTGCGGCCCACTTCCTTGAGCTCTTCTTCGACTTTGTCGCTAACGAGAGCATCACTGACGATTTTGGCGATTAAGCCAAGTTTATAATCGGTGGCTAAGCGCATGCCAAAGCCGTATTCGGCGTTGTCTTCAAAGAGGGAGTTGGCCCACGCTATGCCTTCGCCATTATCATCTTTGACGAATGGAGTAAGAGGCGTCGAACCGCAGTAGATGGAGGTGCAGCCGGTCGCATTGGCGACGAGCATGTCGCGGCCAAAGAGTTGGGAGGCTAAGCGGTAATACGGCGTTTCGCCGCATCCGGCACAAGCTCCAGACACTTCCATGTAAGGCATTAGGAAACCGACGCCTTTGACGGTCGTGAGCGGGAATTTATCGCTCTTGTATGAAGTGTGTTTGTATAGATAGTCAGCGCCCTCTTCTTGGGCAAACTGGCCTTTAGCTTCCACCATCTCAAGGGCGATACGGCCCGTTTTGTTGGCGAGACACTCGGCTACGCAGACGCCACAGCCGACGCAGTTCTTCGTCGAGACTTGAATGCGAAACTTCAATCCGGCCACCGCTGGTCCGCCGACGGCATCGCGCACATCGTTTTTGACGATATCCGGAGCTTTGCTTAATTCTTCCTCATTAATGAGGAACGGGCGAATCGTCGCATGGGGACAGACGAAGGAACAAGTATTGCATTGGATACAGTTTTCCTTAATCCAGTGGGGAACCATATCGGCGATGCTGCGCTTCTCTTTGAAAGTGATGTTGTTATCCATCGTTCCGTCGAGGAGTTCGTGCTCGGTGAACTTGCTGACCGGGATCGTATCGCCATCGAGAGAGCCGACGATATCCACGTAGTTATCAAAGTAGTCATCGCCGGTTTTGAGGCTGACGCGATGGTAAGGGAGTTCAATCCACTTCGGATTGACTCTGACTTCGCGGAGACCTTGCGTGCCGGCATCGATGGCTTGGTAGTTTTTGTTGACGACATCTTCGCCTTTTTTGCCATAAGCTTTCAAGACGAGTTTTTTCATCCATTTCACGGCCTCTTCATAAGGCATGATGGTTTGATTGAGATAGAAGAAACTGGCTTGCAGAATGGTGTTGTTATGCCTACCCATCCCAATTTCGCGGGCGATTTTATTGGCATCGATGACGAAGAAGTGAGCGTTGCGCTTAGCGAGTTGGTGCTTGACGCGGTTGGGCATCATCTTGACCAGATTCTCGTCATCCATATCGGTATTGAGCAAGAACGTCCCGCCTTTTTTCAAATTCTTGATCATATCGTATCTGACGATATAGGTATCGAGTGAACAGCTGATGAAGTCGGCGTTGCCGATGAAATAAGTCGAGTGGATCGGCGACTTGCCGAAGCGGAGGTGGGAGCGGGTGACGCCGCCGGCTTTGCGCGAGTCATATTGGAAATAAGCTTGAGCGTACTGACCGGTCGCATCGCCGATGATCTTGATCGATGATTTATTGGCGGAGACGGTACCATCGCTACCTAATCCGTAGAACAGGCATGATGTATAATCATTCGCGACATGGAAATCTTCGTCGACGGGAAGAGAGCGATTGGTGACATCATCGACGATGCCGATGGTGAAATCGTGGAATGGATGGCCCTTAAGCATGTCGTAGACAGCTTTAATGTCGCGAGGTGGGACATCCTTGCTGGAGAGGCCGTAACGACCGCCAAAGACGGCGATATCGCGTCCTTCTTGGCGAAGGGCGGATACGACATCGAGATACAAGGGCTCACCGGGAGCTCCCATTTCCTTCGTGCGATCCAAGACGGCAATCCGCTTGACGCTGTGAGGAAGGACGCTGGCGAGATGTTTAGCTGCGAAGGGGCGATAGAGGTGGACTTTTACCAAACCGACTTTGGCACCACTCTTGCGGAGTTCATCGATGACTTCAATTGTCGTTTCGGTCACCGAACCCATCGCGACGACGACATCTTCGGCGTTCTCATCGCCATAGTAGGTAAATGGCGCATAGTGGCGGCCTGTCAACCGGCTGGCTTCGGCAAAATACTTTTCGGCGTAATCGAGAACCTTGGCGTAGTGAGCGTTTTGAGCTTCGCGGCCTTGGAAGTAGATGTCTTCGTTTTCAGCGCCGCCGCGTGTGACGGGGTGGGTGTGAGGATTTAAGGCGCGCGCCTTAAATTTTTCGACTTTATCGAGGGGTAAAAGCTTTTTCCATTCGGCATCATCGATTAATTCGATGTTTTGAATTTCGTGCGAAGTTCTGAAACCATCAAAAAAGTGCAAAACCGGGGCTTCGGCATCGATGGCGATCAAATGGGCGAGAGGCGCGAGATCGGCGACTTCCTGAACGCTGTGAGAAGCCATGATGGTGATGCCGGTTTGACGAACGGCATAAATGTCTTGGTGATCGCCGAAGATCGATAGGGATCTGGTCGCGATGCTGCGCGCCGAAACGTGCAGGACGGCGGGGAGCAATTCGCCGCACCACTTATAAATATTAGGAATCATCAATAGCAAGCCTTGGCTAGCCGTATATGAGGAAGCGAAAGCTCCCCCTTGCAACGCGCCGTGAACGGCCGCGGCCGCTCCGCCTTCGGATTGCATTTCGACGACTTTGCAGACATTGCCGAAAAAATTGATCTTGCCTTGCGAGGCATAGACGTCGACTAACTCGGCCATGGTCGAGCTGGGAGTAATCGGATAAATACCCGCGACTTCGGTGAAATTATAACTGGCGAGCGCGGCGGCTGTATTGCCATCGACCGATAGGAAATGTTTTTTTATTGCCATGTAAATTCTCCTTCAAAAATACCTGCTATATTATATGTGGAAATCCGCTTTTATTCAAGGTTATATAGTATATAAAAAAGGAAGCCGCTGATGATAGGGCTTCCAATACTTCATTTCTTATTCTTTTTGCTTTTGCGCTCGTTTTGCTCGCGGGTCACGAGCCGTTTCAGAACGCGGAGGTCGGCATCGCCCAGTTGCGTGCTGCGATCGAAGAGACCGCTGCTTTCAAACACGAATTTCTTAAAGATGAAATCGAGGATTGAATCGTATTCGGACAGATCCTTTTTGGAGACGACAGCGCGCGGCTTGACCGTCTTTTTCTTCGCGCTGGCGAGTTCGTCGATATAGGCTTCCATAGCCGGAATGAGAGCCCGGACATCATATGTAAAATCCATGTTGACGAGCGGATCGAAATGCGACAGAGTCCGATTGATGACATCCGGAAAAATTCCCAACTCTTTCGACAGGTTTTCGGAGGTCAAGTATTTGCGGGGGCTCTTTTTAATCGCCGCGACGTATTTGCGCACATTGCTCAGGCTAGGACCGTTCATGATTTACCCTCTTTAATTAATTATATACTTGAAATATACTATCAACAATAAAGAATAAACCGCACATAGTGCGGCTTTTATTCAATGGTACACCGTGCAGGGATCGAACCTGTGACCCGCTGATTAAGAGTCAGCTGCTCTACCATCTGAGCTAACGGTGCATATCGCGCAATCAGCGGAGGTAGAATCTACTTCTTATCCAAATACTTTTCGCGAACTTCGGCGATCTTGATTCCCAGCCTCTTCAATTTGCCGAGATGGATAATCAAGACGATGAGGCCATAGATGAGAATCGCCGACCCGGTGATTAGCAAGAAGAGGGACACCCAAAATTCAAAGGCCGTCGTCGACAAGGTCCGGAATTCATCTGCTACATCAATTAGTTTAAAAGCTAAGATAAAAAATAGACCGCCTAAGATCAACGAAATCAGACCGAGGATGATAAAAACCATCGCCGTATCGTTTTTTTCGCGGGAGAAATTTTCATTCTTATGAAGCATTTGCACGAGTTTACGAGCATCGTCGTTCGTCAGTTCTTCACGCCCAAAAGCTTGTCCGCATTTCGGACAATTCGCCAAATCCTCTTTTGTCTCGTGACCGCAAAATCTACAATAATACATAAATTTTTCCTACCTTTGTAATTATATGAAATATCTGCTATGTAGTCAATTATTAATATAATTGCCGAAGCATAACAAACGAAAAAGAAAGGGCTTGAGAATAACTCTCAAACCCAATTTCTAAATTAGAATTCTCTTAGTCTACCACGAGAGTCGGACCAACGACTTGATATGTTTCGTTATATTTGCCGACAAATCCGGTTAGCGAAACGACATCGCTGACATTCAAGCCTTGGAATGTAGTGTAATCGGCAGCCGAAACATCGGCCTGCTTAACATAGACTTGATATTCTTTCGTACCAGTCGAAACTACGATGGTTATTCCGGAGTGGCCTTCTCCTTTATCATTGGAGGTAACCGTCCCAGAAAGGCTGACGAGACGATTTTGATCAGGGAAGGATATCGTCGCTGAATCATTAAGAACCTTGGCAACCGGCACTTCGATATCAGGACTCGATGCAATTACTTCGATGGATTCGGGTTTGACTTCCATCAATCCATAAAAGACCGAGATGCTTCCGATGATTCGCAAGATGGTGCTCGTCGTAAACGTAGCGAGCAAATCAGCGTTGGAATAACCATATAACAAGACCGCGCTTTCACCATCGCCGACGAAGACGCCGTTATATGAATTGCCGCTATAAGCTCCTAAAAAGTAAGCATCAAAGGCCACACCGGCCTTATCAGACAAGCCTTTTCCGCCGTTAGACGAGTAAATCTCGGAGACGCGAATAATAGTTAATGTATTGACGCGAACGTTATAGTTCTTGGTTACGCCGGTGGCCGCGCTATTGTACAAGACGCTCGCGTTTAGTCGACACATCGCATAATCGTCATCGAATTCATTGCTGAAAGGTGGGGTGATAACGCATTCGTCACCATCGACACCGACTTCGATGTAGGTATTGAGATAACCCTTGGTGAGGGGATCATTGACTGCGGTATATACAATTTGAAAAGTGTATCCAAGATAAACGACTTCGGTAATAAGATCAAAATTCGTCGTAACACCGGTGGTCGAAATGTTTGGATATAAGACGAGATTGATTGCTTCGGCCGCTGCTTCCAAGGCGGTGTATTCGGTGATTGAAACTTCGCATTTGGCCGTTTTTCCGCTGTCGTTTGAAGTGACGACAACATTGGTCGTGCCTTCCGCGACGGCGGTGACGATACCGGTCGCATCGACAGTCGCGATGGCGGCATTTTCGGTCGACCAAGTAACCTCTTTGTTGGGAGCGTCAGCGGGCGCAAAACTGACATCGAGTTGTTCGGTTTCCGCCTCGGCGCCGATACTGAGTTCAACGGAATCCGGCATGATTTGCAAGCCGGTCACGTGAACCGTGTCATCGCCGCAGCCAGCCAATAGCGAAATGGACATGACCGCTAGAGATAAGATAGCACTAATTCTTTTCATACTTTTCTCCTTTTTATGAATTGAAAACTAAATCAGCGTTCTTGCACAAGCTCACTTGGTAAGAAACATTGCCCGATAGAGATTCGTATCTCAACAGTGCGCCGGTGACATTAAAAGTCTCACCTTCAACTTGAAAATAGAGCGGATCGAGAATTCGGTCGAAACCCGAACCGGCGCGATCATAGACGTGGACATTGTCAGAAATGCGAAGATTAATCGCGCCCGACAAATTATCCATACAATTAATAGTCATAGCATTAGAATCGTCTTCTTTATAGCCGCCGGTTCCGTGAAGATTATTGACGGTGACGACGACATTAATATATTTGGGATCATTGCCTTGTGCGGCCGTAATCACCAATGGTTCGATGGCGTTTCCGGCCGTGATCAGCTTGATGTCATCCGGGCCGGGATAATACGGTGAATACTTCACGTCGACCATTTGTAAATTGCCGTTAAAACTCGCGATGATACCGGTTAAACCGACTAAGTTGCCAATTGTTAAAAGCGGCGCGTAAGATTTGTACTGCGAGAAAACATAAAGACCGTAGCGCTGCGTGACGCCCGTCTCCTCGTCTTCGATATCGAGATTGATGTAGGCATCGGTGCCAATCGTCTTGGCGACAATACCTTCGAGATACACTTTGGCGTCGATCCACGTCTCGGGATCTTCGACTACTTCTTTAATGCTGGTCACCGTGGCCGCTCCGTAATAGAAATCGGGATCGGGATCTTCGGACCAGATGCGAATGGCTAAAGCTTGCGATTGCATATCAGCGTCATAAAAGACTTGGCTGAAGCGCGAATCGGAAATGCCCTTCGCACCCGAATAGCTCTCTTGAACGAGCCAGAGATTGATCATCTTGAAATCGCTGAGCGAGGGATTTTCGACAAAAGCGACCCAGATAAAAGATAGATAACGCGACCCGGTCGAATCGGCGACAGCAGGGCCAATCGCTTCGCTTTCGCTCGATAAGACGATTACCTTCGCCGCATTAAGCTTTTCGGCCGTGAATTTAGAAGCGGCTTTGCCCCACGGCTGAATTTGGCCGGTCGACTCTGGCGTATCGACACCGATAAAGCGGGCTTTGATACGATCTTCGGAGATGAGCGAAGTAAAGTGCGCCGTATCGCCGTCGACGGTGTTGAAAAGCGTCACTTCACCGATTCCGTCGGCAAGAAAATCGCGGCCTTCATATTCAGCTGTCAATTTCGTCTGTTCGACATAGTCGACAAAGGGCGCACCGTCGCAGCCACTGACGACGCCGGCGATGAGCGGTAATAAGAGAAAAAGTAAATTGCGTTTAATCATGGTTTAAACCCCGCTGGCGAAGATGCACTCAGTAATCGCGTCTTCGAATGCTTTATCGATGGTTTTAAGCTCCAATAAGACGCTGGCGATGATGCCGCCAACTACGTCACGAGCCTTCGAACTGCCGACAAAAACCGGCGAATAAAAGTAGGAATCGCGCATGTTAATCGTAACATTGGCGACTTTTGTGAAAAGGTTGGCATCGGCTCCTGTCGCATTTAAATGAGCTCGATATTCCGCAGTTTCATAAGAAGAGATACGAACCGGTTCATATCCGGTCAAAATCGAATAACGAGCCGAATTTTCGCTGTTGGATATAAATTTGTAAAATTCCCAAGCCGCCCTTTTTTCAGCCATTTTGGCTCTTTTGAAGAAAGTGATGGAAGGACCTTGCGAAATGACGGCCGGTTCTTCGGCGTCGATGGCGGGCGGAACGGCCACCCCGACTTCAAAGTTCGGTGAGAAATTATAACTAGTACCACCGGTAGAGCCGATGCTCATTAAAATGGTGCCATCAGTGAACTTGGTCGAAGTATAGCTGCTATTCGGCGAAACGCCTTTGGTGATGAAGAGACCTTCATCATAGAAAGCTTTTAGCTGTGTGACAAGGTCTTTGGCATCGGCGTTATCGAACAAGAAATGATTATTGCTATCTTGTGCGGTATATGGAATGCCCATCTGTTCACATAGGGTTATGAATAGATTGGAGTCGGAATCATAGCCCAGTGGAATCTTTGTTGGCGCAATCGCTTTAATGGTGCGGCAAAGAGCCAGCATTTCCGTCCAAGTGGTCGGGACTTCCAAACTATGAGCATTAAAGAAATCGACATTATAAAACAGCGCTTCCGTCGACTTGCTGAAAGGCACGGAATACAAGCCATCGACTTGATATTCAAGACCTTCGCCCCAATATCCAGGAACAAAATCATCGACGCCGGATTTGACAACTTCTCCTTCGAGATGCGAACCTTCGGCTTCGACAAAGCCAATTTCCTCATCGGTGAGATATGGAGTCATGTCTTCAATCGCCCCGGATTTAATATAATTGGCGACGTGATCGGGATAGCAGAAGGCCATGGTCGGCGTCGTGCCGGCCGGGATGGCCGAAGAAATCTTATCGCGGATTTCCGGATAGCCGCCTTGAGAGGCGTGGGTGACGTTTATATCGGGGTGGAGGGCTGCGAACTCAGCAATCATATCGTCTAAAAGAGCTTTGTTGGATGCGCCCATCGTATGCCAAAAGACTACTTTGGTTCTCCCATCACCGTCACAGCCTGTCAAAAGGAGGACAAAAAGCGATGAAAAGGTTAAGATTTTTTTCGTGATATTCATTGAGTATTCAAACCCCCCATATCAAGTGGCGAAGACGCAAGCGGTAATCGCATCGTCGAAAGCTTCATCAATCGTCTTCAGACCAAGCAAAACGTTGGCGAGAATGCCGTCGACTTCATCACGAGCGGTCGATGAGCCTTTAAAGGCGGGCGAAACATAGTACCAATCTTCGATGAAAGGAACAAAATCAGCAACTGCTTTAATCAATTCTGAATCAGTACCCGGAGTCACAGAGCGTCCGGTCGTGTATTCGGAAGTGAGGAATGAAGAGCTGCGAACGGGGTTATAACCCGTCAAAACGGAATAAATGGCGGAGTTTCTGGTGTTGGTAATCCACTTATAAAATAACCAAGCCGCGATTTTTTGATTGGCAGTCGCTCTTTTGAAAATGGTGATCGACGGTCCTTGTGAAATGACTTTTTGCGACGTTGCTTGAGTATCGGGATTTTTATACTGCGGAACGGGGGCGACACCAACTTCAAAGTTCGGAGAGAAATCATATCTCGTCCCGCCGGTGGAGCCGACCGTCATGTATAATTTACCTTCTGTAAATTGAGTAGAAGTATAAGCGTTATTAGGCGAAGATCCTTGGGTGGTAATCAGGCCTTCATCAAACCAATTCTTGAGATCTTGGACCACGGCCCGAGCTTCGGGGTTGTCGAAGAGGAAATGGTTATCCGGATCGATTGAGGTATAAGGAATGTTCATCTGCTCGCAAAGGGTGATGAACCAGTTGGCATCTGAGTCATATCCAAAGGGAATTGAAGCAGGATCAATCACCTTGATTTGACGGGCCACGGTAATCATTTCTTCCCAAGTCGTCGGAACAGTAAGGCTGTTGGTCGTAAAAAAGTCTTTGTTATAGAATAAAACTTCGGTCGATTTGCTGAAAGGTACGGAATATACGCCTTCCTTGACGTATTCTTGCCCTTCTTGCCAATAGGCCGGAATGAAATCATCGACGCCTCCGGCCAAGGTCAAATCGCCTTCGACGCCTAAGCCGAGAACCTCATCTCCAATGTATGTGGTTAGGTCTTGCACGGCGCCGGCGTTCATATAGTCAGCGACGTGATCGGGATAGCAATAGGCCATCGTCGGCGTCGTACCGGCTGGAATGGCTGAAGAAATCTTATCGCGGATTTCCGGATAGCCGCCTTGCGAGGCGTGTTCGATGGTAATCTTCGGGAAGATAGTGTTGAACTCGGCGATCATCGAATCGAGAACTGCGCGGTTGGCAGCCCCCATCGTATGCCAGAAAGTAATGCTAGTTTTCAGCTGCGTCGGATCGCCATTGTACTCTTCTTCGGTTCCACCGTCGCAGCCGACGAGAGCCATCGTTGCAAATAGAGCAGCAACAACTAATGATGGGAATCTGCTTCGAATTTTTTTCATAGATACTCCTTTATGTTTAAGCATTGATGCTTATTGTAACCAATTGAATTAGCCTTTGATGCCGGCTCGCCCGACACCTTTCATAATATATTTTCGAAAGAAAATAAACAAGAGGAGGAGCGGGACGGTGACGAGCACGGTCGCGGCCATCTGCAAATCGTATTGAGGTTCACCGGTCGTCGTCGAGAACGATGAGCGAAGGCCGTTGGTGATCAAGCGATACTCCTGTTTGTCAGCGACGAGATTGGGCCAGACATATGAGTTCCAGGCCCCCATCAATTTTAAGATGAAGATGGAGATGAGCGTCGGCATGCTGAGCGGAACCATGACGTTCCACAAGTAATTCCAGTCGGTCTTGCCATCGACTTTGCTAGCCAAATACAGCTCATTTGGAATCTGCAGGAAGTTTTGCCGCAGCAAGTAGATGTAAAAGACGCTGACCCAGAACGGGACGATCATGGCCGTAAAAACGCCGGCTTGGTCGCTGAGCCATCCGAAGTTTGAGACGGTGATGTAATTGGTAATGACCATCATTTCACCAGGGATCATCATCGTCGCCAACAATAGAGCAAAGAAGAAATTCTTGCCTTTGAATTGCAACCTGGCAAAAGCAAAGGCGGCGAAGATCGTCGTGATGAGAGTACCTAATGTCGAGATGACTCCGACGATTAAGGTATTCGTCAAATAAGTCGCAAAATCAAAGCGGGCAAAAACATCGATGTAATTTGACCACATGACAACTTCGGGCCAAAAAGTTTGCGTTGAAGAGCGAATTTCGGTATTGGACTTAAGAGAGGTGATAACCATCCAATAAAAGGGGATGATGACGATGACGGCCATGACGATTAAGAACGCATAAATCAAAACCATCGAGATGACTTTCATGACTTTCTGCAGCGTCTCTAGTTGGGTGGCGGAGAGACCGCCTTCCTTAATGACTAAAGTCATCGACCTAGTGTCGATATTTCGATATTCCGGTCTCTGACGACGCGCTTCTTCTCTTTCAGAGCGCGATTTCACATGGAGTAGTTTGCGAATGTCTAGTTTCATTTGCGAGATCCTCCTTAATAATGAACGCGCTTCTTTGAAATCCAAAACTGAATTCCGGTGAAGGCGAGAATGACGATGAAGAGAAGAACAGCTGCGGCGGCGCCGAGGTGGACGTTGCCATCATCAATTTTGTCGTAAATATAGAAGACGACGGTGTACATATTGTTGTTTCCGGTCGCGGTTCCGCTCTTGCCGAGAAGACCCATGACCGATGAGTATTCCTTAAAGGCTCCGATGAACGATGTGATCATGATGTAGAGAATCTGCGGAGATAAGAGCGGGACGGTGATGTTAGTAAAAGTTTTGAAGCGACCCGCTGAGTCGACTTTCGCAGCATCATAATACTGCTTGTCAATATTCTGCAGTCCGGAGAGGAAAATCAAAATCTTATAAGGCAGCGAATGCCAAATGATATAGACGCAGAGGGCAAACATCGCTTTTGACGGATCGGCGCCCACATCGAGCCAATAGTTCGGCATCGCTAAGCCGAATAAATAGTTCCAAAGACCGAAACCATCAAAGATGACGGCGAACACCATGCCGACGGCGATGGCATTGGTCACATAGGGGAGGAAGAAAATCGTTTGGAAAATCTTCTTGACCCACTTAATCGAATTGAGGGCGACGGCGATCAGAAGTGAAATTGTAATCGATAAGGGGACGGTGACAAAGACGATGATCAAGGTGTTGGGGACCGCTATTTGAATGACATCGTAGTAGAAACGTTCTTGACCTCCGTACACTTTCGGCACGAGGCCTAATACATAACCGAAGTTATCGAACGTGAAGCCATCGCTGGTGCCAGTCAAATAATTATAGTTTTTAAGGAAAGCGATGCCGATGGTGTTAATTAACGGGTAGAAGATAAAGATGCCCGTCAATATGACGACCGGGGCGAGGTAGAGCCAGGCTTTCCAGTTGTTCTTCTTTTCCAAGGTTAGATAATCCTTTCCTCAGTTTTCTTATCGAAGACCAAGCACTTGACCGGCTTGACGGAGAAACGGACCTCACCGACGTTGACTTTGACGAGAGCATCGATGATGATTTTGGTATCATTTAAGGCATTGACGTCATCGATGTTGAGAATGACATCGCGGCCCATCGTATTAATCGATTTGACATCGAGCGACAGCGCGCCTTTGTCATCGACGATGAAGCCTTCGGGACGAATGCCGACGATAACTTCTTGATCGCCAATTTTTTTCTCGTCTATGTCGCGGACAAAATCACCGCCGATATAGACCTTCCCGCCTTTGATCTCGCCTTTGAAGAGGTTGATCGGCGGCGTGCCGAGGAAGTTGGCCACGAATTTATTGACGGGATTGTTATAGACTTCTTGCGGGGCGGCTCTCTGCTGCTCGACGCCGAGTTTCATGACGATGATCTCATCGGAGATGGACATGGCTTCTTCTTGGTCGTGCGTGACGAAAATCGTCGTGATGCCAGTATCTTTTTGCAAGCGGCGAATCTCTTCACGCGTCTGTAAGCGAAGGCGAGCATCGAGGTTGGAAAGTGGTTCATCGAGAAGCAAAACTTTTGGTTTCTTGACAAGAGCACGGGCGATAGCGACGCGCTGTTGTTGACCGCCGCTCAATTGATTGGGCTTGCGCTCAAGGAGATTTTCAATCTGGACGAGCGCCGCGGTTTCGTGAACCAATTTATCAATTTCGTCCTTGGTCAGACGGCGCTTATAAGAGAAAGGTTTGCCGTCTTCGCCGAGAATGGCTTCACCAGCCCGGTGTTTGACGTCGAAGAGATATCTTTCCGGAACATTGACTTTAATTTGAGCTGGGCGAAAGATCTTTGTCTTTTGAACGCCATCGGCTCCGAGCACCGGTTCGTTTTTGGCGTGGAGAACGGTTTTGCCGTCCGCGTCAAACTCATCTTGCGTATAGACGAGCGGGAATTCAAACGCCAAACTGGCAAGCGCTCCATCCGATCCGGACACCGCTTTGGCGACGGGATATTGCTCTTTGACGATCACCACCGCTTTGGCGCCGGAGATGGGCACAAATTCTTTGGCGGTTTCATCGAAGTCTTGAACTTCGCTTAACGGGATGCGGTGCAGCACGGCATTGCCGGCATCATCCTTAACTAATTCACCGCGTAGGTGAGTTGGTTGTTCGCTAGGTCGGCACGGCACGTGCTTCGTGTAGCGCTTGTGATCGGCGATGCGAATATTCGTGAGCGGGAAAGCCACGTTTTTATAGACCGACATGTGCGGGTAGAGGGCGTAATTTTGAAAAACGAGACCGATGCCGCGCTTATCAGGAGCGAGGCGGGTCACGTCTTCATCGCCAAACCATATTTCGCCGGCTGTCGGCTCTTGGAGACCGGAAATCATATATAGAGTCGTCGATTTTCCGCATCCCGATGGTCCGAGCAATCCGATGAGCTTACCGTCAGGAATGACCACGTTAAAATCATTAACGGCCACCGTGTCGTCGATATTCTTCTTCGGATTCCCAGGAAAAACTTTCGTTAAATTCTTAAGGCGTATTTCCATACTGATAATCTCTCCTATGGGTTATTTCCATTGTGATTATATCACAGAGACACGCTAAAATAAACAATATATTCTAACCCTTACATTCTGTAACGGGGCCTATTTTTCGTTCGTTAATAATGATTGGTCTACAAATTGAAAGAGGCGTTGGTGTGGCGGTCTTCGTAGTCTTCAAGACTCGTATAAACCATATTTGTCTCGATATCGACGGAGTAAATGCCGAGCATATAATCAGCGAAAGTCTGGTTGTTTTTTGAAAAGAAAAACATCGATACGGTGAAGAGGACGGGAATGCCCAAGGTAAAGAGGGAAGCGATCACTTCGACGAAAAGAAAAATCGCGAATTTAGCGAGGTAGCGGCCGGCCCGCGGCGAAAGCGCGTGGTTGGTGACGAGGCCGATATGGAAAATCCTCCGACCGAGCGTCTGCTTACCTCGAGAAAAAATCAGGGGGATGACCAGTTCAAAGACAATTAAACTCAAGATGACGGAAACAGGTAAAATGAAGAAATTTGAAAATAGTAGGATAATGCGCGAAGCTTCATAATAGTCGGGATTGGCGTTCAGATAACTATAAGCTACATCTTCGATGGCGATGATGTAGAATTTATTCATTTTTTCAGCGTCGTACTCGGGATTAGGAACGATCGTTTGCATCTCCGATCCGCTGTAGACAAAGTAATCGCCAGGAATGGCCGTCTCGCCAATTTTTTGGCTATTGTAAAGAGCGAGGCCGCTCGCTGGATCGCCCTGATCGAAAAAGAGGGGATTCGCATAGAAAGCGACGAGGGCCGCTTCGCATTCGCCATTGACCTCGAGGTAGTCGGTATTTTCCGCATAGTAGTCGGTGATTAAATCGAATTCATTGTCGCTGTTTTTGACGTAGAGCCGGGATGCTCCCTGAAGCTCTTCTCGCGTTTCGAGAGATTCGACATATATCGGTTGGCGCTCAGCGATACCCCGTGTTCCAAGCAAAAGTAAAGAAGAGAGGACGCCGATGCAAAGCAAATCGAAAAGAAAAGCCAAAATTCGCTTCGAATATTTAACCTTGGGATAGTTCACTTCGATGACATTGGTGTCGGCCGGAGTTTCGGGCATCTATTTACTCTCCAACTTGCTTCGCGCCGATTTATAGACGGCGGCATCGACGACGACAGTGCGGACGGCGAGGTCGTGGATGGCTTGGGATTTTCGCGAGACGAACAAGGCGATGAGGGAGGCCACGCTGAGGATGATCGAGCCGAAAGCGACGGAATAAAAAGGAATGGAAAAAGCTCCGACGACGATGAGCGGCAACAAGAATGATTCTGTTCCCCAAGTCAAGAAGGGAACAAAGTTTAGGGCGATGGAAAACGTCACCATCTCGAGGAGGCCGCGAACGATAATCTGACCATAGGTCAACTTGGATTTTGACACTGGTTGCAGGGACATTCCCAAGACTCGTTTTGATACCGTTCGCCCATCTTTTTTTATCAGAGGGACGACGATATAAAAGAGGATGGCGACGACGAGATAAGTGAGCCCTGAACCGAGGGAGGACCGACCCATCAAATCTTTCATCATGACGACGAAGATGTCATATTCGGCAACCGTGGCCGGCAAATTGGCATATACCTCGCGAGCATCAGCTAAAGCCTCGAGATAAAAAGTTTGAAAGGATTCATAGGCTGCGACCGCCGCTTCGCCGCGATCGCTGTTTTGATATGCGACCAGCAAGGTTTTAAATTGAGGCTGGAGCAACGCCGGTTTATCGACATCATCGTCGTAGCACCAGATCGGGCTCGTGTTTTCGTCGTCAATCGCCGCTGGTAGGCCGAGCACTTCCACATTGAAAACGGAGGCGGAACGCTCAAGATACTGAACGTAGAAAAACATCAAGTGGTCATCGCCAGCATAAATCTCAGCATCGGCGGATAATTTCGCGGCAAAATAGGCCTCGAACATCTTTTCTTGGCTGAGCTCCGCTTCGCTTTCGTCGAGGGCGTAGAGATGCGTTTCGAGCGCCTTCGCATTCATCACTCCAATCTGGGCGCGGGCCACCGCCGAAGAATCGCCGAAACCGACGATCGGCATCGCCGCGACGGCCGATAGAGCCATGCCGACGAGAGCGACGATTGCCATATCGAGCAAAGCTCCGAGCATGCGCTTCCCTTTCGAGACGAGCATGTAAGGAGGGGCTTCATCGGTGATCTGATGATTATTTACGCCAATCGTTTCGTTTTCTGCCATTGTTAATTCCCATGCGACTTTCAATAAAAAACAGTATGCGCTGTTCGCCCTTTATTATTTCACATTTCGAGGCGTTTAGCATAGACATGCTTGCATGTTCTATCGCGAGCCGAGAAAGGTGAATAACGGAGAGGTATAAACGTATACTGTTAATATTTTAGAAAAACCTTATTTGATGATTTCGGTAACGGAGCCGGAACCGACGGTTCTGCCGCCTTCGCGGATGGAGAACTTTGTTCCCTTTTCGATCGCGACGGGGTGAATGAGTTCGACGGTCAGTTCGACGTTATCGCCAGGCATGACCATTTCGACGCCGGCCGGAAGGGTGATGACACCGGTGATGTCAGTCGTGCGGAAGTAGAATTGAGGGCGGTAATTGCTCAAGAAAGCAGTGTGGCGGCCTCCTTCTTCCTTCTTTAAAACGTAGGTGCTGGCGGTGAACTTGGTATGCGGGGTGACGCTGCCGGGTTTGGCCAAGACTTGACCGCGGACGACTTGATCGCGGTTGATGCCGCGGAGCAGGACGCCGATGTTATCGCCTGGTTCGGCAAAATCGAGGAGTTTGCGGAACATTTCGATGCCGGTGACGACGGATTTGAGGGTCGGTTTAATGCCGATGATTTCAACTTCATCGTTGAGTTTGAGCAAACCGCGATCGACTCTACCCGTGACGACGGTGCCGCGACCGGTAATGGTCAGGACGTCTTCAATGGGGAGCAAGAACGGTTTATCCCTATCGCGAACGGGATCGGGAATGTAATTGTCGACGGCTTCCATGAGTTCGATGATGCAAGCATCGTCATTGTCGCCTTCAAGGGCGTTGCGAGCCGAGCCGCGGATGACAGGGAGAGTATCGCCTGGGAATCCATATGACGTGAGGAGATCGCGGACGTCCATCTCGACGAGATCGATCAGTTCAGGATCATCGACGAGGTCCGTCTTGTTTAAGAAGACAACGATGTATGGAACGCCGACTTGACGGGCGAGCAAGATGTGCTCGCGGGTTTGGGACATGACGCCATCGGTGGCGGCGACGACGAGAATCGCACCATCCATCTGCGCCGCGCCGGTGATCATGTTTTTAACATAGTCAGCGTGCCCTGGGCAGTCGACGTGGGCGTAGTGCCGCTTGTCGGTCGAGTATTCGATATGGGCTGTGTTAATCGTAATACCGCGGGCCTTCTCTTCTGGTGCGGAGTCGATTTGATCATAGGCCGTGGCCTTGGCTCCACCCTTTTTAGCTAAGACTTTTGTAATCGCGGCCGTCAAGGTCGTTTTGCCGTGGTCGACGTGCCCGATTGTACCGACGTTAACGTGCGTCTTTACTCTATTAAATTTTTCTTTTGCCATGTTTGAATTTCCTCCTTAATTATTTGATAAATTCAACCGAATTAATATTATAGCAAACTTTTAGTAAAATCAATACAACGTATTTATTTATTAGCGTTGGCTCATCCCGGATTTTTTGATGATTTCTTCCTGGATAAAACGCGGGCATTCTCCATAGTGCGAGAATTGCATTGTGTAGTTGCCGCGACCTTGCGTAAACGACCGCAAGTCGGTAACGTAACCGAACATCTCTGAAAGCGGGACTTTCGCCTCGATCGTCTTGGCGTTTCCGCGCTGCGATTCACCGGTCATTTGCCCGCGCCGGCGGGTAATGTCGCCGATTACGTCGCCGTAATAATCTTCAGGGACCGTGACTTCGATTTCCATGATCGGTTCGAGGATGGTCGGACTGCATGTTTTAGCAGCTTCTTTTAGAGCCATGCTGGCGGCGATTTTGTACGCCGCTTCACTGCTATCGACTTCGTGATAGCTGCCGTCATATAATGTCGCTTTGATGTCGATGATGGGATAGCCGGCGACCAAGCCTCTCTCGAGGGAATCGCGAAGACCTTCTTGCGTCGGGCGGATGTATTCTTTGGGGACGACACCGCCGACGATCTTGTCGACGAACTCAAAGCCCTTGCCGGGATTCGGTTCGAAGTGGATGCGGACGTGGCCGTATTGACCGCGGCCACCCGATTGCTTGATGTATTTGCCTTCGCAGTCGCCGCTGGCCTTAATCGTTTCGCGGTAGCCGACTTGCGGAGCGCCGACGTTGACTTGAACGCCGAATTCACGCTTCATGCGGTCGACGATGATATCGAGGTGGAGTTCGCCGACGCCGGCGATGATCGTCTGCCCGGATTCGCTGTTCGTGTGAACGCGGAAAGTCGGGTCTTCTTCCGATAGTTTCTGAAGAGCGACGCCCATCTTTTCCTGATCGGCTTTGGACTTGGGTTCCACCGCTTGTTCGATGACGGGTTCAGGGAACTCCATCTTCTCGAGCATCACGTCGAGTTTCTCTTCGCACAGCGTATCTCCGGTCGTCGTGTTTTTGAGGCCGACGACAGCGCCGATATCACCGGCGTGGAGTTCTTCGACTTCCTGGCGGTGGTTTGAGTGCATCAAGACGACGCGTCCGATTCTCTCTTTAATGCCCTTAGTGGTATTAATTACGTACGAACCGCTTTTTAAGGTTCCCGAGTAGATGCGGACATAGGCGAGGCGGCCGATAAAAGGGTCGGTGGCGATTTTGAAAGCCAAGGCCGCTAAGGGCAGCTTTTCGTCAGGTTCGCAGATGTATTCGCGACCATCGCTATAATGACCTTTTTGATGAGGAATATCAATGGGGCTTGGCAAGTAATCGATAACGCCATCGAGCAGTAGCTGAATACCCTTGTTTTTGTAGGCTGAGCCGCAGAAAACAGGGAAGAATTCGCCACCGACTACCGCTTTGCGAATCGTGGTTTTGATCAGATCGATGGGCGGCTCTTGTCCTTCGAGGACCATGAGCATAAGCTCATCATCAAAAGCAGCGAGTGCTTCGAGCAATTTCCAGCGCATGGTTTCGGTCTTCTCGAGATATTCTCCGGGGATGGCGATTTCCGTCGGCCCTTCGGATTTGTCGACCGAATAGGTGTAAGCCTTGCGGTTGATCAGATCGATGATGCCGTTAAAGCGGCTCTCGACGCCGATGGGATATTGGACGGCTTCCGCATTCGCGGCCAAGCGGGTGTGAAGCGTTTCGATACACATGTCGAAATCGGCTCCGATCGCGTCAAGTTTGTTGACAAAGACGATGCGTGGAACATTGTACTTGGTGCCTTGCCGCCACACGGTTTCCGTCTGGGGCTCGACGCCGTTTTTACCATCGAGGACCGTGACGGCGCCATCGAGAACGCGTAGCGAACGCTCAACTTCAACGGTGAAGTCGACGTGCCCGGGAGTGTCGATGATATTGACGCGGTGCCCTTTCCAGAAAGCGGTCGTCGCGGCCGAGGTGATCGTTATGCCGCGCTCCTGTTCCTGCACCATCCAATCCATCGTCGCCGAGCCCTCGTGGGTTTCGCCGATTTTATGGATTCTCCCTGTGTAGTAAAGGATCCTTTCCGTCGTTGTCGTTTTACCCGCGTCGATGTGTGCCATGATGCCGATGTTGCGGGTATGTTCTAAGTCGTATTCACGTGCCATAATAAGACTTCCTCGTTACCAGCGGTAATGAGCGTACGCCTTATTCGCTTCGGCCATCTTATGCGTATCTTCCCTCTTTTTAACTGATGCGCCAGTTCCATTGGCGGCATCGATGATTTCATTGGCTAATTTATCTTCCATCGTCTTGTCGTTGCGAAGGCGGGAATAGGTAACTAACCAGCGCAGCCCTAAAGTGACTTTGCGGTCAGCGGTGACTTCGGTCGGAACTTGGTAGTTCGCGGCGCCGATGCGACGGACCTTGAGTTGGACTTCAGGCATGATGTTGTTGATTGCCGTGGCGAAAACGTCCATGGCGGGTTTCCCAGTTTTTGTTTCAATCTTCTTAAAGGCATTATAAAGAATCGCTTGCGCGGTTCCTCTTTTACCGTCAAGCATGATTTTATTGATCAAACGCGTGACCAATTTAGAACTGTAAATTGGATCTGGCAAGACATCGCGTTTACTCACACTTCCTTTGCGTGGCATATTTGTATCTCCTTACATTTCCTAAATATATTATTTAGGTCTCTTGGTGCCGTATTGGCTGCGGCCTTGGCGGCGCGTCTCAATTCCGGCGGTGTCGAGCGTGCCGCGGATAACGTGGTAGCGAACACCAGGTAAATCTTTGACACGTCCCCCGCGAATCAACACGGTGGAGTGCTCTTGAAGGTTGTGGCCTTCACCGCCGATATAAGCGGTTACTTCATATCCGTTGGATAAGCGAACACGAGCGTATTTGCGAAGCGCTGAGTTCGGTTTTTTGGGCGTCATCGTTCCGACACGAGTGCAGACTCCGCGTTTTTGCGCGGAATTTTGCGATGTCGCTCTCTTTTTCAACGAATTCCATCTCTTGCCCAAGGCGGGGGCTTTGGATTTGAATGTAGAACGAACGCGTCCTTGCCTTACTAACTGATTAATGGTTGGCATTGGACATCCTCCTTTCGCTCGAAGTTATGTACACAATTCCCGGTGTATCATACCTCTCACAAATAAATGGGCCTTCGCGGCCCTAATATGTGTCCTGAAAGATAATAGCAACTAATCGCGATATCCGTCAAGAAAAAAATTATATTTTATGTATCGTGACCATCGCATGAGTGTTGGCGAGATTGCTGATCGTGAAAGTATAGCCTAATTCTTCGCCATTGTTGAAGGTAAAGTTCTGAAAAGTATCGACGCCAAAAGTGTCACCCTTTTGAAAAAGCGTCGCGTCGTCGGCAACGCCGCCGGTGATGAAGGTATTGGCACCGCTGCTCTCGAGGAGATGATAGAGGCGGAAATTATTATAAGTCGTCGAACCGGTATTGGTGTGGACGATAGCGACGCGATTCGTCGCTTGGCTATAGATGCCATCATCGACATAGCCTTTCGGCCGCGAAAAACCTTCGTTTGACAAGAAGCCGAGGCGGGCATCGACGTGATAGACTTTGACGCCGGCCTGCGACATAAGTCGGGGGTTGCTGCTCGTCATTCGCGAGTCGTGGGCATTTAAGCCGTTGGGGCTGTAGAATTCCAAGAGCAGGTATTCGTCCATCGCCGTGCCGTTCCAATTATCGTTCAGCAAAATCAAATCGCCGCTATTGTAAAAAGGGCGAATCGTAATTTCCGCCGAATCGGTGACAGCGTATGGGCGCGTCCAATCCAAGAGCATTTTCGAATATCCGGTGTGGTCGCCGATGCTGTAGTCCATCATGTCAGCTCGGCCCGTCGGTCCGTACAAGGCCCCTTCATCGCGGTTGTAATAGTCTTCTAATCCGAGCAGATGACCGACTTCATGGATGTAGGTATGGGTATCTGGGCGCCCATCAGTTATGTATGTCAGCGAATAGCTCGACCAGCACGTCAAATTGGCGTTCTGGTTGATGGTATAAGCCCAAAACGTCTTGTTCCGAGCGCTATCTCCAGTCTCGGAAGGGTGCGAATAAATTAGATAGACCGGGACGAGGTTATCTTCGTTGCCGTCGACGTAATAACTCGCCAAATCGCCGTATTTATCCTCATACCACTCCAAAGCGTTTTTATAAATGTTTCGAACGATCGATATTTTAGAAGAAGAATCGCGGATATCAGCGGCTTGATAAGTCGTTCGATACCAATCCGCGACTTTGCCGTCGAGGATCAACTTTCCATAGCTCGCCTCGTTGTAGAAGCCGGTGACCGACCGCCAATTGTTGTTTTCGTTCACTCCGAAAAAGGCATTGCGCAGCACTTCCAACGACCCCTCGGTGCCCTCTTTTAAAAGAGTGGAAGGATAATCGTCGAAATCGACGGGGATGACCAGCATTTTTTGCCGGCCGGTCGCGCGAACGCTTTTGTAAACACCTTGGTGGCGGTAGACGGCGGTGAAATCCTCAAATGATTCTTCGACGCCCAGACCATTCAAATAGCGAGATGGCAAATAATCGCCCGGCTTATAGTAACCTTGTCCATCTATCTTCTCGTGGGTGTCGGTATCGACGAGGTAATCGCGAAAAGGCGCGAAGGGGATGATGGCGTTTGTACATGATGAAAGAAGCCAGGCCACCACCGCCGTGATCGGAATGATTGATAAAGTACTTTTGCGGGTGGACATCGATGTTATTATACCACTGAAACGCGAATGGTCGCCGATGAAGAATCAACATTGACAAAATCAATTTTGTATCCTAATAAATTGCCGTTATTAAGGCGAGTTCCGTTTTTAAAAAATTGCCAGCCAAAGGTCGCCATCGAAAAGGTTTGTCCAGTCGTGAAAAGATCGAGATTCGTCGCCGGATTACCAAATTTAAAGGTGTTGACACCGCCGGCTTGAATCATGTGCAAGAGGCGATAATCTTCGTTGGCGCTATTTGACGGTGTATTCGAATTGGCGACGCGATAATACCGTTGAATCGAAGGGTCAAAAAGGTCCGAGGAAGCTGGGTGTTCGTAGGCGATAAAATTGTTTGAATAATCATATACTCCGAGGCGCGAATCAACGTGGTAGAGGCGGACGCCGGGAAGCGTAAAGCCAAGCGGATAAGCACCGGCGTACGAAGTTTGAGAATCGAGTTGATTGAGACCGGTCGGGGTGTAGAGTTCGAGGAGCAGGAATTCATCGAATGAGGTTCCGTTCCAATCATCGGCGATCAAAACGGCGTCACCGCTGCTCTCGACGGGGTCGATCGTGATCTCGGCATTGCCGGTCACGACGAACGGTTTGAGCCAGCCTAAAGCCATCTTCGACCAGGCGTTGTGATCGGTGACGTTGTAATCCATCATGTCGATGGCGCCGGTCGGTTTATAAGTGCTATCCTCATCGTAATTGTAATAATCGTCAAGTCCCAGAAGGTGGCCGGTCTCATGGATGTAGGTGTGACCATCAACTCTAGTCGTTCCACCGCCTTCGTACATGAAATCGTAGCTGGCCCACGCATAGACGTTGGCGGTCGGGCCATAGGTCGATGGCGTTTGATTATAGTCCCAATAGACATAAGCCCAGTAATCTTCAGAGATGCTTTGAATGGTCGGCGAATTGCTGTAATTCGGGGCGCTGTAAATCATCCACACGGCATCGATAAAACCATCGTCGTCATCATCGAATTGCTGCGTCGAGGAATTTCCGCCATTGTGGGCCTTATAATCGGTCACGGCTTTTCTGACCAAATTGGTCGAGAAGTACTGCGTTTCGCTCGTGTCGAGAGCCGCCGCTTGCGCCGCTGTATATCCGGTATCGTATTTATCGGCAATCGCAAATGACAACGTTAAGTTACCATAGCTCGATTTATCGTAGAATGAGGAAACGGATTCCCAATAATTCGTTTGAGCGGGCGTTCCGTTGAACAGAATATCGATGTCCGATAGGACTTTGGCAGTAAACGGATAATCGGTGAGTTCCATCGGAATGACCAGGATCTCGACATCGTCACTCGGCGTGGGAATCGAGTTGAGGCCGGTGACTTGCAGCAGATCTTGATAGTTGAAAAGGGAATCGACGTCCGCTACTTTTTGGTAATTGACCCACGAACAACTCGCGATGAAAATAGGCAGGAGAATCAGGGCGCGGATATTCTTATATCTCATGGTTGGCTCCTTGATAGGACTATCACTATATAAATTATACCGCACCGCTACTTATTTACGCGACTAACGGCTCGAAGACAAGCGGAGTCGATATAAATGCGCCTACTCAAAAAGAAAGGCGATTTTCATTATAAAATAATGCTGTCGCCCATTCAATTTTATTGCTGTGAGATGCTTTTTATAAATCGATGATGCGAATCGTCGCCGAGGTTGACGTAACGTTGACGAATTGAATCGAAAAGCCGAGGGTATTACCGTTGTTGAGGCTGGTGCCGTTTTTGAAGAATTCGGCGCCGTAATCGGCCATCGAGAAGGATTTGCCGGTCGTGAACAAGTCGCCGTTCTTACCGGTGCTGCCCGTTTTAAACGTGTTCCTTTTGCCGGCTTGAATCATGTGGATGAAGCGGAATTCGGGATCAGCGCTACGCGAAGGAGAGTTGGAATGAGCGGTTGCGACATAATCATAATCGTAAATTGGAAGAGTCTCTGGTTCAACATAACGATCAAAGAGCCAATCATCCGCCACTTCTGAATATTTAATATTCGCCAACCTCGCATCAACGTGGTAGAGGCGGACGCCGGCTTTCGTATATCCTTGCGGATAGGCGCCGTTATTATACGCTGAATCGGAGTCGAGTTTATTTAGTCCGGTCGGCGTGTAGAGCTCGAGCATCATCAGTTCATCAAAGGCCGTCCCGTTCCAGCTATCGGCGATTAGAATCGCGTCACCGCTGCTTTCAGCGGGGTTGATCGTGATCTCGGCATTGCTGGTGACGACATAGGGATTGACCCAGCCGAGGGCCATCTTTGACCAGACGTTGTGATCGGTGATGTTGTAATCCATCATGTCGATGCCACCCGTCGGTTTATAGGTGCTGGCGTCATAGTTGTAATAATCGTCGAGCCCGAGCAGATGGCCGGTCTCGTGAATATAAGTGTGAGCATCGATCTGCGAGGAAAGACCGCCTTCAGCCATGAAGTCATAACTGGCCCAAGAGTAGGCGTTTTGATTGGGGCTATCGACGTTGCCATCTTGCTGCCAATCCCAGAAAACATAAGCCCAAAAATCTTCGGATATTCCTTTGATGACAGGATCGTTGTTGTAATTGTGGCAGCTGTAAATCATCCACACGGCATCGATGAAACCATCGCCGTCGGAATCGAATTGCTTGGTCGAATCAGCCCCGTTGTCAGCCTTGTAGTCAGCGACGGCTTCCCTCAGGATATTCGTCGAAAAGTACTGAGTGCCGTCGGTTTCGGTATCGAGAGCCGCCGCTTCAGCCGCGGTGTAGCCGGTCTCGTATTTAGGCGTGACGGTGAAGTTCATGACGAGTTTACCAAAGCTCGTTTTTTCGTAGAAAGAGGAAACCGATTCCCAGTATTTGGTATCGGCGGGTTCCCCATTAAACATGATATTGATGTTAGTGAGGATTTTATCGGTAAACGGATAATTCGTAAATTCGATCGGAATGACTAAAATGTTAACATTTTCACCGACTGACGGAATCGAATTCGTCCCCATTTGCTTCTGAAGATTCTGATAGGTTATCTCCGGATTATAAGAACTCGGGAGATAGTAGTTGTCCCAGCCGTTCGGCGAAACGATTTCGCTCGACGAACTCGGGATGGACTCGCTCGACGATGAACTCGACGAATCGCTCGACGACGAGCCGGATGAGGTGTTGACAATCGGCGTGCACGAAGCCACGACCAAGGCCATCAAAATCGGCAAGAAGATTTTTTTGTTATTCATAAGTTGCTCCCATCGGTGAATTATTACACTATATTTGATTATATTCAAATAACACAAATAGATGAAATAAGTGCTGTAATTATAACAAAGGTAGAGTGTTTGTCAATTAATTTGGCGATTGTCAATCGTTTTAAGTAAAAAGAAAAGGCGGAACTATCCGCCTGATCTCTTTCGTTTTCGCTATTCTAGATCATCGGGGCGATCGTGAATTTCGATATATTGCTGTTTGACTTCTCTCATCTTTTCGCGGACCGAGAAGTTTTCGACTAAGCGATCCTCTTCTTCTTCGCTCTTCAGACCGCGTCCGGCCGGAATCAATTTACCGGTGATGACGTTTTCTTTAAGGCCGTGGAGGGTGTCCGTCTTCGCCTTGATGGCGGCATCGGTCAGGACGCGAGTCGTCTCTTGGAAAGACGCCGCTGAGAGGAAGGATTTCGTCTGCAGCGAGGCTTTGGTGATTCCCAAAATCACGGGACGAGCCACGGCCGGATGACGGCCGGTCAAGAGAGCATCTTCGTTCTTCTCGGTGAATTCATCGAGTTCGACGAGCGTTCCCGGCAGCATATTCGTATCTCCGCCTTCGATGATCGCGACTTTGCGAAGCATCTGGCGGATGATGACTTCAATGTGCTTATCGGAGATGCCGATACCTTGGAGACGATAGACTTTTTGAATCTCCTTGAGGATGTAGCGCTCAACGGCTGCGACGTCGCTGACTTCAAGCAGCTTTTTGGGCGAGACTGCGCCTTCGGTGATTTTGCCACCGTTGCGAATTTTATCGCCTTTCTTGACGCGAAGACGAGCACCGTAATTTGAGAGATATTCGCGATCTTCAAGATTGCTTTTAACGATGACGCGATAGCGGCCCACAGTCTCTTCAATCTCGCTGACGACGCCGGTGATTTCTGAAATCATCGCTTCGCCTTTGGGAACGCGGGCTTCGACCAGTTCTTGAACGCGGGGTAGGCCTTGCGTAATATCGCTTCCGGCAACACCCCCGGTATGGAAGGTTCTCATCGTCAGCTGAGTGCCGGGTTCGCCGATTGATTGAGCGGCCATGATACCGACGGCTTCGCCGATCGTAACTTCCTTGCCGGTCGCTAAGTTGCGACCGTAGCAGTGACGGCATACTCCGTCGCGCGTTTGGCAGCCAAAGAGCGAGCGAATTTCGACTTCTTTAATGCCGGCGTTGATGATATTCCGAGCATTTTCTTCGTTGATCATCGTGTTTTCGGCGACGAGAATCTCGCCTGTTTCCGGATGCACGACGTTGTGGATGGTATAGCGACCGACGAGGCGGTCATACAGGGGGACGATGACGGCCGCGCGGCTGGAATCGATAATCTCGGAGACGATATGGCCGTGATCGGTGTGGCAGTCCTCTTCGCGGACGATGACATCTTGGCTGACGTCGACTAAGCGCCGCGTTAAATAGCCGGAGTCGGCGGTCTTAAGCGCCGTATCGGCTCCGCCCTTGCGGGCACCGTGCGTGGCGATGAAGAATTCCGATACCGTCAAGCCTTCGCGGAAGCATGATTTAATCGGCAGTTCGATGGTGTCGCCTTTTGGGTTGGACATCAAGCCGCGCATGCCGGCGAGCTGAGTGAAGTTGGAAATATTGCCGCGAGCACCGCTATCCGACATCATGAAAATCGGGTTGCGCGAATCTTTTTCGAATTGTTTGGACAAGTCTCTTTGAACGGAGTCGCGGACTTCGGTCCAGACATCGACGACGTGTTTGTGACGTTCGCTATCGGTCAAGAGACCGAGCTCAAACATCTCATTGATTTCTTCGACGCGGGTTTCGCCATCTTTGAGCAATTGCTCTTTATCGCTGACGACGTTGATATCGCTGATCGAGATGGTGACGCCGGCAATCGTCGCGTACTTGAAGCCGATGTCTTTCATCTTGTCGAGAACGGCAGAAGTTTTTGATGTGCCGTAACGGCTGAAGATCTCGTTGATAATATTGCCGAGGTGCTTCTTGGTAAACGGCGAAATCAACGGCTGTTTATGGATGTATTCGATGATATTTGTGCCTTTGGGAACGAAGAACTTGGCAAGATCGCCATTTAAGTTTTCGGTGCTGGCATCGTTGAGATACGGGAAGTCGGCAGGGAAGATGAGGTTGAAGATGATCTTGCCGATGGTCGTGACGAGATATGATTCATTCATCTCCTTGGTGAAACCGCTCTTCGCTAAAGCGCTGGCGCGAATTGCCACGCGGTTATGCAAGTGAACTTGATGGGTTTCATAGGCCAAAATCGCTTCATCGATACTGCGGAAAACTTTTCCTTCAGCTTTGGAATAAGCGTCAAAGCGTTCATATTCTTCTTCATCGCCTTTATCCTTGCGACGTTTAGCGCGGGCGGCGAGTTGCTCTTTGGTCTCTTCGAGCGTCAGATAGTAGTTGCCGAGGACCATGTCCTGGGAAGGAGTGACGATCGGTCGGCCATCTTTCGGGCCGAGGATGTTATTGCTGGCGAGCATGAGTTCGAGAGCTTCGTGCTGAGCCGATTTGCTGAGCGGGACGTGAACGGCCATCTGGTCGCCATCGAAGTCGGCGTTAAAGCCGGTGCAGACGAGGGGGTGGAGGCGAATGGCGCGACCATCGACGAGTTTCGGTTGGAAAGCTTGGATGCCCAAACGGTGCAAAGTCGGAGCGCGGTTTAATAAAACCGGGTGATCGCTGATAATCCGCTCGAGGATATCGAAGACGACGGCGTCGTAACGGTCGATGATCTTATCGGCTTGACGATGGGCGTTGACATAATTTTCCTTGATGAGAATCGAGGCGATAAACGGCCTTAGTAATTGGACGGCCATCTCGCGTGGTAAGCCGCATTGATACATTTTTAAATCTGGACCGACGGCGATGACCGAACGGCCGGAATAGTCGACGCGCTTGCCGAGTAAATTCTGGCGGAAACGACCTTGTTTGCCTTTTAAGGAGCTCGATAGCGACTTCAGCGGACGACCGCCGGAACCGACGACCGGTTTGTTGCGTCTGCCGTTATCGATCAAAGCATCCACCGCTTCCTGCAACATGCGCTTCTCGTTCATGAGAATGACATAGGGAGCATTCATGTCGATGAGCTTTTTAAGGCGGGTATTACGCGTGATGACGCGGCGATATAAGTCATTTAAATCGGAAGCTGCGAACCGGCCGCCGTCGAGTTGGAGCATCGGGCGGAGATCCGGGGGGATGACCGGCAGGACATCGAGGACCATCCATTCGGGCCGATTGTCGGAATTGCGGAAGGCTTCGATAACTTCGAGGCGCTTCGACAATTTGATGCGGTTTTGGGCGCTGCAATCTTTGAGCTTGGCGTTGATGCTCTTGAACTCCTCGTCGAGTTTGACCTCGCGGAGCAAGCGCTTAATCGCGGCTGCGCCTTCGCCAAATTCAGCGTTGGTGTATTTCGAAATAAAGTCGGCAACCGTGAAGAAATCGAAAGTTTCCTGCGGGTTTTGCATTCTTTCAATCAGATCTTCGCTCTTTAGATAGTCGGCGCTCTCTTTGTCGAGGGTCGGCTGAAATTCGCGAATGGCAGCCACAAATTCCTGGCGCGCGTTCCGCTCGTCGAGGAACTCGCGATAGTACAAGACATTGCTCGTTCCGGGGTTGAGGCAGACGTGGGCGACGAAATAGTTAATCTCCTCCAGTTGTTTGGGAGGGATATCGAGGATCAGTCCGATGCGGCTCGGAATGCCTTTGAGATACCAGATGTGAGTACATGGCGAGGCCAGCTCGATATGACCCATTCTCTCGCGGCGGACTTCTTTGGAGATGACTTCGACACCGCACTTCTCGCAGGTGATGCCTTGAAAGCGGATTTTCTTATATTTACCGCAATGGCATTCGTAGTCTTTGCTCGGGCCGAAAATCTTCTCGCAGAAAAGACCTTGAGCTTCGGGTTTTTGGCTCCGGTAGTTGATGGTTTCGGGTTTTAAGACTTCGCCATGGGACCATGAGCGAATCGTCTCTGGGGAGGCAAGGCCGACTTGGAGAGCGGCTAATTTATTAACATCAAACATTTGTTCATGACCTCCTTAGTTGAGCAACTCAGCCAGTTGTTCGTTGTCGCTTGCGATAGCATCGCCGACGCCTTCTCTTGTGAGAGAACGAATGGTAGAGTTGATCTTTCTTTCTTCGATCTGCGTCTCTTTGGCGAGCGCATCCATATCGATTTTGGTGCCTTCGGTATTCAGGAGTTTGACATCCATACCCAGAGCTTGTAGCTCTTTGGTGAGGACTTTGAAGGCTTCAGGGATGCCAGGACGCGGAATCGGATAGCCTTTAATAACCGCTTCGTAAGTCTTGCGACGGCCGACGCGATCATCGGATTTAATCGTCAGTAATTCTTGAAGAGTGTGGGCGGCGCCATAGGCTTCGAGGGCCCAAACTTCCATCTCGCCGAATCTCTGGCCGCCGTTTTGGGCTTTGCCGCCGAGAGGCTGCTGCGTGACGAGGGAATACGGTCCGGTGGCCCGGGCGTGCAACTTATCGTCAACCATGTGGACGAGTTTGATCATATACATGACGCCGACGGAAATTCTTTCGTCAAAGCGCTCGCCGGTCCGGCCATCGTAGAGAATCGTCTTGCCGTCAGGGGCGATATTCGACTGTTTCATCAAATCGAAGATTTCTTCGTTGGTGATGCCGTCAAAGACTGGCGTCGCTAATTTGAGACCGAGTCTTTGGCAAGCCAAACCGAGGTGGATTTCCAAGATTTGACCGATGTTCATACGAGACGGAACACCAAGTGGGTTTAGCATGATGTCAACCGGCGTGCCATCGGGTAAGAAGGGCATATCTTCAACCGGTAAAATGCGAGAGATGACACCTTTGTTACCATGGCGCCCGGACATCTTGTCGCCTTCGGAGATCTTCCGTTTTTGGACGATGTAGACGCGGACGACTTCATTGACACCAGGTGGCAGTTCATCATCGTTCTTGCGGGAGAAAATTTTGACGTCGAGAACGATGCCGGCTCCGCCATGTGAGACGCGGAGGGAGGAGTCTTTACCATCTTTGGTCTTCTCCGAGAAAATCGCCATCAGCAATTTTTCTTCGGGAGTCGGCTCCGTCAAGCCTTTCGGCGTAATTTTGCCGACGAGGATGTCGCCTTCTTTGACTTCGGCGCCCGGGACGACGATGCCGCGCTCATCGAGGAAAGCCTTGGCTTCTTCGCTGACGTTGGGGACATCGCGGGTAATTTCTTCAGCGCCGAGTTTCGTTTCGCGGCACTCCAGTTCATATTTTTCAATGTGGATAGAAGTATAGGAGTCATCTTTGACCAAGCGTTCGGACATGATGACGGCGTCTTCGTAGTTATAACCATTCCAGGTCATGAAGGCGATCGTCACGTTTTGACCGAGGGCGAGGTCGCCGTTTTGCATGGCTGGTCCATCGGCGAGAATATCGCCTTTTTTGATTTCCTGACCGGCTTTGACGACGGCTACTTGGTTAATGCACGTCCCTTGGTTGGAACGGGCGAATTTCTGCAGTTGATAAGTCTTGGTCTTCTTCTTGCTGTCTTTGACGACGATCTTGCGGCTGTCGACATAGGAGACGACGCCATCGCCGGTCGAGATGACGGCTAATCCGGAGTCGCGGGCGACGATGTGCTCCATGCCGGTGCCGACCAGAGGAGCGCTCGGCTTTAATAGAGGAAGCGCTTGGCGCTGCATGTTCGCACCCATGAGAGCGCGAGTCGTATCATCGTTTTCGAGGAACGGGATGCATGATGAAGCGATGGAGACGATCTGCTTGGGGCTGACGTCGATATAATCGACATCTTGGCGGTGAGCCATGATGTTACGGCCATCGTGACGAGCGACGACGAACTCATCGAGAATCGTGCCGTTTTCATCGAGGCGGACGTTGGCTTGGGCGATGATGTGAGTTCTCTCCATATCGGCCGACAAATATTCGGCTTCATCAAGGACGCGTTGAGTCGCTTTATCGACGCGGCGATAAGGAGTTTCGATAAAGCCATATTTATTGATTTTGGCGTAGGTGGCCAGGTTGTTGATCAAGCCGATGTTCTGACCTTCAGGGGTCTCGATCGGACATATTCTTCCGTAATGCGTATGGTGAACATCGCGGACATCCATGCTGGCCCGATCGCGCGTTAAGCCGCCGGGTCCGAGGGCTGAGAGACGACGCTTGTTGGCGAGCTCCGCCAACGGGTTCGTCTGATCCATGAATTGCGAGAGTTGCGAACTGGCGAAAAACTCGCGAATGCTGGAAGTCAAGGGGCGGATGTTGATCAGAGATTGGACGCTGACGCTCTCCATATCGGAAATCGACATCTTTTGCTGAACGGTCTTGGCCATCTTGGTCAAGCCGATGCGAAACTGCGTTTGAATCAGCTCGCCGACGCAGCGGATGCGGCGATTGCCGAGGTGGTCGATGTCATCCGTATCGCCGAAGCCATCGATGATGTTCATGAAATACGAGAAAGTGGCGACGATATCGGAAATCGTGACGCGGGACAAGGCGAGATTTAAATCGGTGCCGATAATGTTCGCGGTCAAATCCTTTTTATCGCTGGTATACACCTTGACGATGTTAACAATGCCGTTGCTATCTAAATCTTTGTTGATTTTTAAGTTTTTCTGATGAGCGCCTTTTTCAAATAACTCGATATCGCGGAGATGATCGACTTCTTCTTTGGTCAAGCGATGGTCCTTGGTAAATAGGACTTCGCCTTCGTGAGAGACGAGATCTTGGGCTAAGATGCGGCCCGTCAGGCGGTTATAGATGCCGAGCTTATTGCGGTATTTAAAGCGGCCGGCCCGACCGAGGTCATAGCGTTTTTGATCGAAAAATTTCTGAATGATGAATAATCTGACGCCTTCGTTGGTAATCGGCTCGCCGGGTTTGAGTTTGCGGAAAATTTCGACCAAGGCATCACGCGATGTTTTGATATCCTTGTCCTTCTCAATCGTGTTGACGAGCATCGGACGATTTCCGAATAATTTCAAAATATCGGCGGTGTCTTCAAAACCGAGGGCTTTGAGGAGGACGGTGACATTCATCTTGCGCTGGCGATCGATGCGAACCCACATCAGATCCTTTTGGTCGGCTTCGAATTCGAGCCAGGTGCCACGCGTCGGAATCAAATCGGCATTGTAAGTATATTTGCCGGTTTTTTCGAGGTTTTTGCTCAGGTATGCGCCTGGTGAGCGGACGAGTTGCGAAACGATGACGCGCTCCGCACCGTTGACGACGAAAGTGCCGCTGTCGGTCATCAGGGGCAAATCGCCCATGAAAACTTCGGCTTCTTTCAGCTCACCGGTTTTGACTAGTTCGAGTTGCAGTTTGACCCGCAGCGCCGCGCTGTAGGTCAAATCGCGCTCTTTGCAGTCTAAATATGTGTAATCAGGTTTCTCAAGACGACACTCTTTGTAGTGAATGCGAGCATCGTTTGTATAGTTTTCAATCGGGAAGACTTCCTTTAAAACTTCGTTGAGCCCCTCCTCTTTAAACCACGTGAAAGATTCAGTTTGAATCTCAGCGAGGTAAGGAAGCGGCAATGATCCGGAAATTTTTGAATAATCATATCGATTATTCGGAAGCATTTTGTGCTTGTTTTCAATATTACTCATGTAATGGCTCCTTTTCTACTTTTGTTTGCCGTGCATCCAGACGATATTCCGCTCTTTGAGAAGAATATTGGGTGAGTGCCCCACGGTGGCAAACCGCCATCAATTTGCTATTTCGCATTGAGATGTCCGCGACGGACTTGGCAAGGAAATCACAATTGAATCATTTAATCCTTCGTTTGTTCTGTCACTTCGAAGGCTGTGACTCGGATCGAATTTTTGCGCTTTTTTTCGGGGAGCGACAGCGGATGACCACCGCCGCTCCCCAGAAAGGTGTTTTTGACAAATAGGCGCTAAAAAGCTGAAAATCCGCCTAATGTAAGCGGATGTGGTTAACTGTCAAACTATTTGACTTCAACTTCAGCACCGGCAGCGACAAGAGCCTTTTTGTGCTCCTCAGCTTCGACTGGTGAGATGTGTTCTTTGATATTGACGGGAGCGCCATCGACTAACTTCTTGGCATCCATGAGACCCAAGCCGGTAATCGCTTGAACGGCTTTGATGACGGCGACTTTGGACATGCCGACGGCTTTAAGGATGAGATTGACATCGACCGGTCCTTTGGCTTCGGCAGCTTCTTCGACTGGTGCGACGGCGGCGGCGACGGGCGCGGCGGCGGTAACACCAAATTCGGCTTCGACGGCTTTGACGAGTTCATTGAGCTCAAGAACGGTCATTTCTTTTAATGAGGCAATGATTTCCTCTTTGGTTAATTTAGCCATTTGTTTGTTCCTCCTACAGTGGCATTAATTGGCTTTGTCCGCGATGCCTTGAACGGCATGCGCGAATTGGCGGACTGGTGCTTGGAGCACCGATAAGAACATAGAGATTAGACCATCACGTCCCGGCAAGGCAGCGAGGGCGACCATCTGTTTGGCGTCCACGACTTTTCCTTCGACAAGACCGCCCTTAATCACCAGCTTTTCATTGCGCTTAGCAAACTTCGCCAAGATTTTTGGGCCGGCGACGACGTCGCTTGAGAAAGCGAACGCATTCGGACCGCTAAGGTGTGGCAGCAAATCTTTGTGACCAAGACTTTCAGCGGCTCTTTCGATCATCGTGTTTTTGTAAACGCCAATTTCCGTTTTTTCGGCACGCAGGGCGCGACGAAGAACGGTGATTTCCTGGACGTTCATGCCACGATATTCAAAGATAACTAGTGTCGGCGAATTATTGAGTTTCGCTTTAATTTCGTTAACGACTGCTTCTTTGGCTTTTAAGATTTCGTTATTCATCTTGTTCTTCACCTCCTTTATCAGTTTTGCGACTATGAGGCTCCAATATACGTTGAGTGATGAACCCTTTTGGGCGTATTTTATCTACCTCGGCAACATGATTAAGCCCCTTGGCCGTTGCTGTCTATGGTATATTGTGCTTCTTCAGAATTGATCAGCGACCAGCGAACGTAATTTTGATCGATGGTCCCATCGTCGTATGGACGACGGCGTTTTTGATATAGATACCTTTAACACTTGATGGACGGACCTTGACAATCAGCTCGGTCAGTGCCCGGAGATTATCAATGATCTTATCGGTATCGAAGCTCACGCGGGCAACAGAAACGTGAACGTTGCCATCTTTATCGACGCGATATTCAACTTTGCCGCGCTTGATTTCGCGAACGGCTTTGGCGATGTCGACGGCGACGGTGCCAGTCTTTGGGTTCGGCATCAAACCTTTCGGTCCGAGAACGCGACCCATCTTGCCAAGTTCGCCCATCATATCAGGTGTGGCGACGATGACATCGAAATCAAACCAGTTTTCTTTTTGGATTTTTTCGAGCATTTCTTTGCCCCCGGCGAAATCCGCACCGGCCGCTTTCGCGTCTTCGACTTTGTTGGTCACCGCAAGAATGCGTTTGGTCTTACCGTTTCCATGAGGCAGATTAATCGTGCCTCTGATTTGTTGATCCGCTTGCTTGGGATCGACATTGAGACGGAAAGAAGCATCAATCGTAGCGTCAAACTTCACGGTGGAAGTCTTTTTAACAAGTTCGGCGGCTTCTTCGATGGTGTAGAGTTTGTTGACATCGATGAGTTCGGCGACGGCCTTGTACTTTTTACCTACTTTCATTTTTTTCTCCTAGGTGGTCCAGACGGGTATGACCCCTCCCACTAATCCTCGTCGATCGTAATGCCCATGTTTCGAGCGGAGCCCTCGACGACTTTGAGAGCGGCTTCGATATCATTGCAATTCAGATCAGGCATCTTATATTCGGCGATTTCCCGCAATTTGGCTTTACTGATGTGAGCGACTTTAGTGGTTTTCGGGTTTGCGGAACCCTTGGCGATGCCAGCCGCTTTCTTCAACAGCTCAGCGACAGGCGATGTTTTGATGACAAAATCGTGTGATTTGTCTTCATAAGCCGTGATGATGACCGGAACGGTTTCACCGCGACGGTCGGCGGTCTTAGCGTTGAAGTCCGTGCAGAACTTTGGCATGATGACACCGGCTGAGGCGAGTTTGGGTCCAGGTTTGGCTTCGCCGCCTGGCAATTCCATCTTCACGACTTTGGCGATTCTTTTACTCACGTGACATTCCTCCTTTGTAGCGAAATTGTTGTCCGTGGTGTGGTCGGGGGATGAATCGTGCATCCTTCCACACAAGACTGCGAGCGCTCATGTTCTCTACACTCAAGAGCACACGCTGAAGTATTTTAGCAAATACCATGCACACATACAAGAGAAATTTGTCAGAAGAAATGAAAAGGGCGAACGAGAGCTGACTCAATTCGCCACAGCTTATTGTGAATATTAGGTATTTTGAACAGGTGATTACGGCTTGCGATACAAGAGCAGAAGCGAATTCAAAATCATCAAAACCGTCAATCCGGTGTCGGCCAGCATGGCAATCGTCATCTGCAGTTCGCCGAGGACACCGAGGACGATCATGACGGCGATCACAAATTTGACGAGGAGCGAAAAGGCGATGTTAAAGATGGCGACGCGGCGCGTTTTTTTCGAGATGCGAATCGCCTCGACGACTTTCATCGGATTATCATTGACGATGATGACTTCGGCATTCGACACGGCGATATCGCTGCCGATTCCCGACATCGCAAAACCAATATCGCTGCGGATGATGGCGGGCGCATCGTTGACGCCATCGCCCATAAACCCGACGCGCTTGCCTTGGCGGCCGAGGTATGACTCGAGGATTTCCAACTTGCCTTCCGGAGTCAATGAGCCGTGATAATCGCGGATGCCAACTTCTTCGGCAATAGCTCGGGCGTTGGCTTCGTTATCACCGGATAACAAGACGGTTTCAATCTGCATTTTTTGAAGGGTCGCAACCATGTTTTTGGCATCCTTTTTAGCACTGTCATTCAAGACGACATAACCGCAGTATTTTCCGTCGGCGGCCAAGTGAATTATCGTTCCGTTCTCATCGATGTTTAAAACAGCAATACCCGCCTCGATAAGAAAGCGCGATCTGCCCGCTAGAATGACTTTTCCTTGATAAGCAGTCGACACGCCAAAACCGGGTATTTCTCGATAATTTTCTTGCAAAATTGCCGTATTTTTAATTTTTTTGCTATGGAGAATGGCTTTGGCGATGGGGTGGTTGGATTGGCTTTCCGCCGCGATTAAATAGTCCCAGAAAACGGCTTCATCAATCTGGTTATAAACGATCTTGGTAACCTCGAAAAAACCATGCGTTAGGGTGCCGGTTTTATCGGTCAAAACATAGCCGATTTTGCTCAGTTCATCAAGGTAGTTTGTCCCCTTGATAATCACGCCTCTTTTGCTCGCCAAGCCGATGCCGGAAAAGAAGGCTAATGGGACGGAAATAACAATCGCGCAAGGGCAGGAAACAACGAGGACAGAGAGGCCGTTATAGATCCAAACTGGAAATTGTTCACTAGGAAAAACGAGCGGAACCAAAGATACGAGGATGGCGAGAACAAAGACGATCGGCGTGTAGAATCGCGCGAACTTCGTGATGAACTTCTCGGCCTTGGATTTGCGCTCGCCGCTACTCGTGACGAGCTCGAGTATTTTGGAGATGGCGCTATCTTCATAAAGCCGCTCGACACGCAGAGTCAAGGAACCGCTTTTCAAGATGCTCCCGCTCAAAATATGATCTTGATCTTCGACGAGGACGGGGACGAATTCACCGGTCAAGCTCGACGTATCAATTGTTCCGCTGCCGTTTATCACGAGGCCGTCGACTGGAATGATCTCCCCGACTTTGATGACGATGCTATCGCCTATTTTTAACTCGCTCGGATGAACGGTCTTGATGATTTCACCGACGAGCAGGTTCGCGGTATCACCACGCAAATCCACCGCTTTGGTAATCGCTTGTCGCGATTTTATAATCGCGATTTCTTCAAAAATCTGGCCGATTTGATAAAAGCCGATAATCATGATCCCTTCGATGTATTGACCGTTGGCGCCGAGGATGGGCAGTCCCATCAAAAAAGCCCCGACGGCCGAAATGGTGAGAAGGAGATTCTCATCGAGCGGATTTTGGAGGCGAATGATCTTGGCAATCGATTTCCAGGTGATGTCGTAGATGATGGCGAGGAGGCTCAGTGAATAAATCAAAACTTGAAGCCAATAATAGTCGTGAGGAATGGCGAATGCGGCAATTAAAAGTAAGGTTGTCGAGATGATGAGCCGCGCGATGATCGAGATGACGGATGGCGTAAAAACGCTTTTCCGATCAGCGGTGTTTTTCTTGAAATGAGTTATGGTCAAATCATCATCGTTAACCTGGTTGATTTTTTCGATGACTTGATTGAGATCATAAGGCTCTTGTTTGTATGTTACGTAGAGGCGACCGGCCGCAAAATCAAGGCTCGCATTAGCGATTTTATCGTCCTTGTTCAAATGGCGTTCGATCTTTGCCGCGCAGTTCCCGCAGCTTAGTCCTTCGATTTGATATATGGCTTTTTTCATAGAGATACCCAATATTCTTGTGCAACAGCACATATATAAAATATAACGAGTGGGTCGCATCAACAAGCGATATGATTTAAAAATCCCCTTTCGGGGACTTTTGTTTAGATTCTTTCGATTTCGCTAAATTCGACATCGACAGGAGTCGGCCGCCCGAAGAAGACGGTCTCGACGCGGCAGGCGCCGGTTTCCTTATCGATCGACAAGATGTGACCTTCGGTGCCTTCGAGCGGACCGTGGATAACCTTGACGAGATCGCCGATGTTGTAGCGATCGTACATCGTGATATCGATGATGCCCATCCTCTTTAGAACGGGTTCGATTTCCTCGCGGGTGACGGGAGTTGGTTTTTGACCGCCGCCAGATGATCCGGCAATACCGGTAACACCAGGTGTGTTACGAACCATAAACCACGAATCATCGGTCATGATCATCTCGACGAAAATATAACCGGGATAAAGATTTTTCATCTTCGTTTTTCCGGTGGGAAGGCCTTCTTTCAAAACGGGGACTTCCTGCTCGGCGACTAGGACTTTAAAAATGTGGTCACTCAAATTCATGCGGACGATGCGCGTCTTGAGGTTTTCAGCGACTTTGTTTTCGTGTCCCGAATAAGCCGTGACGATATACCATTGTTTTTTCCCTAATTCTGGTCCCATTGTTATTTACTCCATTCCGCAAAGGCTTCTTTCAGCGTTTGTAGCAGCGATCCGGCCGCCCAGTCTTCTAGGCTGAGAAAGATGGCCGCAAAAGCCGCGATGGCGACGACGACGAGAATTGTCGGCAACAGTTCCTCGCGCTTTGGCCAGCGGACGCGCTTGCCTTCCTTGATGACTTCAGCGGTGTATTTTTTGACATCCATTTGCTTGCCTCCTATTTGCTTTCTTTATGCAAGGTATATTGATTGCAGTGCGGGCAGAATTTATTCATTTCAATCCGCGTTTGCGATGCGTCTTTTTTCTTGGTTGTCGCATAGTTGCGATTCAAGCAAATCGGGCAAATTAAAATGATTTTTTGACGCATATTTTTAGTTATCCTACCTTATATCTTGCCTACAAAATATACCACTCAAAAAAACGCATGTCAACAAATGAATTCGGACGCGCTCACATGAGGCATTTTTTTATTTTCATTCCGAGCTCATCGTGGTAAAAATCATTGAGGCGCCGTCGCACGACTGTGACTTTAATATTTGTGATTTTCGCAATTTCATCCGCGGAATAACCGGCCGCTTTCAGCATGACAATTCTCTTTACCGACTCCTCGTAATTTGTGCGCGAGTCGCTTTCGATCAGACAAAACGCACCATTGACGTTGGCGTAGTTGCGGGCATCGATTTTTTGTCGATCATCAGCCAGCACATCATGAAAGGTCAAAGTTGACTCAGGGGTAACGGTTGAATCTAAGCTGAAGGAATTATTACGGGGGCTATTCGGATTTGAAAGCGTTCGATAGAAACCTGCCAAATCGCGATTTAAGACTTTGAGAAAATAGGTTTGGAAGAGATTGCCGTCAAACATATAGCGTTTGATGGCTTTGTGAAAAGACTCGAGAAAGATGGAGTAATAATCGTTCATATCCGCCCCGATAAGACGCGATTGGTTGACATACTTTTTTAGAAGCGGAAGCGAGCACTGGTGCTTCCGATTGAGCAAGAGGCGATACGCCTCAAGACTATTTTGGCGATAACATAAAATAAGCTGCTCATCACAAACTGTATCATTTGACATATTTCCTCCAATAGGAGAAATCTATCGCAACGCGATAATGTTCGAGATTAAGATACCCGCGGCGACTGAGACATTGAGCGAATTTACATGTCCGCACATCGGTATTTTGATGATGTAATCACTTCGTTCAAGGAGGAGGCGGCTGACGCCTTCGCCTTCACTTCCCAGGATGAGGACGAGCGGCCTTCGATAGTCGACTTCCCGATAAGTCAGCTGAGCTGTGCCATCGCTGGCCACAACCCAAAAGCCGGCTTGTTTCAGTTTTTGAACGGCAGCGCTGAGATTGCTCACTTCGCTGACTTTTACATGATCAATTGCTCCGGTCGACACTTTTGCCACCGTCGCATTTAACGAGACTTGATCATGCTTTTTGATGATTACGCCATCAACGCCAAAGGCATCGCATGTCCGCAAGATGGCACCGAGATTGTGAGGATCCTTTAGGGAATCTAAAATCACGATGAGCGGATATTGCTTGTCTCGACACGAGGCGAGAATCTCTTCCAAGAGGTAGTAGCGGAAATCAAGGACTGAGGCAACGATACCCTGATGAACGCCTTTTTTTGAAAGCTCGTCAAGTTTTACTTGGCCGACCCTTTCAATTGAGATTTTCTTTGCATTAAGCTTTGAAAGCAGCTTTGCGTCGCTGAAACAATTGTCAAGGTAAACCTTCTCAACGCGATTCTCGCCGAGGGAACTTAATACTGGATTTCTCCCGTATATTAATTTTGACATGTTTTAGCGATGGTTTTTCTCAAATTAAGTTAATATTAACTTTCGGTCGAAAGTTTGATATCCAGCGGATTAATTTTTTCGCGGAGATCGTCGATAAAGGCTGTGACTTGGGACTTGGCGACAAACGAGCAGCGCATCGTCAAGCGGAGAACCGATTGATTCTGATATTCGACGATTTGCGATTCAAGATCGCGAATAGCGATACCGTAATGATTGGCAACTAAGTGTATTTCTTTGAGAATCGGTCGGTCGCTCGGGACGACGATGCGGATGATCGGGTTGCGGCGGCTTGCCAATTTTTCAATCTTTCGGAGCGACACGAGTGAGACAAAGGCGAGAATGGTCGCGATGATAGCGATAATGAAGTTGCCGCTGCCCGTGGCGATGCCGATGGCCATGGCCAACCACAAGGTCGTCGCCGTCGTGAGACCTTTGACATCTGTTCCGGTTTGAATAATCGTGCCGGCACCTAAAAAGCCGATGCCGCTAACGACTTGGGCGGCGAGGCGAGCTGGATCGCGATTGCTATTTTGAAAAATGACCGGGAATCCATATAGGGATATCATCATGATTAATGCCGAGCCAATGGCGACGAGAAGGTGGGTTCTCAAGCCGGCGGCATGACCGTGATATTCGCGTTCAAAGCCGATGATTCCGGCGCATATAATCGTCACGAGCAGAGAGACAAAAACGAGAATGATCGTCCCCCAGCCGTTGCCTCCAAACAAGGAGTGAAACCAGCTGACAATTTGTTGATCAATAGTAAGAATGCTGTCATTTCCCATATCGTGCTTGCCTCCTAAATGATGTGTTTAGTCATGAGAATTTGGCGTAAACGGTCGCTTTCTGCAAAGTTTTTGTCGGATTTTAATCGCATATAACTGGCATATAATTCTTTGTCTTCAACGTTTAACAAAGGGTAGCTAACCTTGAGACCAAGGAGTTCAAGCATGGCGAGTGCCTCAATAAGAAGCTTTTTAATGAGGCGGTAATCAAGCGGCTTTTGGCGCAAAACACCATTGGCTTTCTTTATTATAGCAAATAACTCAGTTATTGCATTGGGGGTGTTTAAATCATTGGCCAGGTGAGAAAGAAACGGTTCAATATCCGGTTTTTCAAAAGGAATCAGCGAGATATCGGCCAGTTGCAAAACGACTGCTAATTGAGAGATCGCATTCTGGATTCTTCCATACTCGATCGCGGCCGCATCCATAACATCGGGGCTAAAGCTGAGAGGTGACCGATAATATGTTCCGAGCAAGACGAGACGAACGATGTTGCCATCATACTTTTTGATGGCGTCTTTAGCGAGGATGACATTGCCGATCGACTTGGACATTTTGTCTTCACCAAAAGTGATATAACCGTTGTGCATCCAGTATCGCGCAATCTTGTTGCCGTTATGGGCTTTGCTTTGGGCAATCTCATTTTCATGATGCGGGAATTTAAGATCGAACCCACCACCGTGAATGTCGATTTGGCCATCTGGAAAAAGGGAATTGATCATCGCACAGCATTCCGTGTGCCAGCCCGGACGGCCTCGCGACCAGCGCGAATCCCAGCTAATGCCGATATCGGTTTTCTTCCACAAGACAAAATCGAGGGAAGATTCCTTTTTCGCATTTTCTTCGACGCGCGCTCCGCTGATCAAATCGTCGATGTTGATTTTGCTCAATTCGCCGTAGTCGGATATCGACGAGACGCGAAAGAAGACATCTCCATCGACGACATAAGCCGCTCCATTGGCGACGAGATCTTCGATGTAGCGGATGATTTCCGGAATATACTTAGTGACTCGAGGAGAAAAAGTCGGAGGGAGCGAATTGACGGCAGCCGAAACCTTGTTGAATTCTCTGATGTAGCGAACCGCTAAAGCTGACTCGTCGGTATTTTCAGCCACCGCCCGGTTGATGATTTTATCATCGACATCGGTGAAGTTGCTCACAAAGGTCACTTGATAAGATTCGTGGATGAAGAGGCGGCGCAAGACATCGAAGACGACGACAGGCCGCAGATTTCCGATGTGTGGATCGTTATAAACCGTCGGTCCGCAGACGTAGATTGAAACCTTTCCAGGCCGCAACGGCACAAAGGTTTCCAATTGGTTAGTAAGGGAATTAAAAAGTTTGATTTCCATGGTTTTACTCTAATAATAAATTATAGCACAAACAAAAATATCTTTTGTTTATGGTTGGCGATTATACTAACACTTGCTTTAAGCAAAAACAATCCTTTTCAAATCGGAAATGCTATTGACAACAAAAGTTGCTTTCTTTAGAAGTTCATTTTGATAATCGCCATATCCCCAAGTCACCAAGCAGACATCGAGTCCGGAATTCAATCCGGTGAGAACATCAACTTCGCTGTCGCCGACAAAAAGAGCATCAGAACTAGAAATATTGCAGCCGCTCAACAAGCGATTGACGAGATAGGGATCAGGTTTTTCGGGACGGCCTTCTTCGTGACCGTAGACGGCATCAAAGATATCCCCATCAAAAAAACGCGCGACGATCTCTTTAGCCAGATGATTCGGCTTGTTGCTTGCGACAAATAGTCTGAGACCTTGCTTTTTAAAATCGGTCAAGAGCGAAATGATTCCGTCGTAAGGGTGGGTTTTTTGGCCTTGAAAGATTTCATAGTTCTTCGAAAAAGCTTCGAGGAGATGATCGAATTCTTCCTCGGTGTGAGGATGGTTTTTCAAGGCGCGAGCGATGATGTTCCGGGCCCCCATCCCGATTAATTTCTTAGTGCCTCCCTCGTCATAAGAAAAATCATAACCACATGTCTTTAATGACAAATTGAGGGCTGTGGTGATGTCGCTGATGGTGTGGAGGATGGTGCCATCAAGATCAAAGAGAATTGCTTTGTACATATTGTTTATTAATAAAAGGAGCCAATATTTTGATTTTTGGCCCCGATTTGCATTATTTTTACTTTGTTGGGAAACGAACACGATCGGCGACGTAACTCGTGTGGAGGAGTTCGTGGGCTTTGTGACCGCAAGGTTCGCCGAGGAAATTTTTATAGAGGCGAAGGATGTCTTTATTGTTATGCGATTGGCGAACGACTTGCTTTTCATCTTCGCTATAGAGAACGCTCGCCCGTTTCTTCATATAAGTCTCGAGGATGTCATCGTCTTCATTCGGTAAGAAAACCGGTTTGACGAATGGTTGTCCGCCGCCGTTGATACAGCCGCCTGGACAACCCATGATCTCGATGAAATGATACGGGGAAGTCCCATTGCGAATTTGATCGAGGAGTGGCTTGGCATTTTTCATACCATGACTGACGGCCACGCGCACTTTCAAACCATTGATATCTACTTCGGCCTCTTTGATATTCTCAAGTCCGCGGACGTCTTTGAACGCGACGATATCAGCTTCTTTGCCGGTCAACTCGTGATAGGCGGTTCTAAGAGCCGCTTCCATGACACCACCGGTCACGCCAAAGATCACGCCGGCACCGCTGTATTCGCCGATTAAATCATCATCGAACCCTTCATCCGGGAGTTTGTCCCAAACAATCCCGGCTCTCTTAATCAACTTCGCAAGTTCGCGAGTCGTGAGAACGGCGTCAACATCCGGAAGGTTATCGACGGCCGCATTCTGAGGACGCGTCTTTTCATACTTTTTAGCGGTGCACGGCATAATTGAGACGACAAATATGTCTTTGGGATCTAAGTTATGGGTCTGAGCAAAGTATGATTTGATGATGGCACCGCCCATTTCATGAGGTGATTTGCATGTCGAAATATGCGGGATAATGTCGGGATAGAAGTATTCCATGTAATTGATCCAACCCGGTGAACAGGAGGTGATTTGCGGCAAGATTCCGCCGTTTTTAATCCTCAAGAGAAGCTCATTGGCTTCTTCGATAATCGTCAAGTCGGCCGAGAAGTTGACGTCAAAGACGCGGTAGAAACCGAGGCGGTGCAAAGCCGCAACCATTTTGCCGGTGCCGGGAGTGCCGATCTTTTCGCCGAATTCTTCAGCGATAGCCGCACGCACGGCCGGAGCGGTTTGAACGATGACATATTTATGGTTCATAAAAGCTTTATCGACAGCGTTGATTTCGCTATTTTCGGATAGAGCACCCGTCGGACAGACGTTGATGCACTGGCCGCACTGCATGCAAGGCGAATGCATAAAACTGCGATTGTCAGCGGGAGCGACGATCGTTTTAAAGCCGCGGAATTCTTGACCGAGAATGCCGATGCCCTGGGCTTCTTTGCAGCGGACGACACAGCGACCGCATAGGATGCACTTCGAGGTGTCGCGGACGATACCAGGAGCGAGGCGATCGAGCGTCGTTCTCGTCAACTCGCCTTTGTATGCGTCATCACGCGCTCCGGTTAACGTAGCGACATGAAGCAATTCGCATTGACCGTTTTTAGAGCACTGCTGACAGTTTTTGCTGTGATTGCTGAGCAGTAATTCGACCGATGAGCGGCGTGCTTTTGTCGCACGTGGGGAAGAGATGCTAATTTCCATCCCTTCACTGACCGGATATGCGCAGGAAGCGACGAGACCTCGCGCACCTTTAACCTCGACAAGACAAACACGGCAGCTCGCTAGTGAGCATTTGCCATCGTTGAAAGCGCAGAGGGACGGGATATTAAAACCGCATTTTTTGGCAGCTTTTAAAATCATCAAGCCGTCTTCAACTTGAAAGGGTTTGCCCTCAATTTTAATATTTACTAATTTTGCCATGAATAATTCTCCTTCTAGCGTTTGATGATGGAACCAAATGGACATACGGAATAACACATGCCGCATTTAATGCATTTTAGAGGATCGATTAGATAAGGAGTCTTGCCAAGTTCACCGCTGATGCAGCCGACTGGGCAGACGCGAGCGCACTTGCCACATTTCTTGCACTTTTCGGGGACGATATAGTATTCCATCAATTTCTTGCAGACATGAGCTGGACATTTTTTGTCGACGACGTGCGCGATATATTCATCGCGGAAGTTTGCCATCGTCGATAAGACGGGGTTAGCCGCCGTCTGGCCCAGACCGCAGAGGGAATTTTCTTTGACGGCATTCGCCAATTCCGTCAGATCGTCAAGGTCTTCTAATGAGGCGCGGCCTTCGGTAATCTTTTGGAGGTATTCAAGCATACGCTTGGTTCCAATCCGACACGGTGTGCATTTGCCGCATGATTCATCGCATATGAATTCCATGTAGAACTTCGCGACGTCGACCATGCAGTTATCTTCGTCCATGACGATAGCGCCGCCCGAGCCCATCATCGAACCGCGAGCGATCAATGTGTCATAATCGATTGGAGTGTCCAAATCTTTTTCGGTCAAGCATCCGCCGGAAGGACCGCCGGTCTGAATGGCTTTGAATTTCTTGCCGTGCGGAATGCCGCCGCCGATTTCGTAAATCAGCTCGCGGAGCGTCGTTCCCATCGGAACTTCGACTAATCCGACATTATTGACTTTTCCGCCGAGGGCAAAGACCTTTGTGCCTTTTGATTTTTCGGTTCCGAGTTTCAAGAAATCATCGGCACCATTGCGAATAATATAAGGGACGTTGGCCAAGGTCTCGACGTTGTTGACGATCGTCGGCTTCTGCCATAAACCTTTGACGGCTGGAAACGGCGGCCGGGGACGAGGCTGTCCGCGCTGCCCTTCGATGGAGTTCAGTAAAGCTGTCTCTTCACCGCAGACAAAAGCACCAGCGCCTAAGCGCACATCGACGCGGAAATTAAACCCGCTGCCGAGAATATTATCGCCAAGGAGTCCAACTTCTTCGAGTAAGGCGATAGCCTTTCTCAGCCTCGAAACAGCGAGGGGGTATTCCGCGCGGACATAGAAATATCCGGACGAGGCCTGAATCGCATAACCGGCGATCATCATCCCTTCGATGACGGCAAAAGAATTGCCTTCGAGAATCGAGCGGTCCATAAAAGCGCCGGGATCGCCCTCATCGCCATTGCAAACCACGTACTTAATATCGGATTTCTGATCGAGGGCAAACTGCCATTTACGGCCGGTCGGAAAACCGCCGCCACCCCGACCTCGGAGTCCGGATTTGAGAATTTCGTTGATGACATCTTGACTCTTCATCGTCGCAAGGACTTTGGAAAGAGCTCTAAATGAACCATAGCCTAATGCTTCGTCGATGTTTTCGGGATTGATAATGCCACTTCCATAGAGAGCGATTTTCGTTTGTTTTCTAAAGAAATCGATATCCTTTTCGGTGCGAGCCGGTTGGTTGGTCTTAGAATCGACGTAAATCAAATCCTCGACGAGCCGACCACCGATGACGTCGTCTTCGATGATGCGTTCGACATCTTCGGGCTTGACCATCCGATAGAGCGTTTCGCCAGGGTAGACGCGAACAAACGGACCTTGTGAACAAAAGCCAAAACAGCCGACCGAGTCGACTGAGACTTTGTCTTCGAGACCTCTTTCTTTAATTTTTGATTTGAGGAGTTCGATGATGTCGACGGCGCCGGTGGAAATGCAACCTAAACCCCCGCACACAAGCAAAGCTTTGGTGCCGGTTTCACCGCTAAATTTTTGAGCTAAGCACTTTTCGCAAGAGCGAATTTTATTGGCTAGTTCTTGAGGAGTGTTAATTTTCATTAGTTGGCTTCTCCTTCGTATTCTTTGATTATCTTTTCGACGCGGTCCACAGTTAATTTAGCGTAGACTTTGCCATTAATCGTGACCGCTGGAGCGATAGCGCATGCGCCGATGCAGCGCAAGGCGTCGACGGTAAAACGCCCATCCGGAGTCGTCTCGCCTGGCTTGATTTTCAAAAGCTCGCAAAACTTATCGATGATGTTCTGGCTGCCTTTGACGTAGCATGCGGTTCCAAGGCAGACGCCGATGATGTATTTGCCTTTGGGTTTAAGCGAGAAAAACGAATAAAAAGTAACGACTCCATAAATCTCGGCGACCGGGATGTTCATCTCTTCCGAAATTATCTCCTGGATTTCGAGAGGAATGTATCCAAATTCTTGTTGAATTTGTGACAAGACAACGAGTAAGGGGGTCGGCTCATGTTGATGAGAGGCGACAATCTCCTTAATCCTTTTCTTGGCATGTTCTTGAATGGCTGCCATTTTCTATCCTCCGAATGTCATAAAATGACGCATAAATGCACCTTTACTATAATAGGAAAGTATCTTATATTTTTCAATATAAACTTTGGGTAAATGGACTTGTATGGGCTTACATAACGAGATCGAAAAAGGAGTGTCGCCACCCCTTTGTCATTCTCAGCTGATGATATCTTCGATTTTGCGCTGACCTTGGCGGCCGGGCTTGAAGGCAATTTCGCCTTTTTTGATGGCGCCCACCGGACAGACGTGGTAGCAGAGCAAGCAGCCCACGCATTTGTCTTTATTGACCGAAGGCAAGCGCTTTTTCTCGTCCCACTCAATCGCTTGGTGCGCGCCATCATAACACGAGATGTAGCAGCGGCCGCACTTGATGCATTCCTCTTCGACGATTTGGGGATAGATCTTATAATCGCGGTCCAATTCTTCGGCCGGAATCAAGTTGCCATTGGCAAGGCCGACCAATTCGCTGAGGCTGTCGACCCTTTGCTCATCCATATAATGCATGAGCCCGTTGCGAAGATCGTCGATGATGCGATAACCATATTGCATGATGGCCGTCGTGACTTGGAGAGTGGACGCGCCGACTAAAATAAACTCGACCGCGTCTTCCCACGTCTCGATGCCGCCAATTCCTGAAACGGCGACGTTTTTAAGGCGCGAATCAGCACGCATCTGCTGGATGAAGCGCAAGGCTATCGGTTTGACGGCTTTTCCGGAATAGCCGGAGATCGAGGATTTGCCATTGATAATCGGCAACCCGATTTTTTTGTCTAAGTCAATATTGCATATTGATTTAAGGGTATTGATCGCGGCGATGCCGTCAGCTCCGCCTTCGAGGCAAGCGGCAGCCACCGGAATCATATCCGTGATGTTCGGGGTCATTTTGGCGAGGACGGGCAATTTGCTGCCGCGCTTGACGGCTTGGCAGTATCGACGGCAGAGGTCGGGATTTGTCCCGACGTCGCTTCCCATCGCGTGCGAAGTCATCTGCGGGCATGACAAATTCATTTCCAGCATATCGGCGCCGGCCTCTTCGGCGAGGCGCGCCAACTCTTCCCATTCCTTATCGTTTGAGCCCATAATGGAGGCGATCAAAACTTGATAGGGGAATTCTTTTTTCAAACGGCGGATATCGGCGAGGTTTTGATCGAGGGGATGCTCGGCAATTTGCTCCATGTTTTTAAAACCGATAAACGGCGTGTTTTCCTTGTTTAGCTTATCGAATCGAGGCGATACTTCGTCTACGACGAAATTATAGTAACCCATCGTCTTGAAAACGACGCCGCCCCAGCCGGCGCCATAAGCTTTTTTACACATATCATAGCAGTTGCCGACCGGTGAAGAAGATAAGCAAAAGGGATTCGGAAAACGGACACCTAAAAAATTGATCGACAAATCTTTCTTAATCATTTCATCTACCTCCGAGGCGAGAGTGGATAAGCGAAGCGACATCTTTTCCGGTTCTGACCGCCGCAACTACCGTTTTATCGAGGTGGGCGATATCGCCGGCCACATAGACTTTCGGATCATCGGTCACATAACCTTTGATATCCGATTCGCCATTGACGATGCGAAGACCTTCAAGCCCTTTGATATCCGGATATTGGCCGATGGCCATGATAATTTTGTCGGCCGTGATTTTCAACTCGCCTGGGATGGTGCGGTGTTTGAAGGTGACGGTGGCACCGTCAACAGCCGTCGGAACATATCCATCTATGATGGAAATGCCCAATTTTTGAGCGTCGCGCAACTCTTTTTTGGAAGCGCGGAATTCGCAGAATTCTTCATAGACGACATCGGTGACATTTTTGACGCCGAGCATTTTCAGCGTCACGTCGACATCCATGGCGACATCGCCTCCGCCGATGACTAAAATACTTTCGGGGAGTTCCACGTGCCCTTGATGATCTTTGACCCGCTTGAGGAAATCGATGGCGATTTCGACATGAGGATTATTTTTAAACGCCGGAATCATCTTTCCGTAGCTCGCGCCGACGGCGATGATGACCGCGTCGTTATCGTTCTTCAGCTGTTCCAAAGATTTATCCTTTCCGACCATGCAATTGAGATGAATTGCGACTCCCAAATCCATTACGCGTTCAATTTCTTGATCGACGATGCGAGTCGGAAGGCGATATTCAGGAATACCGTAGCGAAGGTATCCGCCAGCCTTGCTTTCCTTTTCATAAATGTTGACTACATAGCCTAAACGGGCCAGTGAGGCGGCGGCTTGCAGGGCGCCCGGACCGCTGCCGACGATGGCGACTCTCTTGCCATTCGGCTTGCCTTTTTTAAGGATTTTCATGCCATTATTTACTTCGAAATCAGTGATGAAGCGCTGAATCCGACCGATATCGATCGGCACATCGATTCCCGAACGTGCACAGCCTTTTTGGCAATAGCGCTCGGTCGGACAAACGCGAGCGCAAGTCGAGCCTAGCGCATTATTTTCCCGCACGACTTCCGCCGCACCTTTGAAGTTCCGAAAGCGAACGGCTCGAATAAAGCGGCCGGGATCAGTTCCGGCCGGGCAATCTTTCGAACACGGAGCATCGAGGCAGAGAAGGCAGCGGCTCGCCTCTTCACAAACGGTCAAAGGGGTGAAAGCAGGTTCGAGTTCCGCCATGTATTTTTTACTCATAGAATAACTCCTTATTATTTAGGTTAATTGTAGCATTGACCGCGCATCAAAATAAAGGACGCCGTCACAATAAAGAAAAACGGCCCTTGTGAGCCGTTTGCTTTTTTAATGAACTAGCGAACCCAGGTGACGAGGACGCACTTGGCGTTATCGCCGCGCCGATTATCGGCTTTGAGCGCTCTGGTGTAACCACCGTTGCGAGCCTTAAAAGCTGGGCCGAGATCATCAAACAATTTGTCGAGAGCGGTAACGCTATCCTTTTCGTTGATGATGACTTTGCGCAACACGCTGGCGGCTTGCCGTCTGGCGTGTAAATCCCCGCGTTTTGCAAGGGTAATCAAATGATCAGCGAGTTTTTTGAGTTCTTTTACAACTCCTGAAGTAACGACGATTTTCTCGTGAATGACGAGTTCGGTGACGACGTTGCGGAGCATGTTGTTGCGCTTGCTAGCCGTATAGGCGGCTTTGAAGCGCACACCAGCTTTGCCATGTACGTTTTTACGACCTTGTGCTGCCATGTTGCCTCCTACTCCGCTACATAATCGCGGAAACTAAGACCCATCGCCTGCAGTTTATCTTTGATTTCTTTGAGCGATTTCTTTCCGAGATTGCGGACTTTCATCATTTCTTCTTCGCTTCTCTGCACTAGTTCGCGAATCGTCTGAATACCAGCTCTTTTCAAACAGTTGTAACTTCTGACCGAGAGGTCGAGTTCTTCGATGGCTTTATCGCCGAGATCATCGACGGGAGTCTCAATTTCTTCTTTGATGATGTTGATGTCGCGAGTCAGCTCTTGAAGTTTTAAAAATTCTTCAAAGTGGCCGATTAAAATGCGGCTCGATAAGGCGACGGCATCTTGCGGAGACATCGAACCGTTGGTCCATACTTCGAGGGTCAGCCGATCAAAGCTCGAATCGTGGCCGACGCGCGTCGGCTCGACGATATAGCTGGCTTTGGTAACCGGCGAATAATTGGAGTCGGTGGAGATGACGCCGACCGGTTGATGGGAACGGCTGCTCTTGTTGCCTTCGCTGGTCACGTAACCGCGGCCGTTGCGGGCATACATCACCATCTTGAGATGGCCTTCTTCGGTGAGATGGGCGAGTTCGAGGTCCGGGTTGATGACCGAGACGAAAGCGGGAAGTTCGAGGTCGCCGGCTTTTAAAGTCTTAGGACCTTTCAAATCGACTTCGATGCGCTTTGGCTTTTCATCATCATCGTCAATCTTCAAGACTAAATCTTTAAGATTTAAGATAATGGCTGTCACGTCTTCTTCAAGGCCCGAAAGAGCCGAGAATTCATGGCGGGCGCCTTCGATTTCGACGGCGAAGACACTCGCTCCGGGAAGAGCACTTAAAAGGACTCTCCGCAAGGCGTTGCCGATAGTGAGACCGAATCCTCTCTCAAGAGGTTCGATGACGAACTTTCCATAGTTCGAGGTGCTATCGACGATAGCGGTTTTGAACGTCATTTTTTCGAATGGACGTGGTAACTTTGACATAGTGACTATCTCCTTTCACTAACCGCGCGGACGCTTCGGCGGCCGGCATCCATTGTGCGGAATCGGGGTCGTATCGGTAATCGTCTGAATGACTAAACCAGCGGCGGCGAGAGAGCGGATGGCTGACTCGCGACCCGGTCCTGGACCTTTGACGTTGACGTCGACGGTTCTCAAACCCTGATCAAAGGCGATTTTGGCGGCGGCTTCGCCCGCTAGTCCAGCGGCGAAGGGCGTCGATTTTTTAGCGCCTTTGAAACCGAGGGCTCCGGCGCTGCTCCAAGCGATCGCATTACCGGTTTCGTCGGTGATGGTGACGATCGTGTTGTTAAAAGTTGAGTGGACGTGGGCTACGCCCTTCGTAAACGCTCTTTTAATCTTTTTCTTGCGTGTGGTTGTTTTTTTAGCTTTTGCCATTTTTCATGCCCTCCTATTGCTTGGCGGCCACTTTCTTGTTGGCGATGGTCTTTCTCTTACCCTTGCGAGTGCGAGCGTTGGTCCGCGTTCTCTGACCGCGAACGGGCAAACCTTTGCGGTGACGGATGCCGCGATAGCAACCGATTTCCGTCAATCTCTTGATGTTCAATGCGACTTCGCGGCGCAGATCGCCTTCGACGCGGTTCTTAGCGACTTCCGCGCGGATAGCGGTCAGCTGTTCTTCGCTTAAATTCTTAACGCGAATATCTTCGTTGACGTTGCTCGCCGCTAATATCTTTTTACTTTTCGACTGGCCGATACCAAAAATATAGGTAAGGGCGATGACGACTCTTTTTTCGTTTGGTATGTCTACTCCGACAATACGTGCCATAAAATTACTACTCCTTTTTTAACCTTGTCTCTGCTTGTGCTTAGGATTCTCGCAGATGACCATGACTTTGCCTTTGCGCTTGATCACTTTGCACTTATCACAGATCGGTTTGACTGAAGGTGCTACTTTCATAAATGTTCCTCCATTTATTTCTTCGTATAAGACGAAGAGCTTGGGTTTTTGTATCTAAAGGTGATACGGCCCCGCGTTAGATCGTAGGGCGAGATCTCGACCGTGACGACATCGCCCGGCAGGATGCGGATGTAATGCATGCGAATTTTGCCGGACACATGGGCGAGAAGCATGACGCCGTTTTCAAGTTTGACTTTGAATTGGGCGTTGGGCAAGGCTTCGACGACAGTTGCCTCGACTTCGATAACATCGGTTTTAGCCAATTTCGTTTCCTCCTTGTTTGAGCATGGTCAGTATTTCGCAACCGGTGCTCGTGACGACGACTGTGTTTTCATAATGGCTGCATAAGCGGCCATCTTTCATTTTGACGGTCCAACCATCGTTCAAGACGACGACCTCAGGACGACCCTGGGCGACCATCGGTTCGATGGCGAGGCACATTCCTTCTTTCAATACTGGCCCCGTATTGGGCTCGCCAGTATTTGGAATATAGGGGTCTTCGTGCAGTTGTTGACCAATGCCGTGACCTGTATATTCCCGAGGAAGAGAATAACCGTTATCCTCGTTGTGCTTTTGAATCGCATGAGAGATGTCTCCAAGATGGATACCAGGTTTAATTAAGGCTATTGCCTTAAAGAAACTTTCCTCTGTCACGCGAAGCAAGCGGGCAGCTTCCGCATTGACTCTGCCGACCGGATAGGTCCGAGTGGCGTCGCCACAATAACCTCTTAAGGTCGCTCCCACATCACAAGAGACGATATCGCCTTCCTTAAGAATGTGATGCTTGTCGGGAATACCGTGCACCAGCGTGTCGTTGACGCTGACGCAGATGGCGCCCTTAAATCCGTTATATCCCAGGAAGGTGGGAGTGGCGTGATGACTGCGAATGACTTTTTCGGCTTCGTCGGCGAGCAGTTGCGTGCTGAGGCCAGGGCGGATGATCGCTTCCAGCCTTTCAAAGACTTTAGCGACGACTTGACCAGCTTCGCGCATGAGCACAATTTCGCGCGGCGACTTGACGATGATCATCTAGTCTTCGCCTCGATGAGCGAGATGATTTCGTTGAGCAAGACGTTGAGATCTTTAGTTCCGTCGAAGGAATAGAGAAGTCCGCGGGCTCGATAGAAATCGAGAAGGGGTTTAGTCTGCACATAGTAGTGTCCGAGGCGAACCTTGAGGGCTTCCTCGTTATCGTCGAGCCTTTGAATCAGAGGACCGCCGCACACATCGCACACACCATCGACTTTCGGCTTCATCGTGTCGACGTGATAAGGGGTTCCACACACTTTGCACACGCGTCGTCCACATATGCGGCGAATGAGCTCCTTTTCATCAGCGTCGATATTGGCCACGATTTCAATTTCGCGACCGATTTCCTTGGTCAGCGCTTCCAGAGCCTCAGCTTGGGGAATCGTGCGCGGGAAACCATCGAGAAGATAGCCTTTTTGACAATCCGGTTTCGCGAGTCGCTCTCTGACGATTCCGATTGTCACGTCGTCCGGGACTAAGTGCCCGGCTTCTATATACTGCTTGGCGAGTAGGCCGAGCGGCGTGCCCTGCTTAATCGCTTCGCGAAACATATCTCCGGTGGAAATATGAGGTATATCGTATTTGGCAATCAAGCGTTTCGCTTGCGTGCCTTTGCCCGCTCCTGGCGGACCCATTAAGATAAGATTCACCAGCGCCGTGCTCCTTGTGAGGCATCTTCAAAGCTCTTGCCAGCCAGAAGGCCATCGATCTGGTTATTGATTTCGATCGCCACGCCAGCCACGATGATCAACCCGGTGCCACCGATGGCGAGGCTTGAACTCTCACCAAAGATGCCACTCAGCGTCAAAACGACGGGTAAAGCGGCGATAAAAGATAGGGCAATCGCACCCATGACCGTGACGCGGTTGACAATTTTTTTGACATAGCGCTCGGTCTCAAGACCGGGGCGAATGCCGGGGATGTAACTTCCGTTTTTACGGAAGTTGTCGGCCAGGGTTTCGGGGGCGATCTGCATGTTGGCGTAGAAGAAGCAGAAGACGACGATTAGGAAAAGGTAGAGGATAAGTCCCCACGGCATGCCCCACGTCGTATCGTTAGCGCCTGGCATCTGGGTCATCTCGCTATATGAGAAAATCTTGAGCCATTCAGCATCGGTGCTCGAACTGACGAAGCTCGCGATGACGGATGGAGCCATCAAGATTGAACTGGCGAAAATGACGGGGATAACACCTGACGAATTGAGCTTGATCGGCAAGAACGAAGCTTTGGCCATCGCTTGGCTCTGACCGCCGCTCTTCCCTGAATGCTGGACGGGAATCTTGCGCTTGGAGAGCTCGATGAAGACGACGAAGGCGATGATCAGCACGAAGGCTAAGATATAAATCCCAAATTGGAAAGAACCTTTGATCAATTCGTTCGTGCCATGGCCGAGATTCTGCTCGATCCACTTGCGATAAGCGGTCGCGATCTGAATCGGGAGGTTGCGGACGATACCGGCAAAGATGATGACGGAAATACCATTGCCTAAGCCTTTGGAGGTGATCTGGTCGCCGAGCCACATCGTCAGCATCGCTCCAGCGAGGATGATGGTGACAATATAGGCATAGGACCAAAAGTTCAATTCCATGTTGAGGGTGATATACGAGCTGTTCTCCATCGTCTTGATGATTCCGTAAGCTTGGACAGCTCCGAGTAAAAGGGTGAGATAGCGGGTTGCCATCTCGGATTTTTTCCGGCCGTACTGACCTTGCTTAGAGAGTTCGGTCAAGGCTGGCAAAACATCTTTGGACAGAAGCTGAATGATGATTCCGGCGGTGATATAAGGGCTCACTCCCAACGCAAAAATCGAGAAGTTGGAGAGGGCGCCGCCACCGAGCATATCCATCATGGATATCATGTTGGCGGTTTCGAGAGCCTTCGATAATTCTTCGCTAACAGTCACTCCGGGAACGGTGATCGCCGCGCCGATTCGAATCACGAACAAAATCATAATCGTGAAGAAAATGCGGCTGACGATTTCCTTATTTTTGAAGACCGCAATCAGCTTCTTCATTTTATACTACCTCGACGGTGCCACCGGCGCTTTCAATCGCAGCCTGGGCGGACTTCGAAAACTTGTTGGCTTGAACCGTCAGTTTCTTCGTCAATTTTCCGCCTCCGAGGATTTTTAAACCAGCGAATTCCTTGCGAACTGCGCCTTTTTCGACGAGGAGAGCCGCCGTGACGACGGTTCCGTCTTCAAAAGCGTTGAGCCGCTCGATGTTGACGCTGGCGTATTCGACGTGGTTGAAATTTTTAAATCCGAATTTCGGCAAGCGGCGGTACAAGGGGTTCTGACCGCCTTCGAATCCAGGAGCTTTACCTCCACCGGTTCGCGCGTTTTGACCTTTGTGGCCTTTGCCCGAGGTTTTGCCGTTACCAGAGCCGATGCCCCGACCTTTGCGGTAGTGAGCTGTTCTGGCGCCTTCGGCGTGTTCTAATTCATGCAGTTTCATGTTCGTACCTCCGGGTTATTTGCGCAGTTCCAAAACTTTGGCATATGACTTTAAATTGCTTAAACCGTGATGGGTCGCGCGGATGATGTTGATGGGAGCACGGCTGCCGTAAACTTTAGAATAGACATTGCGGATGCCGGCCAATTCGAGAATGGCGCGGACCGGGCCGCCGGCGATGATGCCAGTACCTTCGGTCGCAGGTTTAAGGAAAACGCTGCAGGCTCCGAATTTACCGATGATTTCGTGAGCGATGGTATCGCCTTTCGAAGTCTTGATTTGAAAGGTGTTGCTACGAGCTTTTTCCAAAGCCTTTTTGATGGCGTCTGGCACTTCGGCGGCTTTGCCGATGGCAAAACCGTATTTGCCTTTGCCATTGCCGATGACGACTAAGACCGAGAAGCGCATTCTGCGACCGCCTTTGACGGTTTTGCTGACGCGATTGACGCTGACGACGCGCTCTTCGTATTCTTTTTCTTCTCTAACGCGCTGCGGACGGCCGCGACTTGGACGGCGTTCGCCACCTTGTCCTTGCGGGCGAGGGCCATGTGGACGAGGAGCGCGGGGACCGGGAACGGAGGTTTCAGGAGCTTTATCCGGGGCTTGGACTGTTACAGTCATGCCTTCTAATTCTTTTTCTTCCATAGTTGTTCTCCTTAAAATTCCAATCCGGCTTTGCGAGCGGCTTCGGCGAGGGCTTTGACCCGGCCGTGATAAGCATAACCGCCGCGATCGAAAACGACCGCTTTAATGTTTTTTTCTAAGGCGACTTTCGCAATTGCTTCGCCGACTTTGGATGCCGCTTCGACGTTGCCGCCGTTGGCGAGCTTTAACGCCGCCGAGGAGGCGTGGGCGAGGGTGACACCTTTGCTGTCATCGATGATCTGAACTTCGATATTGGCATTGGAGCGATAGACGCAGAGGCGCGGGGCTTCAGCCGTTCCGGAAATTTTTTCACGGACCCGGACGTGTCGTCTTTGACGGACGACGTTTTTTGATAATTTCTTAATCATAGCTGACCTCCGTTATTTCTTAGCAGCGCTAGCGCGCTTGCCTTCCTTGCGAACGATATGCTCGCCGGCATATTTGATGCCCTTGCCACCGTAGGGTTCGGGTTTGCGAACTTCGCGGATGCGAGCCGCGGTTTGGCCGACGGCTTGACGGTCGATGCCTTCGACGATGATGATATTCGCCGTTTTGCAGGTGATTTTAACACCATCATCCGGTTTGATGATGACATCGTGGGAAAAGCCGATATTCAAAAGAAGGTCGTGACCCTGCATCGAGGCCCGATAGCCGATGCCAATAATTTCCAGCGTTTTACTGTAACCTTGCGAGACGCCGACGATGGCGTTGTGGAGAAGGGCGCGAAAGGTGCCGTGGTTTTCCTTCGTCTGTCTGTCTTCGTTATCACGAGAAACGTGAATTAAAGCGCCTTCAATTTTTGCGGAGATGAAAGCGGGAACTAGGACATCCAAAGTTCCTTTGGGGCCTTTGACGGTCGCGACGCCATTGCTGACGGCGACGGTCACAGCGTTGGGGAGTTCGATAATTTTATAGCCAATTCGTGACATATTGATTACCACACATAAGCGACGACTTCGCCACCGACGCCGAGGGCGCGGGCTTTTTTGTCGCTCATGACTCCTTTGCTTGTCGAGATGATGGCCACGCCGAGACCTCTCAGGACGCGCGGCAAATTCTCGCAGCCGACAGTGACGCGAAGCCCGGGTTTAGAAATGCGTTTCAAACCGGAGATGACGCGCTCTTTGTTGGCGGCGTATTTTAAAGTGATGGATAAATCTTTTTTCTTATCGCCGTTAACTTTGTAATCGAGGATAAAACCTTCTTCGAGAAGAATCTTGGCGATTTCCACCTTAATCTTGCTCGAGGGAACGGTAACACTATCATAGCGCAGTGAGTTAGCGTTACGAATCGTCGTAAGCATCGCTGCAATCGGATCTGTCATCATGTTTTTCTCCTCCTTTACCAGCTAGATTTCTTGAGACCTGGGATTTCGCCTTTGTAGGCTAATTCGCGCAGGCAGATGCGACATAGATGAAATTTTGAATAGACGGCGTGAGGACGACCACAGCGGACGCATCGCGTATAATCGCGAACTTTGAATTTCTTGGGTCTCGACCAGCGGACCTTTTGACTTGTTTTGGCCATGTTCTTTCCTCCTATTTCCGGAACGGCATGCCGAGTTCACTTAACAAAGTGAAGGCTTCATCGTCATTGCGAGCCGTGGTGACGATGACGATATCCATACCCCGAATCTTGTTGACCTTATCGTAATCGATTTCCGGGAAGATCAATTGCTCTTTGACACCCAAGGTGTAATTGCCGTGGCCATCAAAGGCATTGCGGCTCACACCGCGGAAGTCGCGGACGCGAGGCAGGGCGATGGTGACGAGCTTGTCGAGAAAATCGTACATCCGCAGACCGCGCAGGGTAACTTTGCAGCCGATGGCTTGACCTTCTCTCAGCTTGAAGTTGGCGATGGATTTCTTGGCTTTGGTGATGACGGGTTGCTGACCGGCGATTTCGCGCAGTTCGCGCACCGAATCATCGAGGACTTTGGCGTTGATGATGGCATCGCCGACACCGACGTTGATGATGATTTTTTCGAGTCGCGGCGTCTCCATGATTGAAGTGTAGTGATACTTTCCCATCATCTTCGGCGAGACGACTTGCTCAAACTTGATTTTGAGGCGGCTGACGACCTTTACTTTAGCCGGAGCGTCTTTCGCTTTCGGAGTTTCAACTTTTTTGACTTCAGCCTTAGGAGTTTCCACTTTCTTGACTTCGATTTTTGGGACTTCGGTTTTCTTAACCTCGGCCTTAGGAGTTTCCGCTTTCGAAGCTTCCTTGACGACTTCTGCTTCTTTCGCTTCGGGTTTTTTTACGGCCGGCTTTTTAGGGGCGGCAGGTGTATTCGAGGCGGCTTTTTTGGCGGTAGCTTTTGGGGCTCCAGATTTCTTTTCTTCTTCCATAACTTGCTACCTCCTTTATTCGAGTTTGGCCCCGGTGGCCTTGCTGATGCGGACTTTCTTGTCCTTCTCAACTGCATAGGTCACGCGTGTGGCTTTTTTAGTTTTGGGATCGATGAGGGCGACATTGGAGACGTCGATGGGGACGTAGATTTCAATGATTGACCCTTCTGGTGTCTTTTGCGAGGGCTTGCGATGTTTTTTGTGAACATTGACGCCTTCGACGACGACTTTATGCGTTTTGGGGAAGACGGCTTGAACGATGCCTTCTTTTCCTTTGTCGCTGCCGGTGATGACGACGACTTTATCGCCTTTTTTAATTCTCATGCTGTTCACTCCTTATAATACTTCGGTTGCCAAGGAGACGATTTTCATGAATCCTTCGCCCTTTTCGCGCAATTCGCGGGCCACCGGTCCGAAGACGCGGGTGCCGATCGGGGCATCGTCTTCGCCGATGAGGACGATGGCGTTGTCATCAAAGCTGATCGTCGAGCCATCGGGGCGGTTGATCGGGTACTTCGTCCTGACGATGACGCCGCGGACGATTTCACCCTTTTTGACTTTGCCGTTGGGGGTCGCGCTTTTGACCGCGCACATGACGATGTCGCCAATTGATGAGGACTTGCGATTGCCACCGCCAAAAAGGCGGAAGATGCGCACGCTCTTCGCTCCGGAATTGTCGGCGACGATTAAATTTGTTTCATTTTGAACCATATTCGATCGCTCCTATTCTGCTTTGACTGCTTCTTCAGGAGCAGGAGCAACTTCAGCTTCTTTCGCGACGGGATTGACGCCCTCTTGTTCTTCTAACATGAGTTCGGCTTCTGCGACCTTAATTGATTCAATGGCCTTGATGTCGATGCTGACCAAACGATAACGTTTGGTGGCGCTCAACCGACGGCAACCCATGATCGTGACGGTGTCGCCGACCTTGGCTTCGTTCTTCTCATCGTGAGCGTAATACTTCTTACCGTATTTAACGCGCTTGATGTACATCGCGTGCTTTTTATGGGTTTGAACCAAAACGACGATTGTTTTGTCCATTTTGTCGCTGACGACAACACCGGTGAAGGTTGGACGTGAGACTCTATTTTCCATGTTTCGGTTCCTCCTTATTTAATTCCTAATTCGCGTTCGCGCTTGATGGTGTAGGCTTTGGCGATATCCTTACGGACGCGCCGAACTTCTTCACCGTGCTCTAACTGACCCACGGCTTTTTTGCGGCGAAGATTGAATAATTGTTCTTTGAGCAGATAAACTTTTTCGTTGAGCTCTTCATTACTCATTTCGCGCAATTCGCTAATTTTCATAGTTATTCACCCCTCGCTTCCTTGGCGATGACCTTGCATTTAATCGGCAGTTTATAAGCCGCGAGACGAAGCGCTTCGCGCGCCTCTTTCTCATCGACGCCGCCAATTTCAAACATGACGCGGTTCATCTTGACGACGGCAACCCACGTTTCCGGGTTACCCTTGCCGGAACCCATGCGGACTTCGGCTGGTTTTTTGGTCTTGGCTAGATGCGGGAAGATGCGAATCCACACTTTCCCGGCTCTTTGCGTATAGCGGCTGAGGACGATACGGGCTGCTTCGATTTGACGGTCGTTGATCCATCCACCGGTGACGGCTTGAAGGCCAAAGTCGCCAAAGGCGATGTCGTTACCGGCTTTGGACTTGCCTTCGTAACTAATACCGTGCGGACGCCGATATTTAACTCTTTTCGGTTGTAGCATCGCTGTTATTCTCCTTCCGCTGTCGTCTTCTTCTCTTCGGGAAGAATCTCACCACGGCAGATCCAGACTTTGACGCCGAGACGACCATATGTGGTGTGCGCTTCTGTGTGCGCATAATCTATATCACTGCGCAAGGTGTGGAGAGGGATAATTCCATCTTTGTAACCTTCGCTGCGGGCGATATCGTTTCCGCCTAAGCGACCCGATACTTCAGTTTTAATACCTTTGGCACCGGCCTTGCGGACTCTTTGAATGGCTTTTTTTTGTGCGGTTCTAAATGAAGCGCGGTTTTCAAGTTCGGAGGCGATCCATTGCGCGACGAGGTTGGCGTCGAGATCGGGATTTTTAACTTCCACGACATCGATGCGAACGTTGGCGGTTTTGATCTTCTTGCCGAGTTCTTTTTTGATGCGGTTGATATTGGCACCATCTTGGCCGATGACGACGCCTGGACGGGCGACAAAGCACAGGATATTGACGGTATGGCCTTTATCGGTTTTAGCTCTTTCAATCTCGATGTGAGAGAGGAGAGCGGCTTTTAGGTTCTTATCAAGATATTGGCGGATGACCATGTCTTCGGTTAGGAAGGCGGCGTATTCCTCACGATCGGCGTACCAACGCGAATTCCAATCTTTGTTGATGCCGATGCGCAGGCCGACTGGATTAACTTTTTGTCCCATGTGTTGCTCCTATCTACTCTTGATTGTCACATAAATGTGACACGTCCGTTTGATGAGGCCTGACGACGAACCTTTGGCGCGAGGCATGAACCTCTTCATCCGCAGACCATCGTTAGCGTAGATGGTGTGGATGTAGAGCTTGCTCTCTTCCATCGCGAAGTTGTTGATGGCATTGGCCGCGGCGCTCTTGATGACTTTGATAATGGCCGGAGACGCGGAACGATTGGTGTTAGCGAGAATGCCGAGGGCAACGCTGAGGTCTTTGCCACGGACGATATCGATGACGAGGCGGGCTTTGCGCGGAGTGAGGCGGACATCATAGGCGACGGCGTGGGCTTCGGTAACTTTTGGTTTGGCCGGAGCGGCGGGTTTTTCCTCGACTTTAACCGGTTTGACGGCTTTTTTGCGAGTAACTGGTTTCTTTTCTGCCATAGGTCCTCCTTATTTAGCAGCTGTTGCTGCTTTGTCTTCGGCGGTGTGGCCGGTATGACCGCGGTAGGTCCTCGTCGGGGAGAATTCGCCCAACTTGTGACCAACCATATCTTCGGTGACGTACACAGTGATGTGTTCGCGGCCATTATAAACGGCGAAAGTGTGTTCAACAAATTCTGGGAAGATGGTACTGCGACGTGACCACGTCTTGATAATCTCTTTCCGATTGGCGGCGTTGAGCTTGCGCACTTTATTCATTAAGTGAACGTCGCAGAACGGTCCTTTTTTCAAACTACGTGCCATAATTGATTACTCCTTTCGCTTCTATTTAGCATTGCGGCGTCTGACGATGAGCCGCGTCGATGCTTTCTTGGCTTTTCTCGTTTTGACGCCGAGAGCGCGTTTACCCCATGGGGTACGTGGTGCATCGCGACCAACCGGTGCTTTACCTTCACCACCACCGTGCGGGTGGTCGACCGGGTTCATAGCTGAACCGCGAACGGTCGGGCGTGTGCCTTGCCAGCGTGTCTTGCCGGCTTTGCCTTTGTTGATGAGGCTATAATCTTCGTTGCCGACGCTGCCGATGGTGGCGCGGCATGTGCTGAGAATCTTGCGCATTTCACCGCTCGCGAGGCGGACGATGACATACTTTCCTTCTTTACCGAGGATTTGAGCACTAGCTCCCGCGGCGCGGCAGAGCTGTCCGCCTTTGCCGGGACTTAGTTCAACATTGTGAACGACGGTACCTTCGGGGATGTTGCCAATTTCCATGGCGTTGCCAATTTGAATGTCGGCGACGGGATTCGAGACGATGCGGTCCCCGACCTTTAAGTCTTTGGGGGCGATGATGTATCTCTTCTCGCCATCGAGGTAACTGACTAGGCAGATGTTGGCGTTGCGATTCGGATCATATTCGACGGCTTTGACGATGGCGGCGATATCATCTTTGTTTCTCTTGAAATCGATGAGGCGGTATTTCCGTTTGTGACCGCCACCGATATGGCGGGTGGTAATGACACCTTGGTTATTTCTTCCGCCGGTCTTCGTCAGCGAGACGAGAAGACTTTTTTCAGGAGTGTTTTTAGTGATTTCTTCAAACGTCGAGTTCGTCATGTTGCGACGACTTGGCGTCGTCGGTTTATAACTTCTGATTGACATTTAATTTCTCCTATAATGAGCCCGCGGGCTATTCCTTGAAGAGATCGAGAGCTTCGCCGGAAGCGACGGTCACGACCGCTTTTTTATACCCCGAGATCTTGCCGTCATAGCGGCCACCCCGACGGGTACTTTTGGGCAGGACATTCAGAATGCGAACGTCGGTTGCCTTCACTCCGAAGACGCGTTCGAAGGCCAATTTGACTTGTGTGCGATTGGCATTCGGAGCAACTCGGAACGTTGCTTGGTTTTTCTCTTGCATGAGGGCCATCGTCTTTTCGGTGATGACCGGGCGCAAAATGGTGGCGAAGTCGTGGAGGGTTGCTTTAGCAAACCGCTTTTCGACTTTCTTGGTTTCGACTTTTTTCTTGGCAGCCATTAGATGAGTACCTCCTCGAGAGCTTTGACGGCCGCTTTGCTCATAATCACCGCTTGATGATTAAGAAGGTCGTACACGGACACGTTATTTGGGGCCGTCATCGTCACATTGGCGAGATTCCGCGCGCTGATGGCGACGTTATCTTCGATTTCGGTCAGGACGACGAGAATTCGGCCTTCGGCCTTCAGGGCGTTGCAGACATCCACGAAAGCTTTGGTTTTAATTTCTTTCAACTCGAGATTATCAACGACTTTTAGGCCGTCTTTAACTTTGAGGGTCAGCGCTGACTTAAGAGCGAGACGATGTTCCTTTTTATTTTGTTGTAGGACGTAGTTTTGATCGCCGGTCGGTCCGAAGACGGTGCCGCCTCCGACCCAGATTGGCGAGCGGGAACTACCGGCCCGAGCCCGACCCGTACCTTTTTGGCGCCACGGTTTTTTGCCACCGCCAGAAACTTCATCGCGCTTCTTGGTTTTGGATGTGGCTTGGCGCATGTTCGAGCGATAGACATTAACTGCATCAAACATCGCGGTCTTGTTCACTTCGACATTGAAGACTTCGCTTTTAAGCGAGATGGTGGAGACTTTTTCGCCCAGTTGATTGTAAACCGGGACACTGACTTTTTTATTATCAGCCATGATTATTCTCCTTTCACTTCAGCTGCGGCGGGCGCATCCTGAACAGCCGGAGCAGATGGAGCCGCTTCTTCTATGACGGCCTCAACCGCCGGTGCGCGTTTAATTAAATCTTTAACGAGTTTCTTTTCGCCGAGTTGTTCTTTGAAGGCGCTGCGAATCGTCACGAGCGCTTTCTTCGGACCAGGTACTGATCCTTTGACTAAGATGTAATTCTTCTCCGCGTCGACTTTGACGACGATGAGATTGAAGATGGTCGCGCCGGTATTACCATGATGGCCAGCCATCTTTTTGCCAGGAAGGACGCGGTTGTTGGGGCGGCCATTCATAGCCATCGAGCCAACGCCTCTGTGATATCCTGAGCCATGACCTTTCGGCCCGATTTTATGTCCATAGCGCTGAATGGAGCCGAGAAAACCTCTGCCCTTCGTCACGCCGATGACATCGACAATTTCACCTGCATTAAACAAATTTGCACTGATAGCATCGCCGACTCTGTAAGAAGCCAGTTCGTCGCCTCTGATTTCCGCCAAATGCTTTTTCGGAGTCACATTCGCTTTGGCAAAGTGCCCTTTTTCACATTTGTTGGCGCGAGATTCGCGCAGATCCTCGTAACCGACTTGTAAGGCACTATAGCCATCCTTGTCGACCGTCTTAACTTGAGTGACGACGTTCGGTAAGACTTCAATGACGGTGACTGCATACATGGTGCCGTCTTCAGCGAAGACTTGCGTCATGCCCATTTTACGTCCAATGATTGATTTCATCAGTCTTACCTCCTTTATAATTTGATGTCGATATCGACACCGCTTGGCAAGTCGAGCCGACGCAGAGTGTCAACTGTTTCCTTGGTAGGGTTGGTAATATCGATTAGTCGTTTGTGAGTTCTGATTTCGAATTGTTCGCGAGCATCCTTGTACTTATGGACAGCGCGAAGAATCGTGAAGACTTGTTTTTCCGTCGGGAGCGGAATGGGGCCGACGACACCGGCACCCGTCTTATTCGCTGCTTCGAGAATTTTCTCGACGCTCAGATCAAGTATCTTGTGATCGTAAGCTTTGAGGCGAACCCTGATTACTTTGGTTTTAGCCATGAACTATCCTCCTTGTGTTTCCAGGCTGTGGAATCTTGCTCAGTGCGAATTACCTGATACCCATTCATGACAACGCCTGTGGGTGTATCAGCAACCTCGCATGTCAACGCAGACGCCAACGTTTTATATACTACCCTGGTGTGCGCTTTCGAGTCAAGCATAAATATAATTTATTAATCTATAGTATCGGCGGAATCACTTCTCGCAATTAGCAAGAAATGACGGGCAATTAAAAAATCTAGCCTCGATTAAACGATCAAATATCATTAAAAAACATCTATTTTTTCTTTAAAAATGTGTATTTGCAGCCGCAGTAAGTCTGTTGATAAAGGCCATATTCATCTCGCATTTCACGAGCGATATCGATGCCTTTGTTCTTCTTAAAATCGCTGAATAGATATTTGGTCTTTGGATATTTTGCCGATAGCTTATGCCCAATCGCGTTGAGAACCTGCGAATTCTTCTGGCGGGAAATCGTCATCGCGGTCGTGAAGTATTCATAGCTGTTTTGTTCGGCGAAAGCATAGGCCTCATCCATCCTTTTTTCGTAGCAGATAAAACAGCGTTTCGCTCCTTCCGGCAGGTCGGCATACGGTTCTAAATCAATATTATATTGATCGTTGTCGTATTTTGGAGCGATCAGATGAACTATGTGACCTTCTTTGTGCTGTAAATCATCGAGGAATTTGACGAGTTCGGAAAGGCGCTTGTCGTACTCGGCGAATGGGTAGATATTCGAGTTGTTATAGTAAATTGTAACATCGAAATGCGGACACAAAAAGAGGAGCGTATAGGTTGAGCACGGCGCGCAGCAAACATGGAGGAGAAGGCGAGGCTTGCGACCGCCGACATTCACCTTTCCGATCTCTTCCAGCGATTTGAGATAGTAATTAGTTTTCTTTTCCATAGATGAACATTGCGTCTCCAAAACTGAAGAACCGATATCTCTCTTTTATCGCATGTTCGTAAATTTGCATAGTAAATTCGCGACCAGCAAAGGCTGAAACGAGCATGATCAGAGTCGATTTCGGCAAATGAAAATTAGTTATTAAAGCGTCGATTGCCTTGAATTGGTAGCCGGGGCTGATGAAGATATCGGTTGATTCGTGGCAAGGAACGAACTGACCATATTTTTGATAGATAGCTTCCAATGTGCGCGTCGAAGTTGTTCCGACGGCGATGATGCGGCGACCCTCATCTTTCGCTTTATTAAGAGCGACACAGGCCTCTTTTGTAACTTCGAAAAACTCGCTATGCATAATGTGGTCTTCGGTGTCTAACACCTTGACAGGCCGGAAGGTTCCGAGCCCAATATGCAGTGTAATATCGACAATTTCAACGCCGATTTGCGCTATTTTTGCCAATAAGTCAGGGGTAAAATGAAATCCCGCCGTCGGCGCGGCGCTGCTCCCAAGCCGCTCGGCGTAGACGGTTTGATACCGGCTGTTATCCTCACATTGCTTTTTTATATAGGGGGGCAATGGCATGAGCCCCACCGCTTCTAAAGCTTCCAGAAATACGCCGGAATAAAAAAACTGCATGATGCGAATACCTTCGTCCTTGACCTCGATGCATCGCGCTTTGAGAACGCCTTCTTTAAAAATGATGACCGTATCTTGCTTGATTGTCTTGGCGTTGCCCGCCAAACATTCCCACGCATCTTTTTTCAGCTCGCGCAAGAGCAGAACTTCGACATGAGCTCCCGTCTTTTCCTTGCGGCCGAAGAGGCGGGCCGGCAGTACTTTTGTGTTGTTGCGAACTAAGATATCGCCCGCTTTTAGGTAGTTGAGAATATCAAAAAAATGTTCGTCTTTATACGTTTTTGTCGCGCAGTCGACGCTGATCATTCGCGATTGATCCCGGATCGGCGTCGGTGACTGGGCAATCAATTCTTCCGGCAGATGAAAATCGAAGAGCTTTACATTCATCAGAAACCTTTTTTGCTTCCGAAAGCGCGATATACTTCGGTCTTAAAATCGCCGAATCGATCTTCCTTAATTGCCTGGCGAGCTTTTCCCATCAGTGAGACGAGAAAACGGACGTTGTGAAGAGACAGTAAACGTTTTCCAAAAGTCTCTTCGCTGATATAGAGATGGCGGAGATAGGCCTTCGTGTAATTTTGACATGTATAGCAATCGCAATTGGCATCGAGAGGGGTGAAATCGTCTTTGTATTTAGCGTTGCGGATGTTGACGCGACCGACGGAAGTCATCAAAGCGCCATGACGAGCGATGCGCGTCGGCAAAACGCAGTCGAACATATCTACTCCCTGGGCAATTCCTTCGAGGAGAAAGTCGATTGAACCAACGCCCATGAGATAGCGCGGTTTATCACTGGGAAGATAGGCGACTGATTGCTGGACCATTTTAACGTAAACATCTTTTGGTTCGCCAATCGACGTTCCGCCGATCGAGTATCCGGGAAAATCCATTTCGGATAGTTCAATCGCTGAATGCTTTCGCAAATCCTCATAGTCGCTGCCTTGAACGATGCCAAATAGAGCTTGGTCGCTTCTGATCTGCGCTACTTGCCCACGCTTAGCCCATCGCAACGTCCGCTCGACGCTTTTTTTCGCGTAGGAATATTCGACGGGGTAGGGCATGCACTCATCAAAAGACATGATGATGTCCGCGCCAATCTTTTCTTGAATAGCGATTACTTTTTCAGGCGTGAATTCGAGCTTCGAGCCATCGAGATGGTTTCTAAAGGTCACTCCTTCTTCGCTGATTTTGCACTTGTCCATCAACGAAAAAACCTGAAAGCCACCCGAGTCGGTTAGAATCGGACCGTCGTAGTTCATAAATTTATGAATGCCCCCCGCTCTTGCGACGATGTCTTCACCGGGACGTAAGTGAAGGTGATAAGTGTTGGCGAGAATGACACCGGTTCCAATGCTTTTGAGTTCCTCGGGAGATAATGTTTTAACGGTGGCTAGAGTTCCAACCGGCATGAACATCGGAACTTCGACATCGCCATGAGGCGTGTGCAAAATGCCATAGCGAGCCCCGGTTTGTTTACAGATGTGTTTTATTTCTAAATAAAAGTTTTCCATAGCATACAAAATATTATGATATTCATGATGAAAATGCCAATTAATTTATAAAAGTCTCGCCCCCCGTCGTCCTTTTGTGAAAGAACACGAGTCAGCAGAGAGGTTTCAAATAGTCGTTGATAATATGTTACCACCTGAAGCGGTAATTTTGATTCGCGCCGATGATTTCTTGAAACTTAACATTCTTGCCCAAGAGCAGAAAGATAAAGTAACCAAGGATGGCGACAGCGATAAATTCGCCGAGTCCGACGAGGCCGACGTTGATCCAAAACGGCAAATTCATGATTAGGTTGAGTTCAAGTCCGACGACAAAGGCGTTGATGACTACGGGGATCAAAGCAGCCACGAAAAGTTGCCTCATGTATCCGATTAAGAGACCGCTGATCAAAGTCGCTAAAGTCCCGAATAACATGTCCCATAAAAACATCGGCGACATCGTGTTGGCAAGAAGAGTTCCGATCGTCACGCCGATGACATAGTCCTTTCGAAAAAAGCAGAGCAAAATAAGCATTTCGGCAATGCGAATCTGCAGGCCCATAAATGAGACGGGAAGAGTGGCAATCGTCAAAATGAAATAAATCGACGCAATCATGGCGTTGATCGATATTCGTTCAATAATAGGTGAGTTTTTGAATTTATTTTCCATACATAAAGCAGCACAATTTGTGATGAAACATCGCAAAAATCGATTTAATTAATAAAAGGCGAGATATTCGGGCGGGAGAGACGTGCCGCTTTCATTGTGGGTGATGACATGGGCGAGAATGTCGGCGATCGAGATGACGGTGACGCCGGCGATGTTCTTTTCAATGCTATCGGTCACGACGATATCGCGAATTCCGATGTCCTTTAAATTATCAATGGAATCACGCGAAAAAACACCATGGGTGGCAGCGACTAAAATGCCGGTCGCTCCTTTGGCGTAGAGCTCGTTAGCCGAGGCGATTATCGTCCCGCCGGTATCGATGATATCATCGATGATTATGCAGGTCTTGCCTTCGACATTACCGACGATATTGACAACTTCGGCTTCATTGGGGGAAGGGCGGCGCTTGTCGACGATGACTAATTGGGAATTTGGCAAAGCAGTCGCCAAGTCGCGTCCGCGGTGAGCGCTTCCGTGATCGGGCGAGACGACGACGACTTCATTGGGATCGATTTTTAACTGGCGAAGTTTTTTCGTGTAATAATTAGCGAAAAGATGAATCGACGATAGATTGTCCACCGGGCATGAGAAAAAGCCCTGGATTTGCGGGGTGTGAAGATCGAGGGTGATGATGTGGGAGACGCCGACGGTCTGAAGGAGGTCAGCGACGAGGCGGGCCGAGATCGGTTCGCGAGGTCTGGCGATGCGATCTTGGCGCGAGTAACCATAATAGGGAATGATGACGTTGACGTCTTTGGCGTTTGCTTTTTTGATACCGTCGATGAAAACGAGGAGTTCCATCAACCTCTCTGACGCCGGCGAACAAGTCGACTGGACGATGTAGACCGATTTGCCGCGCACCGAATCCAGCGAACGAGCCATGATTTCACCGTCGGCGAAATGCATGAGTTCGACGCGGCCAATCGGTATATCTAATAAATCAGCAATTTTCTTTGTCAACTGCGGATTAGAAGAGAGATTAAAAATAATAATTTTTTCGAGCATGCGTTCAGTTTATCACCAATAGGTGACGCTTAATAAGACAATTCTCTTATTGGCTTCTTCTTCACTCAAGATCCGCTTGGGATTGATGAGAAGGCCTTTTTCTTTGATGAGGTCGGTGGCTTCTTTTGAATATATCCAATAGCGAAGACCATAATTCTCAAGGTTGCGCTTTGGATCCGAATCGATGATTTCTTCGCCGATGTAGTACAGGCTGGTGCCTTTTAAGATGAAGCTGTTCGGCAAATAGTCGATTTCAACTTTCGAAAAACGACAAAACCGATAAATCGAAAACAATTGCTTAAAATAGATGTCCTTAAGCTCTTCTTTAGCCAACACTTCAAGCGCATTAGGTTCCGTAAAGCGCTCGAAAATTAAAACGAGCAACTGCCGGTCGTGGGCGATGAGCTTTGGCACGTTGACGCCGATTCTTTGAATCCGTTTATATTTGGCTAAATCCTGCTCATAGGCTTCAATTGAACGATATTCGCGAAAAGAGAAGAGGCGGTCCTTGCGATGGGCGATAAAAATATCCATATCCGCAGAGCTGAAGACATGTTCCGCCAACTCGTATTCATAGCGTTTAATTAATCGTTTTTCCATACCTATATTCTAAAGTAAAACTTTAACTAAAGCAAAAAAGATAGGATGGTGCTATTTAGGGAAGCGTTTGATTCCTTGATATTTCTGATAGATGCGCGGATAGTATTCGCGCCATATTTCGCGAACGTGTTCCTTTGAGTAAAATTCGCTGATATAGGCTGAGTTTTCCGATGCTTTCCGATAGAGCTTCTCGTCGGCTTTCAGGTTTTGCAGAGCGAGGACAAAATCATCGACATCGTGTCCTTTTTCGTACTTTTCAAAAAGGATATCGACATACAAATTCAAATCGCGTAATAAGACCGGTTTGTGGGCGTTGACGGCCTCGAGAATCGCCATCGGAAACAGCTCGTTGAATGACGGCATAAACAAGACGTCGGACATATTGAAAATATCGTTCATCTTATCGCGTTTGACTATGCCGGTAAATGTCACGTTTTGCGGTGGATTATCGACGATTTCCTTGAGCTCTTTATAGCCATCGGTGATTTTGCCGAAAGAAAACCCCCCCGCCCACACGAAGAACATGTCGGGGTTGCGACGGGCCGTTTTGACAAAGTCGATGACGCCTTTACGCGTTTGGACTTGGCCGACTCCGAGGACGACAAAGCGGTCGCGAGGAACGCCATAATGGTCGCGAACGTCCATGCGTTTTTCTTCGCTGATGATATGGAATTGATCCTTCGATACATAGTTGGGAATATAAGTGACGCATTCGCGTTCGATGCCTAGATCAACCAGCGGATTGATAAATATCGGGTTGACGACGACGATTTCGTCGGCCTTTCGATAAAACTTGACGACATAATGCTTAAATAATTTGAAGAGCAACTTCGGTAATTTGATGGAACCATCTAAGGTATCAGGAAGCATGTGGACATAGCAGACGTTGACGTGCCTTTTATTCATCTTTGACAAATATTGCGGGTTAATCGTGTGCACGTGGACGATATCGAAATTTGAACCGGGGTGATTGACGGTGACATCAAAAATGTCATCGCATTCTCTTACTAAGGCAACTTGTTCTAGGTAGGCAGAACCAACGCCTTGACCATCGACCGTGTCCGCTTTTGAGAGCATATTAATCCGCAGCTTATTCATTTGCATCCCCCTTTGGAGCCTTAAAAATAATAAATTTCCTCGTAAGGTAATTATACGACAAAATCAAGATGGTTTTGATGGCAAAGAAGAGGGTGAAATACCAAAAGGCAATCGATCTCAAACCGCTTGTGCGAAAATCATTTATCCAATTGTTGATATCGACGAACAAGACGTTGGTGGACAGCGATTCAAAACCGATCATGACAGCGAGGCCAATCAGCAATCCTCCCGCCGAAAGAGCGACGAAAACGACGATGTTAAGAGGCGATTTGACGTCAGCTTTCTTGTCGACATTTTGAAAGACCCACAAAACGGAGAGGAGGTAGTTGGCGATGACGCTGACCAGAAAACCGAAAGTCGTGCAGAGGATCGTCTCGGAAATCGTCGGCCACGCAGCGGGAATCGCTAAAGCGAGGAGCGAATACGCGCCGTAATCCAAAAGAGTGGCGATGACCCCCACGACAACAAAGCGCACGATTTCGAGGATGAGACTTTTTTTGCGGTTCATGATAACGATAAAAGAATAGCACAATGGCCTTCGAAAATTAAGAGCGGTCCGCTTGCATGGAGTTCGGGAATATAAATTTTCTTGCTTATTGTTTCCAAAAATATATATTATTCTCATGAGCAACCCCAAAGACCCCGAAAACGTCAAAGTCGAAATCGAAGTGCCAAAGGAAACCCCGGTTAAGAAGCGCCTTTTTCAGCGCTTCATGGACCACATGGCAAAGACGACTGGCGGCATGGCAACCGGCATGTTCGCCACTTTGATCATCGGCGTGATCGTCGGTCAGATCGGAACGTTGAGCGGCATTTCATTTTTCACGGGTATCGGCAATATTTTAAAAGGCTTGATGGGCATCGGCATCGGTATCGGCATCGCCTTATCGCTTAAAAACCTCTCGCCCATAGCAATCATTTCTTGCGGCGTGGCCGGAGCTATCTCCACGATGGTTCTCGGCATGAACGGCGGCGCGTATGTCACCCCTTATATCGATGGCATACACACGAATAGCAATCCGATGATGTCGTATTTGGTTGTCGTGATCAGCATCGAACTATATCGACTCGTCTTTAAGAAGACGACGGCCGTCGATTTAATCATCGTGCCGCTTTTCATAACTGCTGTCGCCGGGGCCCTCTCTTTCTTATTTACCGTCCCTTTAACTTGGATCGTCACATCATTAGGCAACTTCATTCAAACCGCCACCGCTTATCAACCGATCTTGATGGGCGTCGTCATCTCAACGGTTATGGGTATGATTCTCACCGCTCCGATTTCATCGGTCGCCATCGCCGTCGCCATTAATCTCGGGGGCATCGCGGGAGGCGCTGCGACGGTCGGATGCTGCACGCAGATGATCGGCTTCATGATGATGTCAATTCGCGATAACAATGCCGGCAAGGTGATTTCGGTCGGCATCGGCACGTCGATGCTCCAATTTAAAAACATCTTGCGGAAACCGCTGATTTGGCTTCCGACGATTATCGTTTCGGCCTTGCTTGGACCGTTTGCCACGACAATTTTCCAATTAGAGACTAACTACGCGGCGGCCGGTATGGGAACCTGCGCCTTAATCGGACCTTTATCGACAATCTTAGAAATGACCGATAACCCGCTGATGGCGTGGCTCGGCGTCTTGATCTTGATGATTGGCGCACCCGCGCTTCTCGTCTTCCTCATCGATTTGCTGTTTAGAAAACTCGGATGGATTAAAAAAGGCGACCTGGCCATCTAGGTCGCCTTTTTCTTTTTACTTATTTGAGAAGTGATTTTCTAATGTGAATATATCCGCCGGACAAGGTGCCGACATCATTTGTGACGATCATGGCAGTCGGGTCGATGAGCATGACTTGCTCGACGATTTCGGCGCTGCCGCGGCGATTGGCGTAAACCATCAATATCTTGCGGCTATCAACTTTGCCTTTAGCATCGACGGTCGTGACGCCATAGCCTTTTTCGCGTAGCGAATTAGCAATTTCAATTCCCTTTTTCTCAGTCGTAATCGTCTGGACGAGGAGCATGCCAAAGGCGAGTTTCTGTTCGATGATCGAGCCGAAATAGACACCGGCGGCGAACCCGAGACCATAAGCCACGCCGTTCAGCCAGTTGTCGGCTAAACCGGTGATGACTTTGGAGGCGATAAAGACCCACAAGAAGATTTCGGCCAGAGCTAAAAGGACGGCTGTTATTCTATAGCCTTTCACAACTAATATTTGTCGCAAAGTACCGATTGTCACCTCGACGATTTTGGCAAAAAAGATGATGAGAATCTCTAAGACAATTCCCCAAGTACCTAATGTTGATAATGCATCCCACATAAAAAAATCACTCTTCCATTCTCGGCGAATCCGCCCTGATTAATCATATTATAAAAAGGTAGTTAAAACAATTTAATGACTTACAAAAAAATATTTATTTTAAGGTGGGAGGGCGAACCTTGGCTTTGAGGAGGATGAGATAGATGGTCAACCCCAAAGATGCGCCGATGACTCCTTGGATTAAGTTAAAGGCAAAACTCGTGAGAGCCGCAATCAAATTGGCGACGAGGATATAGTCGGGCAGGATGTAAAAAGCCGCCATAATTAGGCCGCCGACAAACGGAGCGATATAGCGAATTTTGCCTTTCAACTTCAAGAAGAGAAAGCCGACGACAAGACCTTCGATCAACTTGATGAAGAATGTGAAGGGAGCGTAAAAAGCATATCCTAAAATCATGTCGACCATCAAGCCGCTTAACGCCCCGACCGTCGCGCCAATCCACGGGCCGAAAAACATGGCGAATAAGGCGATAAAAACATCGGTGAAATTAAGAAAGCCGCCAAAAGGCAAAGGGATGAAAACAAAGCTGGTGAGCAAAACGGAAAGAGCGATGCCCATCGCTGTGGCAATCATCTGGTAAATGAGCTTCGACTCGTTCGTTTTCATCATTAATAACGAAGGGGGTGTTTCCTTGTTAATTCTAATACTTTTGAGTGGACTTTTGCGAGATTTTCAGCATTTTCGCGGTTTTTTAAGGCTTCATCGATCAACTGGCCGACTTGTTGAAAATCTTTTTCATTAAAACCCCGCGTCGTCATGGCCGGGGTGCCGAGTCGAATCCCCGAAGTGACCATCGGCCGCTCTTTATCATTCGGAATCGAATTCTTATTGCATGTTATGCCGACTTCGTGAAGGAGCTTCTCGGCATCCGCTCCCGTCATGCCAATTGACGATTTCAAATCGACGAGCAGCATGTGGTTATCGCTGCCGCCGCTGACGATGCGATAACCCAGCCTTTTTAACTCATCAGCTAAGGCGTGTGAATTGGCGATGATTTGCTTGACGTACTCTTTGAAATTCGGTTCGAGTGCTTCTTTGAATGCCACGGCTTTGGCGGCGATGATGTGCATCAGCGGTCCGCCTTGGATGCCGGGGAAGATGGCGCGGTCGATTTTCGTCGCGATCTCAGGGTCATTAGTGAGGATAATTCCCCCGCGTGGACCGCGGAGCGTCTTGTGTGTCGTCGATGAAACGACGTGCGCATAAGGGCACGGATTTTGATGAACGCCACCCGCGACGAGTCCGGCGATGTGAGCCATATCGACGAAGAGGTAAGCGCCGACTTTATCGGCTATTTCGCGAAATCGCTTAAAGTCAATAGTTCGCGGATAGGCGCTAGCTCCGGCCACGATCATGCGCGGTTTGACCGAGATTGCTAATTGCTCGATGGTTTCATAGTCAAGAGTTTCGGTTTCAGGATGCAATCCATAAGAGAATATTTCGTAATCAGAGCCTGAAAACGATAATTTGTAACCGTGTGTCAAATGCCCACCGTCGCTTAACGACATGCTCAAAATACGATCGCCGTGATTGAGCAAGGCGCGATAGACGGCCATATTCGCCGTCGAGCCAGAATGGGGCTGGACATTGGCGAATTTAACGCCAAATAGTTTTTTCACTCTTTCGATGGCAAGTTGCTCAGCGATATCGACAAATTCACAGCCGCCATAATAACGGTGGTTAGGATAGCCTTCCGCATATTTATTGGTCATGATCGAACCTTGGGCTTCAAGGACCGCTAAAGACACAAAATTTTCGCTGGCGATCAGCTCGATGTTTTCAATTTGGCGATTCTTCTCAAGCTCGATGGCGCTAAAAATCTCTATATCTGTTTTTGCTAATTCGCTCATATGGTCTCTCCTTGATAAAAATGTTATCTTATTTATGGTTTTTTATAAAGACAAAAGACGACAACATGCATATGCATGGCTAATCGTTCAGCCATTCGGGTCGCGAACGTCTCGTCCACGTGAACAGATGGCTCTTGGCTCGGCGATAATAATTCCGATATGAAAGGAGCGAATCGCCCGCGACGATGTATTCGTCATCCATCGTGGGAGTCGGCGGGAAAAAAGGTTCATCACTGAGCGACATAGGCGGTTCTTTTAAGTATTCAGTCAATGCCGAACTCTTGTGAATTTTGCCAAAGCGGAAAGCGTATTCTTCAAGGAGGGCAAGTAAGAGGCGATAGAGCCAAAGGTAGTTGTTTTTATTGTGTCGAACCCATAGCGCGCTCGGGTGATTAGAATGCGTGGGTTTGTAGATGTGCGCTAGGATGTTCTCATTCGAAATGGCAACGTGATGGGCCGTCGAGAGGAGTTGCGCTGATTCCAAAATCATTTTAATGACGTGCTTGTCGGTGTGATATCGAGCGGCCAAGACGGGATTTTTATCTAAATAAAAGATATTCATATCAATCTAATTATAATCTTTGGCTTTCTTCTTTGAGAAATAGATTGCTCAATGCTTGCCTCTAATCCTCTTGTGGCAAATTTCCCAAAAATATGAACAATTAATGATAGAGGAAAATCCCATGATTGAAGAAATTGTCAAAAGTCAGCGCGCCTATTTTTTTGAAGGTCACACGCGGACATTGTCGTTCCGCCGAGAAGCATTGTTAAAACTGCGGAGAGTGCTGCTTTCGATGAGCGGCGAAATCTACGAGGCTTTCAAACTCGACTACAACAAATGCGAGTTTGATGTCATTTCCACCGAGTATTCGCTCGTCATACAGGAAATTGATTTTATGCTTAAGCATTTGAAGCGCTTTATGAAGCCAAAAAGAGTTCCGACAAGCCTCGTCAACGTCATATCCAGCGGTCGAATAATGAAGGAACCCTATGGTGTTACCTTAGTAATGTCACCATGGAATTATCCTTTGCAGCTCTCGATGGTCCCCGTCGTCGCATCCTTGGCCGCCGGTAATACCGTCGTTTTAAAACCTTCCAAATATGCCTGGAATATCTCGCTCGTCTTACAAAAGATCGCCAGCAATTTTGATCAGCGCCTCTTTGCCGTCGTCATCGGAGGGCGAGAAGAAAACCAAGCGCTTCTCAATCAAAAATTTGATTTCATTTTCTTCACCGGCGGCGATGATGTCGGACGCGTCGTCTTAGAAAAAGCCAGTGTACACCTAACGCCGGTCATTCTCGAATTAGGTGGTAAATCGCCATGTGTCGTCGCAAGCGACGCCGATATCGATTTGGCCGCCAAACGCATAACGTGGGGCAAGTATCTCAATGCCGGCCAAACATGCGTTGCGCCCGACCATATTTATGTGCACGATTCCGTAAAAGACGAATTCATTTCAAAGGTAATCGAATACATTCAAGCCTTCTACTACCGGAACGGCAATATCAGCGATGATTTTCCGAGCATCATCAATGATAAGCACGTCGAGAGGCTAAGCGGTTTGATCAATAGGGACAAAGTCGTTGTCGGCGGCCATATCGATTTGAAACGGCGCTTAATCGAACCGACGATCATGGATAACGTCACTTACGATGATGCGATCATGAAAGAGGAAATCTTCGGTCCGATCATGCCGATCTTGCCGTTTAAAAACATCGATGATCTCCTCGAAATCTTCAAGACCCAAGAAAAGCCGTTGTCTTTCTATTTATTCACCAAAAACCAAAAAGAAGCCAAACGCATTATGGATCTGGTTAGTTATGGAGGCGGCTGTGTCAATGATACAATCATGCATTTGACCAACGACAAGCTCCCCTTTGGAGGCGTCGGCAGAAGCGGTATGGGCAGCTATCATGGCTATCAGTCTTTCGCGGCTTTCACACACGAAAAGAGCGTTTTGAAAAAGAGCAAAATCGAGTTGCAACTCAAATATCCTCCTTACACCGAGCAGAAAAAATCCTTCATCAAGTGGTTTTTCAAAATTAAATAAATATAGAATTTCCCATTAATTTTTTAGCGAATTCGATTATTTCCCGCAATATTGATACCAAAATGCAATTACATATTGTCTTTTGTGTCACGGTGCTATACTAAAAAATGGAGGTGTTCATATGAACAAATTCAATAAGCTTCTAATGTCGACTCTCTCGTTGTTTGCTTTAACGGTTATGACCTCCTGCGATGGAGCGGGCATCACGATTGATGATGCTGTCGCCAATCAAAGAGTCGTGGATGCGATGGAGCAGATGATGACCACTCAGATCGATTCGTTTGAAATCGATGTCACGGCCGATGCCGAATATCTCGGCAGATTCTTCGATGGACAATCAGTTGAAAATGGCCGAAATGAACTAGATGCCAACGGTGAAGTTCACGTCAAAGTAAACGATCTATTTGGCGATGATGCCATAGGTAGTGTCGAAGCCTCTGCCACTGTTTACGCAAAAGAAGGCCAGACGGTCTTAATCGATTCTGAACTCGAAGCCGCACTCTACCTCAGCGAAGGATGGGTCTATGCCGATATTACCAATGCGACGGCTTTCATCACCGCGATAGGTCAGACTCCTCCCCCGGTAACAACGGTAAAGAAACAAGTTGGCAACTTGGCCACGGCTCTCGGATTTGATCCCGAAGCCCCAATTGATCTTCCGATAGAGCTCGAGGATGCCCTCCCGTACTTAAACGAACTTCAAGACATCAAGGCAACAGAAAAAGATGGTGAATTATCTGTGGTTTACACGATTACGGTCAATGATATCGTGAACGTGGCGATGAAGGTCGCTGCAGACTCTGGCCAATTCGATCCAACGCAGATGACATCCGAAGATATCGAAGGAATTCGCTCAACATTTTATACTCGGATTTCGAGCGTTGTCTCGATCGCCGAGGCTAAGATTACGCTCGGCGTCGGTGCGGATGGATTCCTCAGCAAGCTCTACGCCGATCTTGATATCGCTGTCACTATTGCCAAAGAAGGCGAAGGGCAAGGCCACGAACTTCATGAACTCGATGCCTCGTTTCATATCGACATCAGCAACGTGAATCAGGTCGTCGATGTCGTCCTTCCTGATAATCTCGCTCAATACACCGAGATTCACGAAGATCAACCAACCGTCTAATCTCAAATCAAAAACGGGACCGCTCGCCGCTATCAGCGGTCTTTTTTTATTGCCGGTTTTGTTTTGCCGTAACACAACCCTTTTCCAAAACTAAGTGATGTAATGGGGGGTAGGCACTGACCATCGCCATAAATCATTTTCATCTTTTTCTTTAGAAGAGATACTGATACAATACAGGAAGGAGTAATTCGGTCAGTTAACCGAA
>JBAZED010000004.1:0-87390 GCA_041654095.1 Bacilli bacterium
CGCCGTCACCTACGAAGGCATCATGTTGAGCTACGGCGTCAAGAGCGGTCGCGGCATCTATCACGATCCCGCGATGATCGGCGGCCAAATCATCATCCTCGGCGCGGACGGCACGGTCGAAGTCGACCGGATTTTCAAGGCTTATTAAGGAGCGAATCATGAAAACCAAAACATTATTCATCGTCACTGATCTCCTCCTCTACTTTTTTGCCGGCATCGCCGCTTTCTTTTTCGTGATGGTCCTCTTTACGGACGCCATCAACGATTTCCGCAATCTGTTGAACTATCTGCCGCTCTACCTCACCTTGATCGTTCCGATCTACGCCCTGTTCGCGGTCAATCGCATCGCCGAGGTCCCGAGCGACAACCTCCGCCTTCGCAAAATCAAGATTCACTCCCTCGTCTTACTATCCGTCAGCTCGTTCGCTTTCATCTACGGATTCATCAATACTCTCGTGACCTACAAGGCGAATTTTCTGGCCGGGGGTCCCTCGAAGTACTTCCCCCTCTCATTTCTCTTGCTCGATCTGATTTTCATCCTTCTTTTTGTCTATATTCTCGCCATTTTTAAAAAAGAGAAAACGGAGCCAGAAACGAATGAAAAACGCCCGTTTGGCATCGTTATCGCCGATGTTTTAGAACATCTCTTCTGCCTTTTCGCCCTCTATTTCTTAGGCACCTTTGCCTTTGGCTTTTACAGTTATGATTTAAGCTTGCAACATGTTGTCGGCACCCTTCCGACGTACCTTTTGATGGTCGTCCCATCGGCCATCGTCATCGCCTCTAAACTAGTCGCGAATAAAGAAGCTCCTGAGCGCCATTTAAAAGCGCGCCTCATCGTCGGGCTGTCCGGCCTCGTCACGACGCTCGTGCTCGGCATTTGGATGTATGTTTATCTCGCGTATCAACCGAACTTTGTCGTCGACGCGATGACGGCGAGTTTCGCCCTCGATTTTGCCATTTCCTTAAACCTCGCTCCGACGCTGTTATTCGTCGTCGCTCTCCTGCCTTCCGCCTACCTCCTCGCGACCTATCTTCTCACCCGGTATTTATATCGGTCCTTAACGCGCGTTAAAGCCCGCGATGACAAACAAGAATAGTCAGTCACCGCGAGATTTCGTGTCTTTATGAATAATGTAGTTATTTTGTTGCATTAATTCAGCGATAGTCTTATCATAACTACGCGAACAGATTCGTGTTCGCCCTCGGGTTCTCCCGGGAAAACTCTTAAAATAAGAGTGGCCGCAAGACCACTCTTTGTCTTCTTAAAGGAGGTCGCCATGGCCGTTAAAGACACTGTCAGCACCTTGATCGCCCCGGCATTAAAAGTCATCGGTTACGACTTAGCCAACGTTTCTTTCCGTAAGGAAGGGAGCAATTTCGTCCTGCGCGTCGTCATCGACAAAGACGGACCGGTCGGCATGGACGACATCGTTCGGGCCGGCGATTTAATCAGCCCGCTTCTCGACGAGGCCGATCCGATTCAGACTTCGTACATGCTCGATGTCACCTCGCTCGGCGTCGAAAAGCCGATCGAAATTGATAAACTCGAAAAGTACGTCGGTGAATTCGTGCAGTTGACCTTGCGCGAAGCCGTCGTCAAGAAAAGCGAGCATCAAGGCACATTAAAGACCGTCACCTCCGAAGAAGTCATTTTAGAATTAGACAACAAAAAGAAAGGAACGTTGACCATCTTGCGCAGCAATCTCAGCAGAGCGCGTTTGGCCATCAAATTTTAAGGAGTAGCAACTATGATTAACGCAGCGCAGTTTTTTGAAGCATTGGACCAACTCGAAGCTCAAAAGGGCATCACCAAGGAAAGCATCCTCGCGGCACTAAAAGAAGCCATGCGGAAGGCCTTGATCAAGCAGTTGGGAGGAGGCGACGATGCCGTCGTCGAAGTCATCATCGACGAACAGACGGCGAACATCGAAATCTACCAGGTCAAGAAAGTCGTCGAGGAAGTCCATGACGACTATCTCGAAGTGAGCCTTGACGAAGCCCGTAAATTCGACGCGAAAGTCCAAGTCGGCGACGACTATAAAATCTACGTCAAATTCGCGGATTTGAGCAAGCTCTTTGCGATGACGGTCAAATCGGTGCTCCACCAGAAATTGGCCGAAGCCGAAAAAGCGGCCCTCTATATCACGTATAAGGATAAAATCGGCGAGATGATCACCGGCGTCGTCGAAAAGGTCGACGATCGGTCCGCGATCGTCAATATCGGCCGGACTTCCGTGTACCTTAGTTCACGCGAGATGATCGGCGAGGAATCGTTTGATATCGGGCAGCAGATCCGCCTTTACGTCTCCGATGTCTCATCGTCTGAAAAGGGCGCCCAGATCTCCGTCACGCGCAGCGATCCCGGATTTTTAAGACGGATCTTCGAAGAAGAAATTCATGAAATATACGATGGCACGGTCATCATTAAAAATATCGCCCGCGAAGCCGGCATCCGCAGCAAAGTCGCCGTCTTCAGCAACGACCAAGATGTCGATCCGACCGGAGCCTGCATCGGCCACGACGGCGGCCGCATCAAGAAAATCGTCGCGCAGTTGGGCAATGCCCGCGATAAAGAGAAGATCGATATCATCCAGTATAACGATGACCCCGGACTCTACATCGTCGAGGCCTTGCGCCCGGCGACGGTCGTCGGTGTCAAGCTCAACGAACAAGAGCACTCCGCCATCGCCGTCGTCAAAGACGAGCAGCTGTCTCTTGCGATTGGCCGCAAAGGGGCAAACGCTCGCTTAGGCGTCAAATTGACGGGTTGGAACATCGACATCAAAGAAGAGACGATGGCCAAGCAAGATGCCATCGATTATCTAACTGTCGAAGTCCTCGCCCAAAAGGCTCACGAGAAGCAGCGGATGGCCGCTTATCAGCGCTATATCGATTCCATCCAACCGACCGAAAAGGACGTCGTTCCGGAAACGCATACAACTTCGGTTAACGTCGAAGCTCAGGTCGCCAAGGAAGAAACTCGCGAAGTTGCAGTCGAAGCTCCGGTCGCCAAGGAAGAAGCGGTGGAACAACCCGTTGTCACCAACATCAAAATCACGACCGACCTCGAGACTTTGGAGCGCGAACTCGAAAGTCAAAAAGAGAAGAACAAACAGTCTGCTCCGAAGACGAGGAGACCGCGGAAAATTTCCGATGAAGAAGTCAAGGAAGGCGACAAGAGTCAAAAGCCTTACGCCGCACCCGCACCTGACGCCGACAACAAACCTTATATGCAAATTTATTCCGAAGAAGAACTGGCTGAGCTCGAAAAAGAAGCCGAAAAGCACACCGAGCCAGTTGCTGAAGATGAAGAAATCGATTACGACGAATACGATGAGTATTACGACGACGAGGAGAAGTAGTCTTCATTAATCAGAGCGAAAGGAAGTGATGCGAATGAAAAAGATCCCGATGCGCCGCTGCTTGGCGTCCAACCAGATGTTTGCGAAAAGCGAACTTCTTCGCATCGTCAAAACCCCGACCGGCGAAGTCGTCATCGACGTCACCGGCAAGGCCAATGGCCACGGGGCATATTTAAGAAAGGATGCTGACGTTTTCGCTTATGCGAAACAAAAGCGCCTAATCGACAGGGCTCTCGGAACAAATGTTCCGCTCGAATTATACGATCAGCTCAGCAAATACCTATGAATGACCGCGTCCACGGTTATTTAGGTTTGGCTCTCCGCGCTGGCAAAGCGCTGGTGGGAGAGGCCATCATTAAAGTGTGGAGCGTCCGTCCCATCTATCTCCTGCTCATCGCAGTTGACGCGACGAGCCACACGCAGAACAAGCTCGCCGCCAGAGCGCGAGATGAAAAAGTCACCGTTCTTCACGCCTATCGCAAAGCCGAGCTCGGCCGCGCCTTGGGCTTTGATGAAGTCTCGTCCGTCGCCATCAGCGACAAGGGACTCGCTCAGCAAATTATCGATGTCATAAAGGAGGATTTATAATGAGAGATAATAACAACAAAAAACGCACGCGCACCGCTAACATTCCCGTGGCTGGACCAGCTCACAAAAGCGAATCAGCCAAAGTCAATAAAGGGGTTTTCGTCTATACGAAATGCATGTCGGTCGGCGAATTGGCCAAGCAGTTGGAACTCAATTCTTCAGACATTATTAAGTACCTCTTTTTAAACGGCAAAGTCATCACCATCAACCAGACGCTCGACGATGAGGTCATCGGCACGATTTGCCTGCAGTTCGGCTTCGATTTCCGCAAGGACAAAGAAGTCAGCGCCGAGAATTTTGAAGAGCTCAAAATCGTCGACGATCCCAAGGATTTAAAGAGCCGGCCCCCGGTCGTGACGATCATGGGCCACGTCGACCACGGCAAGACAACCTTGATCGACGCCATTCGCTCGTCCCATCTCGTCGATGCGGAAGTCGGTGGTATTTCGCAAGCCATCGGCGCCTATCAAAAAGAAGTCAAAGGTCAAAAAATCACCTTTATCGACACTCCTGGGCATGAGGCTTTTACGGCCATGCGCTCCCGCGGAGCGTCGATCACCGATATCGTCGTCTTAGTCGTCGCGGCCGATGACGGCGTCATGCCACAAACTGTCGAGGCGATCAATCACGCGCGGGCCGCCAACGTCCCGATCATCGTCGCCATCAATAAAATTGATAAACCGGGGGCTGATCCCAAGCGCGTTCGCAACGATCTCGTCGCCTACGACATCATCCCCGAAGAATACGGCGGAAATAATATCTTCGTCGAGATTTCGGCCAAAAAAGCAATCGGCATCGATAATTTACTCGAGAACATCCTCCTCGTCGCCGAGATGCAGGAGTTGAAGGCTAATCCGACGCGCTATGCGCTCGGAACCGTCATCGAAGCCAATCTCGACAAAGGCGAAGGGCCAAAAGCCACGCTTTTAGTTCAAAATGGAACTCTCAATTTTCAAGACTATGTCGTCCTCGGGTCGGCGTACGGCAAAATCCGGCGCATGACCAATGAGTATAAAAAGATTTTAAAAACGGCTGGCCCCTCGACGCCGGTCAGCATTATCGGCTTGAGCGAGGTCCCGAACGCCGGCGACCACTTCATGGCTTTTCCGAATGAAAAGCAGGCGAGAGACATCGCCGATAAGCGCCGTCTGGCCAAAGAGACTGAGGGACGTGGTGGCAGTTCGGCCGCTTCGCTCGACGATCTCTATAACCGGATTCACGAAGGCGAAGTCGAAAACATCAACGTCATCGTCAAAGCCGATACGACCGGTTCCGCCGAAGCGATCAAAGGTTCCCTTGAAAAGCTCGAAGCCGAAGGCATCAAAATCAATGTCATCGGAGCGACGGCCGGCGCTATCACCGAAGGTGACATTCTCCTCGCCAGCGCGTCGCACGCCGTCGTGTTCGGCTTTAATGTCCGCCCCAACGCCCTCGTCAAAGCCAAGGCCGATGAGGAGCACATCGAAATTCGCCTGCATCGCATCATCTACGCTCTGATCGAAGAGATGGAAGCGGCTATGCGCGGCAAACTAAAAGTTAAGATGGTCGAAAAGATCACCGGCACGGCCGAAGTCCGCGTCCTCTATAAAGCTTCAAAACTCGGGACGATCGCCGGCTCGTACGTCACGAGCGGCACCCTCAAAAACGGGCAAGACGTTCGCTTGATCCGCGAAGGAGTCGTCGTCTACGAAGGCAAGATCGATTCGATGAAGCGGTTTAAAGATGATATTAAAGAAGCGCGCGAAGGGTTTGAATGCGGCATCGTCTTAGCCAACTTCAGCGATATTAAAGAACAAGATATCGTCGAAGCGTTTGAAATGGTGGAGAAAAAATAAGATGGCGAAGCGCACAGAGCGGATTCAGAGCATCATCGCCAAGAATATCTCGGAGATTCTCCAATTCGAGGTCAAGAACAAAAACGTCGGCCTCGTCTCGGTGAGCGAAGTCCGCGTCTCGAGTGACTTTTCATACGCGAAGGTGTATGTTACCTTTATCGGTTCCAAGCACCCGCAAGCCAACCTCGAGGCGTTAAATGCGGCCAAGGGTTTCGTCCGCAGCTCGCTCGCATCCAAACTCGATATTCGCAAAGTTCCGGAAATATCCTTCATCCTCGACGATACGTTTGAAAAGCGCGATCGCATCGAGAAAATACTCAAGGAAGAAGAGGAGGCTTTAGCTAGGCTAAAGGGCAAATAGACATGCTAAATGACATCGTCGTTCAAACTAATAATTTAACTAAACGCTATAGCAAGACGTTGGCGCTCGATAGCGTCAACATCACCGTCCGCCGCGGCGAGATCTACGGTTTCGTCGGCCGCAACGGCGCGGGTAAAACCACTTTGATCCGCGTCTTGACGGGCATCGCCAATCCGACGTCTGGATCGTTCACCCTAATGGGCGCCAAGACGAGACTCGAACAGATCGAAGCTCGCAAGCACATCGCCGCGATGGTCGAGACTCCGGCTCTCTACTTAAACATGACGGCGCACGATAACCTGCGCACGACCTTAATACTAAAAGGCATCGATGACGGCTCGCTCATCGAAGCGCGGCTCAGAGAAGTGGGGCTCGATGATGTTATTCACTCCTCAAAGAAAGCCAAAGACTTTTCGCTGGGCATGAAGCAGCGGCTCGGCATCGCGATGGCCCTCCTCGGCAATCCCGACGTCCTCATCCTCGATGAGCCGACCAACGGCCTCGATCCCGAAGGCATTCGCGAGATGCGCGAACTGCTCGTCGACATCAATAAAAAACGCAATATCACGATGATCATCTCGAGCCACATCCTCGGTGAGCTCTCGAAGCTCGCGACGACGTTCGGCTTCATCGATAAAGGGCGCATCATCAACGAGATCTCATCCGAAGATCTATTTGCGAAGGTCGGTCGGCAAGTCATCATCAAGACGAGCGATAACAATCGCGCCTCGACCTTATTAGAAAAGACTTATCCGGGCCGCGTTCACCACGACGAAAACGGCTCGCTGCGCGTCTTAGATGTCGCCAATAGCAGCGACATCGTCAAAATCCTCGTCCAAAACGACATCAACGTCGCCAATTTCCGCGAGCAGGAAAATGGTCTCGAAGATTATTTCATCAATTTGATCGGAGGTCAGCACAATGGGCAATCTCATTAAGCTTCAGCTGTTCCGGACCATCAAAGACAAAGGGACGATTATCTTCACGATCATCACCCTCGTGTTAGGCATCTTGTCGATGGTCCTCAATTACTTCGTCTCCGATTTGTTCGGCGAGGGCGTCGGCGGATTGCTCGGCGATCTCTTCTCGACCTCGTCGATGATCCAATCATCCTTCTCGTTATCGAACACCCCGATGGTCCTGCTCATCATCATCGGTGTCGTCCTCTTGTACAAGGAATCCGGATGGGGGACCATCCGCAATCAGGTCGTCGCCGGGTATTCGCGTTTTAAAATCTATTTCTCAAACTTTTTAGCTATGCTAATCGTCTTGTTTGCGATTCTCCTAGCTCATCAGCTTCTGACCCTTGGCCTCGGCTATGCATTTGGTTTTGACCTCGGGATTGACACGACCGGCGAGTTTTGGATCTTCCTTAAAAAGTATGGTCTTAATCTCGCCATCTTCATCACCGAAATTGCCTTTATGACCTTTATCGCGATGCTCTTTCAGAACATCATCGCTCCCATCTTCTTAGTCATCATCGTCCCCGTTTTCGTGGCGAGTATTCTCACGACGGCCGTGCCGATCATCGTCTTGTTTAATTCTAGCAATGCGGCGGCGGTCATCGGGGGTTTCGAATACGTTTTCTGGTATCAGAACACGGCACTTTCGATCAGCGGTCTCAGCTACGAGATGTTCTCGACTGGAGGCGACCTAATCGGGGCGACGCTCTACGACACCTCGACCTTGGCATTCGCGCTGAAAACCATCGGCATGAATGCCGGTTTATGCGGTATCTTCCTCGGTTTAGGCTCTTATCTCTTCTCGCGAAAAGATTTGAAGTAATTATATATCGCGTTTCAAACGCATATGGAAGTGGGGGATGTCCGCATCGAGGAACTCATCTCCCTCTTTTTTAAAGCCGAGCTTTTCATAAAAGCCCAAAGCCTGCGTCTGAGCATCAAGAATGAAGGTGAGGGGCATGACCTTGGCGACGAGCCGGTCCATGAGGCTTTGCATCGCTTGTTTAGTGTAGCCCTGACCGCGATATTCCTTTAAAGTTGCGATGCGCGAGAGGTGGACGAGATGCGGCTTTTCGAAGTCGTAACGAATCGTCCCGATCGGCGTGTTTTCCTTATAGATCAGCAGATGATTTTGGCCTTCATCGCTGCCGTCGAATTCATCGCGAGGCGGGACGCTTTGTTCAATTAAAAACACGGCGGTGCGAATCTCGACCATCGCGAGGGCATCCGCTTTGGTGAGGACCGGTTTGAGCGAGAGGGACGTGCCTTCTATTTTATAGAACACTTGTTTACCCCACAAATCCTCCTGTTCGTAATTCGAGAGCATCGTCAGGAAATTTTCCTTGGCGTCAGGATAATCCTCATATATATCTATCAGCATATTTTTAATGTCTTCGCGCGTCGTCAATCCATCGCTCGGGCACGGGCTGGCGAGAACCGGCAATTTCTCTTCGGCGGCGCAGCGGATGATATCTTTTTCGCGCGTCAAAATCAGCGGGCGAATAAAATCGATATCGGTTTTTTCGAAGTGCATCTTCGGTGAAAAAGTCGCGATTCTCCCACCGTAGATCTCGTTCATGAAGAGCGTTTCAATCGCATCCTCGGCGTGGTGGGCGAAGGCCACCTTTGTCACGCCTAAGTGATGGGCCACTTTATTGATGGTTGCCTTCTTCATCCGCGAGCAGATCGAGCAGGGGAGATGAGCGCCTTCTCTGGTGTGGGCTTGCAGGATCGAATAGACGTTTTTTGCATCGGCGACATAAAGCGTCAAGCCTATATTTTCTAAATAGGCGCGAACCGGTTCGGGATCGAATGTGGGAAAGCCCAGATCGAGCATGACGGGGATGATTTCGAATTCCGATTGTGCGAACTTGCGGTAGAGGTTGAGAGCATAGGTTAAGACCAATGAATCCTTGCCTCCCGAGACGCCGACGATGATCTTGTCGCCGCTATTGATCAACGAAAAGCGCGTGTCGGCGTTGTGTATCGAAGCTAAGACTTTTCTGATGGCGCGCATTTGTGTGACCCTAACTAATCAAGTTAGATTATAATGTTTACCATGGAAAGTGTGAAACAAAAAAGCGGAATAATTCTGATCGACAAAACCGAGGGTTTAACCTCGCGGCAAGTCGTCAACTCTCTTTCCTATAATTTGAGCACCAAGAAAGTCGGTCACATCGGGACGCTCGACCCCTTCGCGACCGGCCTCTTGATTCTGACCATCAACCAGGCGACGAAGATCGGAGCTTATCTCGAGGCCCTCGATAAGACCTACGTCGCCAGATTAAAACTCGGCGAAAAGACGGACACCGGCGATTTGACGGGCGAAATCATCGAGCGGAAAAGACCCGCAAAAAGCCTTGATTCAAGCGAAATATCGGCAATTATGGCGTCTTTTCTCGGAAAAAGAAAGCAAATCCCCCCGATGTTTAGCGCGCTTAAACGCGATGGTAAACCCCTATATAAATACGCTCGCCAAGGTCTTACTGTAGACCGCGAACCACGCGATATTGAAGTCTATGAGATCAACCTGATTTCGTTTGAAAACGAGATGGTTGAATTCTCTGCTCGCGTCAGCAAAGGGACGTATCTTCGCACCTTGGGTGAAGAGATTGCGGAGGCCCTCGGCACGGTCGGCCATCTCGTCTCCTTGCGAAGGACAGCTATCGGTCGCTTCACGGTCGACCGAGCAATCAAAGCAGAAGGTGCAACTTATGATGATGCTGTTTCAATTGGCGAGGCTTTGCGCCATCTTCCTCAGCTTGAAATTGGCGGCCCGCAACTCCTCGATGTCACGTACGGAAAGCCGATCAGCCTAAATCTCGAAGCCCCGCTCGTCCTCTTTTTAAAAGATGAGAAAGCGCTTGCTTTATATGAAAAGCGCGAAGATGGTTTATACTATTGTCGGAGAGGTATTTTTGAGTGAAAACGATTCTCCTCGATTTGGATAACATCGCGCCGTTTGACCACCCGACGAGCCTGTGTTTGGGCAATTTTGACGGCGTCCATATCGGCCATCAAAAACTCATCACCCAAGCCGTTTTGGATAGCGGTGGCGAGGTCGCCATCTTAACCTTTGACGCCCCGATTGGCACGATCATCGACGGCCGCAAAGCCAAGGATGTTTTGACATCGGTCAGCGATCGTTTCCGCATCATCCATCGGCTCGGGGCCGACTACTTGCTCGTCGCTCATCTCGAGGCGCGCCTTTTGAACATGATGGCGCTTGATTTCATCGAACAAGTATTGAATAAACTCAATATCAATAAAATATTCATCGGCGAAGATTTTCGCTTTGGCAAAGGTCAAACCGGTGATGTTGACTTGCTGAAGAAGCACTTTGAAGTCATCGCTCTTCCCCTCCTCGATGTCGAGCATCAGAAAGTCTCGACGAGTCAGATTATCACCCTTATAAAACATGGTGATATCATTCGCGCGAATCAGCTCTTAGGACGCCACTATCAGATGCACGGCGTCGTCGGCGAAGGCCTTCACAATGGAAGGACGATCGGATTTCCGACCGCGAACCTGAAATTGAGCGCCCCCTATGTCATCCCCAAGTTCGGCGTCTACAAAACCGTCTGCTACATCGATGGCTTTCCGCATCTCTCGCTGACGAACGTCGGCATCCATCCGACGATTCAAGAGCTCGACATGCCGTCCATCGAAGTTCACATTCCCAACTACGAAGGCGATGATTACGGCAAGAGCATGTATTTGGAATTCATCGCTTTTCTACGGCCTGAAAAGCACTTTGCTTCGCTCGATGAACTGCGCGAACAAATCGCTGTGGATATCGCCTCGATCAAACCCTAAAGAAATAATATTTGCATTCGCGAATCAGACACTATATATTTATATAAGCGACTTGGTCGATGCCTAGTGAGTCTCCGACGCTAAGCGCTGATCAAGCTAAGTAAATATGAAGGAGGAAAACGACATGGCACTATCCAAAGAGAAGGTTGCCGAAATCGTCCTAAAGTATGGCAAAAACGCCAGCGATTCCGGTTCCCCGGCCGTCCAGATTGCCTTGCTCACCGAACAGATTATCAATCTGACCGAGCACCTAAAGGCCAATAAGAAAGACCATCATTGCCGCCGCGGCTTATTGATTGCCGTCGGCAAGCGCAGAAGCCTGCTCGATTACCTAAATCGGACGGACCGCGATGCCTACATCAAGCTCATCGCCGACCTCGGAATCCGCAAATAGCGTAACGAAATGAGTGAACCGCGAGAAATCGCGGTTTTTCTTTTCGATTTCATATTACTTTCTAATATGATGTGTTATAATTAACAATCGTTAAATGAAATGAGGAAAACAGAAAAATGAAGAAAACATTCGAATTAAAATTCGAAGGAAGAGAACTCACCATCGAAGTCGGTGAGCTCGCCAAGCAAGCAGACGGCGCCGTGCTCGTCCGCTACGGCGAAACGGTCGTCTTGTCAACCGCCGTCGCCAGCAAAGAAATGAAAGACAGCGACTTCTTCCCCCTGACGATCGGCTATGAAGAAAAACAATACGCCGTCGGCAAAATTCCCGGCTCCTTCTTAAGAAGAGAAGGCCGTCCGAGCGAACATGCCACTTTGACCGCCCGCTTGATCGATCGCCCGATTCGCCCGATGTTCGCCGAAGGATTCCGCAATGAAGTACAAGTCGTCAATACCGTCTTGAGCGTCGATTTAGACAACACGCCGGAAATGTCGGCGATGTTAGGCTCTTCGCTCGCTTTATCAATCAGCGATATTCCCTTTAATGGTCCTATCGCCGGCGTCCAAGTCGGCCGCGTCGATGGCAAGTTCGTCATCAACCCGACCGTCTCCGAAAGCGAAAAATCCGATATCCACCTCTCCGTCGCCGGCACCAAAGATGCCATCAACATGGTTGAAGCCGGAGCCGCGGAAGTCGCTGAAGAAGATATGCTCGCAGCATTGATGTTCGGCCATCAAGCCATCGTTAAATTATGCGAATTTCAAGAGAAGATCATCGCTGAAGTCGGCGTCGCCAAACGCGAAATCACCCTCTATCACGTCTGCCCGATAATTGAAAAGGATATTAAGGATCGCGCTGAGCAGCGCTTGATCAAAGCCATCTCCATCTTTGACAAACTCGAACGGCAAAATGCCATCGATGACATTCAAAAAGAAATAATCAACGACTATGAAAACCGCAAATACGAATCCGAAAAAATCGCCAAAGACACCGCCGCGATGGTCAAGGAAGTTCTCGAAACCATCGTCGCTAACGAAGTTAGACGGTTGATCACCGAAGACAAGATTCGCCCCGACGGCCGCAAGGTCGATGAAATTCGCCCTCTTTCCGCGCAAATCGACATCTTGCCGAGAACCCATGGTTCCGGCCTCTTCACCAGAGGTCAGACCCAAGTCTTGTCGGTCACGACCCTCGGCGCACTTAAAGATGAGCAGATCATCGATAATCTCACCTCCGAAGATACGAGACGATTCATGCATCACTACAACTTCCCACCTTATTCCGTTGGTGAAGTCGGCAGGATGGGCAATCCCGGACGCCGCGAAATCGGCCATGGCGCCTTAGGCGAAAGAGCCCTTTCCTACGTCATACCCAACGAAGAAGAATTCCCATATACCATCCGCGTCGTCAGCGAAGTCCTCGAATCGAATGGTTCGTCGTCACAAGCTAGCATATGCGCAGGTTGCATGTCTCTGATGGCCGCCGGCGTCCCGATCAAAGCGATGGTCAGCGGTATCGCGATGGGCTTAGTCACTTCCGGACCTTTGGATGGAAAGCATCCATATACTATTTTGACGGATATTCAAGGTCTCGAAGACCACTTTGGCGATATGGACTTTAAAGTCGCCGGCACCGAAAAAGGTATCACCGCTCTGCAGATGGATATCAAAATTCGCGGTATCACCCGCGATGTTTTACACGAAGCGCTAGCCGAAGCTCATAGGGCGCGCGCTGTCGTCCGCGATGCGATGTCAAAGGCGATTGTCGAACCGCGTCCCGAAGTCGGCAAATACGCTCCAAAACTAGATAAGATGAGAATTGATGTCGACAAGATCCGCGATGTCATCGGCACCGGTGGCAAAGTCATCAACGATATTATCGCCAAGTGCGACGATGTCAAGATCGACGTCGATGACGATGGTTTCGTCGTCATCTATCACATGGACCGCGCCGCGATTAACAAAGCGAAGCAGATGATCGAAGATATCGTCCGTGTCGCCAAGATCGGCGAGGTGTTTGAAGGAACCGTCACGCGAGTCGAAGATTACGGCGCTTTCGTCAACCTCTTCGGCAACGTCGATGGACTGTGCCACGTCTCGCGCCTCGGCTGGGGCTATGTCGCCAATGCGAGCGATGTCGTCAAAGTCGGGCAGAAGATGAAAGTCGTCGTCAGCGAAATCGACGATCACGGCAAAGTCAAAGTCTCGCACCGCGAATTTACCGACAAGCCGGACAACTATGTTGAGCGCCCGGAAAGACCGGCCTTTAACAAAGGCGGCAAGAAGCCATTCCGCAAATAATAAGACGACAGTCTTACCTATAGAAGAGGTGTTTTTGATGTATGATGTAATCGTCATTGGAGCTGGTGTCGTCGGCGCCCTCATCGCCCGTGAACTTGCCCACTTTCAGTTGCACGTCCTCGTCCTCGATAAAGAAAACGATGTCGGGAATGAGACGACGATGGCGAATTCGGCCATCGTCCACTCGGGCTACGATCCGGTTCCCGGCAGCCTTAAAGCTCGTTTTAATGTGGCCGGCAACGCCATGTTCGACCAATTGGCCGATGAACTCGATTTCCATTTTGGCCGCGTCGGTAGCCTGACGCTCGCTCTGACTGAAGAGCAAATACCCGTTTTGCTCAATCTTCGGCGCCAAGCCCACCTTAATCATGTCGACGTCAAATTATTGACGCCCGACGAAGTGCTGGGCATGGAGCCCAATATCAACCCCGGCGTCAAAGGCGCGCTGTTCGCACCGACCGCCGGCATCGTCGATCCTTTCAACTTGACCGCTCACGCCATGGAAAATGCCGTCGATAACGGCGTTGAACTTCACTTATGTGAAGAAGTGACCAGCATTTCCGACCAGAAAAAAGAAGGGCGATTCGAAGTTAGAACCTCACATCAGACATATTACGGCAAGATTGTCATAAACTGCGCCGGCGTCTATGCCGACAGAATCGCCAGCATGGTCGGGGAGATCGATTTCGCGATCAACCCCCGCAAAGGCGAATACCTAATTCTCGATCATTACTCTCCTGATTTAGTGAACTCGACTCTTTTTCCGCTCCCGACCGATAAGGGCAAAGGTATCTTGATCTCGCCGACGACGAGCGGGAATTACATCTTGGGTCCGAGCAGCGAATTCGTCGATGAAAAAGACGACTTAGCGACCGATCGACCGACGATTGAACAAGTTAAAAAAGACGTGCAAAATCTCGTCCCCTCTGTGCCTTTTGGTGAAGCCATCCGCGTTTTTGCGGGATTAAGAGCGTCTTCGAGCCGCGGCGATTTTATCGTCGAAGCGATGCTGGGTCACGACTGCTTGATCAATGTGGCCGGAATCGAATCACCAGGTTTAGCTTCCTCGCCGGCCATCGCCAAATATGTCGTCGAAGAGCTCGTCGCGAAGCGCATCGAACTCATTAAGAATGAAAAGTTCAATCCCCGTGTTCGCCGTTATATTAACCTTAAGGCGCTATCCATACACGAGCAGAACGAACTGATAAAAAAGAATCGCCGCTTCGGGCACATCGTCTGCAATTGCGAGAAGATTTCGCTCGGTGAGCTCGATGATCTGATGGCGCGCTCCGTCCCGCCGCGGACGGTCAAAGCCGTCAAGAAGAGATCGCGAGCTGGATTTGGCAAATGCCAAGGTGGCTTCTGCCAACCGGCGATTGTCAAATATCTCGCCGATTTTTATCAAGTCGATCTGACCGATGTCTTATATGATAAAGGCGGTTCAAACATTTTGAAGTGTTCGACTAAGGAGTGCAAGTTATGAACGAGCGCGATCTAGTCATCATCGGTGGCGGCTCGGCCGGAATGGCCGCGGCGATCGCAGCCTACGATGCCGGTTTGACCGACATCATCATCCTCGAAAAAGGCAAGCGGTTGGGGGGGATTTTGAATCAGTGCATCCACAATGGCTTTGGCCTCGAAGAGTTTAAAGAGCAATTGACCGGTCCCGAGTTTATGACCCGCCTCGCGGTCGAAGTTAAAAAGCGGAGCATCGACATTCGTTTCGAATCGAATGTCATCGGGCTCACCAAGAAGAAAGTCGTCACCTTTTCAAACGCCATCGATGGCCTGGTCCAAATTCAAGCCAAAGCCGTCATCTTAGCGATGGGATGCTACGAGCGGAGCGCCGGCGCCATTCAAATCCCAGGCGAGCGCCCGAGCGGCATCATCACGGCCGGCACGGCTCAACTCTACCTCAATGAGATGGGTTGCTTAGTCGGCAAGCGCGTCTTCATTTTGGGGAGCGGCGATATCGGCCTCATCATGGCCCGCCGGTTGACGCTCGAAGGGGCGAAAGTTCTCGGCGTCAGCGAGATCATGCCCTATAGCAACGGCCTCAATCGCAACATCATCGAGTGCTTGCACGATTTCGATATTCCCCTTTACTTATCGCACACCGTCACCAAAACATTTGGCAAGAGCCGCCTTGAGAAGATCGAGATTTCACGAGTCGACGACAAATTCAATCCCATCCCCGGAACGGAGAAGGAATTAGAAGTCGATACCTTGCTCCTCTCCATCGGCTTGATCCCTAGCAATGATCTATTGAAGAAGCTCGGCCTGCCGGTTTCCAAGGCTCGCGGCGCGATCGTCGATGAGCATTACATGACCGATATTCCCGGCATCTTCAGCGCCGGCAATGTCCTGCATGTCCACGACCTGGCCGACTACGTGACCGCCGAGGCCCACTCCTGCGGCAAAGGCGCGGCCGCCTATGTCGCCGGAAAATGGAATTTGGACGCTCCGTCTTTTTCCGTCGCCAACGGTAAAAACGTCCTCTATGTCGTCCCGCATCGCGTACGCCTCGCCAATCTCGACGACCATCTAACCATCAAATTCCGCGTCATCAAGCCCCTTCAAAATCAAGTTTTGACCTTCACTTTTAACGGTCAAGTCATCAAGAAGATCATCAAGCCCTTCATCATCCCGAGCGAGATGCAGAAAGTCCGCCTCCCCAAGGAGCTCTTTGAGCGGCAGGACGGCGAGTTGATCGTCTCTTCAGAGGATCGCATATGAAAGAGTTAATTTGCATCATCTGCCCCCGCGGCTGCCGCTTGCATGTCGACGACGATTTAAATGTCACCGGCAATTTTTGCCCGCGCGGCATCATCTACGCAAAGACGGAGATGACGAACCCGACGCGGACGCTCACCTCGACGGTTAAGATTAAAGCGTCGAGCGCCGTGCGCTTGAGCGTCAAGACGTCACAAGCGATTCCCAAGGGAAAAATGTTTGATTGTATGCGCGAACTTGATAAAGTAATGGTAGAAGCACCAATTCATATTGGTGATGTTGTTATGAGTAATATTTGTGATACCGGTGTCGATGTTGTCGCCACCAAGGATATCGAGGAGTAATTTATGAAAATCTTAATCGCTAGCGACATTCATGGTTCGATGTTTTACGCTGAGGAATTGCAGCGGGTCATCGAGGTCCAAAAGCCCGATCTCATCGCTCTTTTAGGCGATTTCTTGTACTCGGGACCGCGCAATCCGATCAAGGAGGATTACAATCCCAAAGCGGTGGTGGAAATCCTCAATTCATATGCGGATAAAATCATCGCCGTGCGCGGCAACTGCGACGCCGACATCGACGTCGAAGTCCTAGCCTTTAAGCTCCCCAAAACCAATGAAGTCATCGCCAATAATCGCCGCCTCGTCCTCATTCACGGCGACGACACCGATTTAGGAAAATTGCATCTCCGCAAAGGCGATGTCCTGATGTATGGTCACACCCATCGCCCGCAGATGGAAGTCGTCGACGGCATTATGGTCTTAAATCCCGGTTCGCTCACTTTCCCGAAGGGCGACAATCCTCACACCTTCATGATCTTAGACGAAAACGAAGTCCAGCTCATCGATCTCTCGGGTCGGATTCTCGACGTCAAGAGTTTATAGGAACGCAAATGATGGAAGATAAAATTAGAGTCTTTGCTTTAGGCGGTCTTGACGAAGATGGCAAAAATCTCCAAGTAGTGGAAATCAACGACGATATTTTCGTCCTCGAATGCGGGATTCGCTTTCCCGATAAAACGACACCCGGGATCGACTATATCATCCCTGATTACGACTACTTAAGAAAAAATAAGCAACGCGTTCGGGCTTACATTTTGACGCATGGCCACGATGACGAAATCGGAGCTCTGCCATATATTCACAAAGAAGTGCCGGCCCCAATTTACGGAAGCGACGTCACTCTGATCATGGTCCGCACCTTCTTTGACCATATCCATTTTGATTCCTCGCGCCTCGATCTCCACATCGTCAAACCGACGAGCGATGTCGTCATCGCCGGCCGGATGTTTCACTTTTTTCACACGGCCCACAACATCGCCGAATCGATGGGGGTCGCCATCGAGACCAACCTCGGCAACATCGTCTTCACCGGCGATTACGTCGTCGAGAATAATGCCTCTGACAACTACCTTCACGACATGAGCGCCATCGCCCGTATCGCCGAAAAAGAGACTGCTCTTCTGATGATCGAATCGAACTATGCGGACCGCCTCGGCTACACCGCCCCCAAGTACAAGATAACCCCGCTCCTCTCCCAGTTTATCGAAGAGGTGAAGGGGCGCCTCTTCATCGCGCTCTTCTCGCGAAACGTCTATAATATAGACGAAATTATTAATCTCGCCGTTAAAACCCGCAAGAAAATCGTCTTTTACGACAATGAGACGGCCGAGATTTTTAAGGATATGCAGAAGGTTGATCAACTCATCATCCCCAAGAACAATTTCGTGGCGATCGAAGACGTTAATCGCATTCGCGCCAAAGAGACGATTGTGCTGATGTGCGGGTTCGGCGATCGCCTGTTTAAAAAGATCGCAACCCTCGCTAACGGCTTGCAAGAAGACCGCCGCATTTTATTGACGCCGGAAGACACGTTTGTCGTCGCGGCCCCGGCCAGCCCGAATGTCGAAGCGATCGCCACCTCCGCCATCGATGACCTCTACCGGAGCGGCGTCAAAGTCAAAGCGCTCAGCAAAAAAGATATTTTGAAAATGCACGCTTCCGAAGAAGACATCAAGATGGTGGTCGCCACTTTAAAACCAAAATATTACTTGCCGGTCAAAGGCAGTTATCGCCACCTCCTCGCCAACGCCCAACTCGTTTTGGGCATGGGTTTGAAACTCTCGCATCAAAACGTCTTTGTCCTCGATAATGGCATGGTCCTCGAAATCACCAAAGATGCGGCCAAAATCTTGCCCGACACCGTAAAAGTCGGCGACCTCTTAATCGATGGCAAAGGCATCGGCGACGTCGAAGGCGGAGTCATCATCGAACGCCAGAAATTGAGCGACGATGGCGTCGTCGTCCTCGGCGTGACCATCTCCAGATCGAAGCGCCAAGTCACCGCCGGACCCGATGTGCAAATGCGCGGTTTCGTCTTTCTTAAAGACGCCGACACCATTTTAAAAGAAGTGACCAAGATTTTTCTCAATGCCGTGAACGCCGGCATCGCCAAGCACAATTACCGCCTGGCCGAGATTGAGAACCAAGCGACCGAGGCCATTCTGCGCTACATCCGGCGCGCCAACGGCAAAAATCCGATGGTCCTGCCGTTAATAATCGAGATTGACTAATTTAAGCATTAATGCTTGTCGGTGCCAATAAATTCTTTTAATCTTTTTGATGCGCAAGTATAATGACATGTATAATACTCATGAAAAACGTTCGTGAAGTCAAACCAGTCAACAGAGAATCGATGCTCGGTGTCATCGGTTTGATGATCGCCTTGATCGCCGTCATCGCCATCTTGTCGCCGCTCCCGAAATACACAAACGGCATCGCCGTCTATTTCGTCAATGTTTTCGGTTTCATCGGCTTCTGGGCTTTCTTCGGCGCTCTATTCGTTTTCGGTATTTATTTGATGTTCAGCCGCAAACTGAATAAGATCCGCTTCGATCTGAGCATCGCCGGCATCCTCATCGTCGTCTTCGCCTCGCTGTCCCTCTTCTCTAATATCGTCGTGCCGGAAGCCGAACACCTCCGCTTCGATAATTTTATTTCCTTGATGCAAACCCGCCTGGCGCGATCGTCGACCGAAGGGATTACCTTCAACGTGCAAATCGGCGGCGGTTACGTCGGTTTTTTCCTCGCCGCTCTCTTCAATTACATGACGAGACCTATCGCCATCGCCTTCACGACTTTAATCGTTCTCTTCAGCCTCGGCTTGATCTTCAACCGCCAAGTCAAGAAGTGGTATGTGAAGTTCAAGGCCTGGCGTAAGAAGAAGCACGAGCAGGGCGCTTATTTCAAAGCCATCAAGAAAGAAAAGCCTGATAAATTCGAAGATATCGCCTTTCAGGATAACAAAAAGAGCGAAGAGCCAACTCTATCGCCAAATGCTAAATATCCTACTCAGCGCTCGAATAGCGAACCCTTTATTGCTCCGAAGCCGGTGGTTAGTGCTGAAACCTTCACAGGTTATCAGAAGGCAGCTCCCCGCCCTGAGGCGAAAGCTGAACCAAAGCCTGTCGTCCAACCAACATCGATGGCGCAAGCCTTACCTCCCTATCGCCCCGGTAACGGCGAGATGAATTTCCAAGTTAAATCGTTCAGCGGCAATCAGGGTCTCCACAAGGCCGTCTTTTATCTAGAGGGCGACGAACCGCGATCGGAGCTTCCGCCCCAGCGTGAAGCGATGCGCCCGTATACCAGCTCTGCCGAGGCACAAGCGGTGGCCAGCGAACCGTTCTTCACTCGTCTTGCCGTCGAAGAAACCCCGCTGGTGGTCAAGCCCGAACCGGAAGTTAGCAAGCCCGCGATCGAAAGCTCACGCCCCACCGAAGCTTCAAAACAAGAAATCAAACCTCGCGACTACAATCTCCCGCCTCTCGACTTGCTCGAGAATCATGAATCGCAAGAAGATTTATTAAAAAATGAGGAGTCAACCCAATCGCGAACAGAGTTGATCAACACTATTTTCGAAGATCTCAATATCGGCGCGCAAGTCGTCGGCCACACGATTGGACCTTCGGTCACGCGCTACGATATTCAAATGGACCGCAACGTCTCGGTGTCCTCGATGACGCGCTATATCAACGATATTTCGATCCGCCTCGGCGGCGTCTCGACGCGCTTTGAACCGCTCGTCATCGGCAAGCCGACCTCAGGTCTAGAAATCCCGAACGAATACCGGACCAACGTCGGTCTCAAAGAAGCTCTCGAGAAGATGTCAACAGGTGGCCGCTTCAACCGCGACATCCCCTTTGGCAAGAATATTTCCGGCGAGCTCATCTACGCCAACATCACCGATTTGCCCCACATGCTGGTCGCTGGCAGCACCGGTAGCGGCAAATCGATTTTCGTCCACTCGATTTTGATGACTCTGATCATGCGCAATCGCCCCGATGAATTGAAATTGATGGTCGTCGATCCCAAGCGCGTCGAACTCTCGAACTACGCCGATATTCCCCATCTTCTCTGCCCGATCATCACCGAGAGCAAGAAGGCAAAAGTGGCTTTTAATAAATTGGTTGACGAGATGGAAAAGCGCTATTCGATTTTCCAAGAAGCCCGCGTCAGCAAGATTTCACAATATAATGATTATGCTAAACATAATGGTCTGCCGGCTTTGCCCTATATCGTCGTCGTCGTCGATGAATACGCCGATTTGAGCGACACGTGCCGCGACATCCACGAACCGGTTGTGCGCGTCGCGCAAAAAGCCAGGGCGGCCGGCATTCACCTCATCATCTCGACGCAGCGGCCGACGACCGATGTCGTCAACCCCAGAATTAAGACAAACCTGCCGGCCCACGTCGCCCTGATGATGGGCAGCTATGTCGATTCGACGACCATCCTCGGCGAGTCGGGGGCTGAAAAACTATTGGGAAACGGCGACATGCTCGTCGAATGTGCCATCATCTCGCGGACGAGCAAACCTCGTCTTCAAGGATGTTTTGTCGATATCAGCGAGATCAACCGCGTCGCCGATTTTATCAAGGCCCAATGGCCGGTTGAATACGATCCGAATTTCCTCGATCTCGAAGAGAAGGTCGAAGAATATCGCCCGATGAGCGGTGCGGATGTCGCCGGCAATACTTCCTCTCGAGAAATGGTCGAAGAAGAATTGTACACCCAGCTCATCCAAGACACGATGGAGCGCGATTTCACGTCGATCAGCTTCATTCAAAGGACATATGGAGTCGGCTTTCCGAAAGCCGGTCGCCTCTTTGCTAGGCTGCAGAAAGATGGAATCGTCTCAACCGAAAGCGACAGCGCCCGCGGTTGTAAAGTTTTAGTTCACGATGGGCATTTCAACACGCCGAGCGCGAACCCCGGTTCGACCGAGTTGGTCGTCGAGGAGGATAGGTAGAATGGGAATCGGCATCGATATCGTCGATATGCGGCGCATCAGCGACATCGCGCGCTTTGCCGAAGGCATTTTAAGCGACAGAGAACTTGCTCTTCTGGCGAACAAGAAAGATAAATTGACTTTTGTGGCCGGCCGCTTCGCCGCGAAGGAGGCCTTTATGAAAGCCCTCGGTCAAGGTCTTGATCAAATTTCCTTGAAGCACATCGAAGTCTTGTATCGGGGCCCCAATCAAGCTCCTTTCGTCTTGTATAAAAATGTCGAATACGACGTCTCCATCGCCCACGATGGCGATTACGCCGTCGCGACCGTCTGCATATGATGATGAAGCGCGGCATCAAAGCGGTCTTGGCAGCTCCGACCCTCGTCAAGATCGATGTCTTTCCGCTCTCTAATCTCGAGCATGCGACCTTCGCTCTCCGCGTCAATGACCATCAGGAAGCGATGCTCGTCATTCAGGAGCACGTCAAGAACATCCACGAGCACTATTTCATCCTCGTCTTGCCGCATGAGATCGTCCTCGGGAACGAATACCGCATCGATTGCAACGAATTAGGTATTATCAACCTCGATATTTCATATCTGGCCCGCATGCCCGATTTTGATGATCGCTACGCTTACGATGGCGATGATTTAGGATCGGCTTATACGCCCCTAGCCACCACCTTTGCCTTGTGGGCGCCCCTCGCCTCAAGAGTTCGGCTCAAATACTTCTACAAAAAGATGTGGTGCACACTCGACATGAAACGCGAAGAGCGCGGCATCTACCGAGCGGAAATCAAAGGCAATCTCGACGGCATCAGTTACCTCTATGAGGTCACGAATAACGGCGAAGCGATCGAAGTGAGCGATCCGTACGCCAAATTATCGCTCCAAAACAACAAGGCCTCGGTCATCGCTAATCTCAAGCGCGTCAAGATGGCCATGAACGGCGAGTATTTGCCCAAATTTGGTAAATATACCGAAGCCGTCATTTACGAGGCTCACGTGCGCGATATGACGATCGATGAAAATAGCGATATTCACAATAGAGGATTGTTTTTAGGTCTGATCGAAAAGGGCCGCAAGACAAAGGGCGGACATCCGGCCGGATTTGACTATCTTAAGGAGCTCGGCATCACCCACCTTCAGCTGCTGCCGATCTTCGACTACGCGACCGCCGATGAAGAAAATCCCGATGCGGCTTATAACTGGGGTTACGACCCCGCTCAATACTTCGTGCCCGAAGGTAGTTACGCCTCGAAACCCGAAGACCCGTATTCGCGGCTCATCGATTTGAAGAAGATGGTGGCCGCCTTTCACAAAGACGGCATTCGCATCGTCATGGACACCGTCTTCAACCACGTCTACGAACATTGCACTTCGGTCTTTGAACGGGTGGTTCCAAACTACTATTTCCGCTACGAGAAGAACGGTGAATTAGCGCATCGCTCCTTTTGTGGAAACGACGTCGCCAGCGAGCGAGCCATGGTCCGCAAATTGATCGTCGATGCGTGCGTTTACTATGTAAAGGAATTCGACGTTGACGGTTTTCGCTTCGATATCATGGGCTTGATCGACATGGAGACGATGCTGATCGTCAGAGATCGAGTTAAAGCCCTCAAACCGGACTTCATGATCTACGGCGAGGGATGGCAGATGGGCGATGAATCGACCCAGAATTTTGCGATGGCTTCGTTTACAAACGCTTTCCAAATGGCGGGGATTGGTTTCTTTAATGACTGGTATCGCGATATCGTGCGGGGCAAGTCCACGGACCACGACCAGAGGCCGATCGGCTACTTGCTCAATTCCGACAGCCATCGCGAAGGTTTTAAATATTGTTACAACGGTTCTTCTTTTGAGAAATATTTGACGCGCCGCTTTCTCGATCCCCAGCAGTCGATCAACTATGTCGAGTGCCACGATAACGGCACGATTTACGACAAGCTCGAAATCGCCCTCCCCGACGAGAGCCACGAAGCCCGCTTAGCCCGAATCAAGATGATCAACGCCGCCGTCTTAACCTCTTATGGCGTGCCCTTTATCCATATGGGCCAGGAGATTGGACTGAGCAAAAAGAACCATCAAAACACCTATAAGGCCGGCGACGACTACAACAAGATGCGCTACGACGTTTTGGATGAGCGTTTTGCGATGTTTAAATACGTTCAAGACGCCATCAAATTGCGGAAATCGCTAACTTTTCTCCAAGAGGCGGATCTCGACAGAATAGAACGATCTGTGTCCTTTGAAGACCTCGATAATAACGCGCTGAAGATTTCTTACGATTTATGTGGCTATCGGAGTGCTTTCAAGGCGTTTTCCATCTTTATCAATCCGAGTTCTGAGACCCTCTATTACGACCTCGACGATTATCATCAAGTTCTCTTCGCCAGCGGGGGCAACGTCCTATCTAGCGGAACGTACACCCAACATGTCATGATTAAAGGAAGAGGCTTTATTATTTTAATATTAAAATAAAACATGGGAATTTTACCTGCAGCCAACCTTATAAAATAAAGCTGGGGGTAACCTAATTATGATATCTGATGTCTTTCTAACCGGTCGTCTATCCGAGCCGATCAACGGGACGATCCGCGTCGTTGAAATCGATCGTATGGTTCCCGAACACGGCAAATTCATCGTCGACAAAATTCCGGTCTTGTACTGGAGTCAAGAGCCGCATTCGCGGTTCATGAAACTGGCCGATGGCACCCTCGTCGTCATTCGCGGCCGGATTCAATTCGAGAAGCCATTTGGTCTGATTATCGTCGCGGAACAACTTGCAATTTTGGGACAAAATCGATTAAATGATATAGGGGGCTAGCGCGCGTGCTCAAATACCTTAGATTAATCCTCGTCTGCGGACCACGCATCTTGTGGTCTTATTTCGTTTGGATGATCAAGTACGCCCGGCATCCGGAACGCTACCCGCTCGAGCAGCGCTACCATCGCATTCGCCAACTCGTCCTCTTTGTCTTTCGCCGCTTTCACCTCGATCTGAAAATTGCGGATGCCAAGTATTTTACTGAGCATGAGGAGCCATGTGTCGTCTACTCCAATCACACTTCGTATCTCGATCCGCTCCTCCTCATCGCCATCTCTGAAAAACCGCTGACCTTCGTCGCTAAAAAAGAAGCGATGAAGTTTCCCTTTATCGGCAAAGTCGTCGCCGCTTTAGACGGCATTTCGATGAATCGCGAGGATTTGCGCGAGCAGCTCGTCGCCATCGACCATGCCGTCAAGCTCATCGAAAGCGGGCGGAATATCGCCATCTTTCCCGAAGGGACGCGCAGCAAGTATCCCGAGAGGCCCCTCGCCAAATTTAAGCCGGGCGCCTTTAAATTGTCGTATCGCACCGGCGCTGCGATCATTCCCTGCGCGTTTTACGGAACCTTTCGGCCCTTGAGCTCGAAGTCCAAGCTCAAAGTCTATCCGATTTGGATTCGCTTCTTCGAACCGATTACCAAAAATGATTTTTTGCAGATTAATACCGTCCATATCGCCCCGATCGTCCAAGAGAAAATCCAACGCGAAATCGATGACGTGATGCGCGAACAAGATCGCCAATATCTGGAAAAGCTCGCAATAACCTCTAAATAAGGATGTGAATTACCTTCGTCTAAGGCCTTTTGGAAGAAGGTTTTTTAACTGGCCTCCGACGGCGTGGACAAAACCGGCATTGAGTCGGTCGTACGAAACGAGATGATAGCCTTTCGCACATTCTTTTGATAGAACTTCGCCGGCCGTGTAGTTCGCAAAATCCACCGTGCTTAACTCGATGCTCCGCGCCGCATCCCGAAAATGGGCGAGGTGGTGGTTGGGTTTCGGCTTTCGATCGATGTCGTCGAAGGCGCGGACGCCATAGCGGATGATATTCAACTTGTTGATCGGTAGATAATAGTTGAGCGAATAGAGGGAATTGGCTATTTCGATATTCGCGCGCTTCGTTAAATTGTAGCCCTCTAGGATCTTGTTGAGTTTACCGCGATAGGCGATTTTCTGATACTTTGTTTTGGTCAGGGCACCGGGTTTGTGAATGAGGGCGATGAATTGCCCTTCGCCATCAAAATGCGACGGTAAAAAATAATAGGCATTTTCGAGAACCGGGCTTTCATATAGGGCATTAGTGTTTGAAATCTTCTCCAGATAGGCATCGCTACTCGCCAGCAAGTGGCCGATGATGTCTTCATTCTCTTCTTTGCTAAACGAGCACGTCGAATAGGCGAGAGAGCCACCCGGTTTGAGCATTGAGTAGGCGAGGCTAATCAAATTCAGCTGTTCTTTTTGACAAGCGATAACTTTGTTATACGTCCAGTCTTTCATCATCTTCTCGTCCTTGCGAAACATGCCTGAACCGCTGCAGGGGGCATCGAGGATAATCTTGTCAAAAGTATCGAGATAGCCTCCATATAGTTTGGCGAAGTCATTATTGGTCACAACGACGTTAGCGAGGCCGAGGCGCTCGATGTTTTGGGAGAGGATGAGGGCGCGCGAGTGCGAGATGTCGTTAGCGATGACCAGCCCTTCATCTCCGGTCGATATACTAGCTTGCGCGGTCTTGCCACCTGGGGCGGCGCATAAATCGAGGACGAAATCGCCAGGTCGAACGCTGAGGAGGGCGACGACGCTCATCGCGGCGGGCTCTTGAATGTAGTAAGCTCCGAGATCGTGGAGGTAGTGCTTGCCGAAATCATCTTCCTTTTTGTCGTAGAGATAGCCGTTAACGACGAGGGGATGAGGGCGGATATTCGGGAATCGTCCATTAAATTCGCGTCCCGAGATTTTATTCGTGTTTAAAAGCAGACAATAAGTTCGCGGATTTCCCAAGGAAAGAATGATTTGATCAACGATTTCCTTCGGGAAATGAGCGTGCAAATGAGCTGCAAAATCCATGCTCATAGTTTAGCAAGGAGGAGCGTAAAAAGATATTAAAACATGTCTTTAACATGTTATACTAATTAACGAGGTAAAAGAGTATGAGAATGGTAGATATCATCGTCAAAAAACGCGACGGAAAAGTGCTGACGAGAGAAGAGATTTCTTTTTTCGTAAGAGGCTATGTCGGCGGTTCGATTCCCGATTATCAAGTCAGCGCTTTAGCCATGGCGATCTTATTTCGCGGCATGAATAAAGAAGAGATTACGATTTTGACCGACTTGATGATGCACAGCGGCGATATTATCGATCTGACTTCCATCAAGGGCGTCAAAGCCGATAAGCATTCGACCGGCGGCGTCGGCGATAAGACGAGTTTGGTCCTTGGACCAATGGTCGCGGCCTGTGGCGTTAAAGTCGCTAAGATGAGCGGTCGGGGTCTCGGCCACACCGGTGGGACTCTCGATAAGATGGAGTCGATTCCCGGCCTCAAAATTGCCATTCCCGAAGATCAATTCATCCGCCAAGTTAACGAAGTTGGTCTGGCCATCGTCGGGCAGACCGGCCATCTAGTTCCGGCCGATAAAAAACTATATTCGTTGCGCGATGTGACTGGAACCGTCGAATCAATCCCGTTAATCGCCTCTTCCGTCATGTCGAAAAAACTCGCCAGCGGCAGCGATACGATCCTGCTCGATGTTAAATTCGGGAGCGGGGCTTTTATGAAAGATTTAACTAGCGCTCGCGAACTCGCGCGGACGATGGTCGATATCGGCGATGGTTTAGGGCGCGACACGAGAGCGATTCTCACCGATATGGAGCAGCCTCTCGGGCTGGCCGTCGGCAATGCGCTGGAAGTCAAGGAAGCCATCGATACTCTGCACGGCAAAGGTCCTCACGACCTCGTTGAACTCTGCCTCGCAGCCGGAGCGATCATGCTCGAGCAAGCCAAGGTTGTCACCGATCTCGATAAAGGTCGCAAGATGCTTGAAAAAGCCATCGCTGACGGTTCAGCTTTTAATAAATTAAAAGATATGGTCAAAGCTCAGGGAGGCGACGCCTCTTATCTCGACCATCCCGAGAAATTTCCCCTCTCGAAACACATCGTCGAAATCCGCTCCGCTAACGAGGGCTATGTCCGCCGCATCGAAGCTTTGGAAATCGGCGAGTCGGCCATGCGCCTCGGCGCCGGGCGGGAAACGTATGATGATGTCATCGATATGTCGGCCGGCATCGTCTTAAGCAAGAAAGTCGGGGACCGCGTTCAAAAAGGCGACGTCCTCGGCACCGTCCATACGAATAAAGACGACTTCGCTGCGATTCTCGACGATATTCAAAGAGCCTTCAAATTATCCAGTAAGAAATTGGAACCATTACCCATCGTTCACGATTACATCCGATAAACATGCGCATCATCGTCCAAAACGTCATCGACGCCCATCTTTCGATAGACAATCGCCAGCTTTGTGCGATTGATCGAGGTTATGTTTTACTCGTCGGTTTCACAGCGGGCGACAGTGGAGATGTCGTGAACAAAATGGTCGATAAAATCGTTAGAATGCGCGTTTTTCAAGACGAAAACGGAAAGACCAACCTTGCGATCGGCGATGTGCAAGGCGCGATTTTGGCCGTGCCTCAATTCACGCTTTACGCCGATTTATCCGGCGGTCGGCGCCCCTCATTCACCAAAGTTTTGAATCCGGATGACGCCGAGCGCTTGTTCGACCATTTCGTCGAATCCCTAAAAGCATCTTATGCTGATGTTTGTTCGGGTGTGTTCGGCGCCGACATGAAAGTCAATTTAACAAACGACGGCCCGTTTACCTTAATTCTCGATTCGGAGGATTTATAACCTCATGACAACGCGAGTCATGCTCGGCTTATCGGGGGGAGTCGATTCGGCGGTCGCCGCCTATTTGCTTAAAGAGCAGGGTTATGAAGTCATCGCCTGTTTCATGCGCAACTGGGACGCGATGGCGAATAACGACTATCTCGGAAATCCGACCATCGACGATGAACAATGCCCTCAAGAGAAAGATTACGACGATGCTGTGAGCGTCGCCAAGACTCTAGATATTCCCCTTCTCCGCATCGACTTCGTCAAAGAGTATTGGGATGATGTTTTTACTTATTTTCTATATGAATACAAAGAGGGAAGAACACCAAATCCCGATGTTTTTTGCAATAAATACATCAAATTTGAGGCTTTTTATCAGTTTGCACTCAAAAACGATTGCCAATTAATCGCGATGGGGCACTACGCCAAGCGGGTCGAAGTCGATGGTCATTTCTATCTGGAAAAAGCCAAAGACCAAAATAAGGATCAATCTTATTTTTTATCGCAGCTCAGCGAGCGGCAGATATCCGCTTGCCTCTTCCCGCTCGGCGCTATCAACAAAGATGAAGTTCGGAGAATCGCCCATCAGCTAAATCTATCTGTCGCTGCCAAAAAGGATTCGACCGGCATCTGCTTCATCGGCGAGCGGCATTTTAAGCAGTTCTTGCACAATTACTTGCCGGCGCAAAAAGGGCCGATTATCGATATCGCCACAAATCGAGTCGTCGGCTCGCATTCCGGGGCGATGTATTACACGATCGGCCAGCATCGCGGACTCGGGATCGGCGGCATCGCCGATCAGGACTCGCAAGGGTGGTTCGTCGTGAAGAAAGACGTTCATAGTAATATTGTCTACGTCGCGAGCGGAGCGCAGAATCCTTATCTGTACTCTGATTATTGTTTAATAACAAAGTTAAATGAGTATGCTCATTATTCCTTGGACAATAGAACTCTCAAGGCGAAGTTTCGCTATCGTTCCGCCGATGTCGATGTCTATCTCGAACGGATCGGCGAGGATACTCTCAAAGCCAATTTCGTTCAAAAACAAAAAGCCATCGCGACAGGCCAGGCGGCCGTTTTTTACGATGGCTCGAGAATGGTGGGTGGCGGTCTCATCAGCGAAGTCTACGCGGATGGGAAACGCATCGATAAATAGATCATTTATTTAAGATGACGGTATCCGGCAGGACATCGCCGGTTTTTTCACTGAATCTAGTGATGAGCTGTTCGACGGTCAGATGGGCTTTTTCGTCATCGCGGCAGTCGAAGATGATTTTACCATCCGCCATCATGATGAGACGGTTACCGTAGCGAATCGCATCGCGCATATTATGCGTGACCATGATCGTCGTCAGATTCGCTTTGCGAATGATGTCGTCGGTGATGCGCATGACGATTTTGGCGGTCTCGGGGTCGAGAGCGGCGGTGTGCTCGTCAAGGAGAAGCAGGCGAGGGCTGTTCATCGTCGCCATCGTAATAGTGATCGATTGACGTTGTCCGCCCGAAAGGTTTTTCATGCGCTCGCTGAGGCGCGATTCTAATCCTAATTCCAAAGGTTGAAGGATTTTTTCAAAGTAGGTGCGAGACCTCTTTTTTAAACCCCAGCGCAGCGTGGCTCCCTTGCCGCGTTGATGGGCCAAGAACATGTTTTCTTCGACCATCATGTCGCCGATTGTCCCGACTGTCGGGTCTTGAAAGACGCGGCCGATGAAGCGCGAGCGGCGGTGGTTTTTCATCGTGACGATATTGGTGCCATCCAATAGAATTTGTCCGTCATCAGGGGCGACCGAACCAGCTATCAAGTTTAGCAACGTCGATTTACCAGAGCCGTTGGATCCGATAATGGTGATAAAATCACCATCAGCAATTGAAAGATCGAGGTGGTTGATGGCGTGTTTATCGTTGCTCGCCTGACCTTCGAGGATGAAGGTTTTGTCGAGATTGATGATATCAAGCATGGGATTCGGCCCTCCTTGCTTTCAGCTTCTTCCTCAGGTTTTTGAAACTCTTTTTAAAGAGCGGAATGCAGAGGATGAGAATGAAGAGGAGCGCTTGAACAAGCTTGAGATAACCGTTATCTTCGAGAACGCGCATCGCTAAGTTGACGACGAGTTGGTAGGCGAACGAACCGACCAGAACGCTGAGCAAGCTAATTGCGAAATTCGGTTTGCCGTAGAGCATGATGGCTTCGCCTAAAAGAACACTCGCCAAAGCGATGACGATCGTTCCTTGGCCAAATGTCGAATCGGAATTGCGCATAAATTGTGCGAAGAGCGAACCGCTCATCGCGACGATGGCGTTGCTGATGACCAGCCCCATAATGACGCGGCTGTCGGTGTTTATTCCTTGAGCGCGACTCATTATTTTGTTTTTACCGGTGGCTCGAATCGTAATGCCGAGCTCGGTTCCAAAGAACCAATAAAGAGCAGCGATGATGAGACCGACGACGAAAAAGCTCGTCAAAATGATACCCCATTCGCCTAATAAACCGCGAAAGAAAGTGAAAATAGTCGTGCTGTTGGACGGTAAGCGAACAACACCGACAAAATCTCCAATTTGACTGTAAGATTTCAGCGAATTGGTAATGCCATTCAAAAGTTGTGAAAGCGGGATGCAAATGACCATCGTGATAATGCCGGCCAAAAGAGATGGGATGCGCAGCTTAGTGTGCAGCACGGAAGTCAATAGGCCCATGATGCCGCCGGCGATAAAGGCGATTAAGACGGCGACGGCAGGTGGAACTCCGAGGGCAATCATCAAGACTGTGACCGCGCCGCCAAGAGGGAAGGCGCCTTCGGCGCCAAGATCGGCGATGTTCAAAACTCGATAGGCGATAAACACGCCGATGCCCAAGAGAGCGTAGATCAACCCTATATGAAGCGAATTTGTTAAAATATTGTAGACGATCATCGGTTTATGCTTCGTCGATGACTTCATCGGCCTCATCGATCAAGTCGGTTGGAAAGACGAGGCCGATGTCTTCGGCGTTATCGACGCTGAGGATGAGAGGGGTGTCTTCAAGGACGCGGACGGGCAGTTCGCTAATCGGCTTGCCATTTAAGAGTTCGACCGCCATTTCACCAGTGATTTTTCCCAGGTCAAAGTAGCTGATGCTCAAAGTGGCGACGGCGCCTAAATCGAGATGGGCTTCTTCGCCCCCGATAATCGGAATCATCGCCGCATCTGCTTTATCTTTAACGACGTCATAGGAGGAAACAAGCGTCGAATCAGTTGGGGTGTAGAGGCCCTCGATACCGAGTCCGATCAGAGTATCCATGACCGCTCCAACTTCGTTCTTCTCTGCAAATGTTCTGAATTCAAAATCTAAACCGAATTCGGTCGCGGCGGCTAGCGCCAGATCTTTTTGTATGACGGAATTCGTCTCGGTCGCGCAGTAGATCATGCCGATTTTATCAATACCAGTGCCCAATTTGGTAAAGAGCTCGATTTGTTCGCGAACCGGATTCATGTCGCTCGTGCCGGTGATGTTGTTGTTCGGGGCAGCGGCATCATCCATCAATCCCGAGTATTCAGGGTCGGTGACGGCGGTGAAGAGAATAGGCACATCGTTGCCTTTCGTTTCGCGAGCCGATAGCAGCCCGCTGGCGGCCGGCGTAGCGATGCCCAAGACGAGATCGCTCTCACCGATTAATGTCAATGATGAAGAAGAGACGAGGGCGCCTTCCGCATTGGCGTCTTTGAGGTTGATGTCGTAATCGATGCCGGCTTCATCAAGAGCGCTGACGAATCCGTCATAGGCGTCGTTGAGTGGGGGGACGTTAACAAATTTGAGAACGCCGATTTTGACGGCGCCTCCGTCGCAACCGCTGAGAGCGACCATCGATGTGGCGGCCAAGGCCGTCAAGACGAGACTTTTGAGTTTCATATTTTTCTCCTTTATGAAATAAAACTCAGGTGGCAAACACCTGAGTTTATCTGTTTATTAACGATCAGGTGTTCACGATTAATCGTTTTCCACCTGCTATCATCACTATCTTATTTAGCGCGCTTGGAAAACGATTTCTAAATAATAATAGTAATAATAGGAAAAAGAGGACTTCTGAATTAAGGAATTGCGAATTGCGGTTTTCATAATTGTTACCTAGAAGGCCCTTTTATGAAATGAATTATAGACGGAATACTGTTTCTTGGGAAGAAGAATTTTTGGATATTTTCTCGCAAATCGTTTGAAAGGTTATTTAAATATGCTATATTTACTACATTCAATAGAGGAACTAAGCTCAACAGCGTGCCACTCCTCTGAAGCGATTAATCATCGCCGTCGGCTGCGTTAAGGCCTAATCAAGTGCATTGCGATAATGAATAAGGATGGTACCGCGAGTTAATCGTTCCTTAGTGGACGATTTTTATTTGTTGAGAGGAAAAGAACATGAAAAAACTAACAGGTAACGAGATTCGCAACGTCTGGCTCACCTTTTTTAAGGAGCGCGGCCACAAGGTCGAAAGCGGGGTTTCCCTCATCCCTTACAAGGATCCGACACTTCTGTGGATCAACTCGGGAGTCGCCGGCCTCAAGAAGTTTTTTGACGGCAGCGAGATTCCCTCGTCGCGGAGGATTACCAACGTTCAAAAATCGATTCGCACGAACGATATCGAGAATGTCGGATATACCGCCCGCCATCACACCTTTTTTGAGATGCTCGGCAACTTTTCAATCGGCGATTATTTCCGCGATGAAATGCTCCCTTGGGCTTTTGAAATTCTAACTTCGAATCAATATTTCGGAATGCCGAAAGACAACTTATACTTCACCTATCTACCCACCGATTTAACTACGAAGCGACTCTGGCTCAAATGCGGAGTGGCCGCCGACCACCTCATCCCCCTCGAAGATAATTTCTGGCAGATCGGCGAAGGGCCTTGCGGTCCGAACACCGAGGTCTTCTTCGATCGCGGTTCAGCCTATGATCCACACGGCAAGGGCGTCGAATTGCTCGCTCAGAACATCGAGAACGACCGCTACATCGAAATCTGGGGCATCGTCTTCTCGCAGTACAATGCCGTCGAGGGCGTCAAGCGCGAAGATTTCAAGGAACTGCCCAGCAAAAACATCGATACCGGAGCCGGCCTCGAGCGCATCGCTTGCGTCCTCCAAGAGACGCCGACGAACTTCGAAACCGATCTCTTTTACCCGCTGATCGAAAAGACGGTGGCCTTGGCCAAAGAGCCTTATTCAGGTTCTTTCTTAACGGCTTACCGCGTCATCGCCGATCACATCCGGACCGTCGTCTTCGCCTTAGCCGACGGCGAGCCGTTTTCCAATGAAGGCCGCGGCTACGTCCTCCGCCGCGTTTTAAGACGCGCTATGCGCTTTGGCCGCAAGATCGGGATTGAAAAACCCTTCTTATCCACGCTTGTTCCGACCGTGGTTTCGATGATGAAGGATTTTTATCCGAATCTCATCAATCGTCAAGACTATGTCGCAAAAAGCGTCAAGGCCGAGGAAGAAAAATTCCTGAAGACGTTAAAGACCGGCGAAACCATGCTTCGCCAAATGCTGAACCAAAAGAGAATAATAACCGGCGAAGAAGCGTTTCGCCTATATGATACCTTCGGATTTCCGGTCGAGCTGACGATTGAAATCGCGAATGAAAGTTCAGCTAAAGTTGATGTGGAGGGCTTTAATCTCGAGATGAAAAAGCAAAAAGAACGGGCTCGCCAAGCGCGCGTCGATGCGTCGAGTATGAATCAGCAGCATCACGATTTGCTGAATTTTAAAGAGGCGAGTACCTTTGTCTACGATGATAAGAATCATAAAGCACTGGTCATCGCCCTCTTCGCCGGCGGCAATCGCGTCGAAGAATTAAATGGCGAAGGCGAAATCGTTTTGGATACGACTAATTTTTACGCCGAGAGCGGTGGCCAAATCGGCGATCAAGGTCGCCTCTATAGCCGCGATTTTGAAGCTCGCGTTTTGAATACCCATAAAGCTCCGAATAAGCAGCACCTTCACGAAATTAATGTCATCTATGGGGCGGTTCGCGTCGGCGATGAACTGCACATCGAAATCGATCACCAGCGCCGCCACTTAACGATGCGCAACCACTCGGCGACTCACCTATTGCACAGCGCTTTAGTCGAGGTCCTCGGCAGTCATATCAGCCAGCAAGGTTCCTATGTCTCCGATGAGTATTTGCGGTTTGATTTCTCGCATTATGAAAAAATCAGCTCTGCACAATTATTGCTCATTGAAAAGCGCGTCAATGAACTGATTGCCGCCGGAATAGATGCTTCAGTTCGCGTTTTGCCGATCAAAGAAGCGGAAAAAACGGGTGCGAAAGCCTTCTTCAGCGAAAAGTACGGCGAAGAGGTACGAGTTGTCAGTTTCGGCGACGCTTCGAGGGAATTTTGTGGCGGAACGCACGTTCGCAACACCGAAGAAATCGGGGTTTTTGTCATCGAGTCCGAGGAATCAATCGCCGCCGGTGTCAGGCGAATTCAGGCGAGATCTTCGATTGGTGCCTATGAACTTTTAAAGAAGCGTGAAGCCCTTCTTCATAATGTCGAACAAATCGTCGGTGCCAATTCAATTTTTGAAGTCGGCGATCGCCTGAAAGCGCTGCTCGCTGATGGAGATTTGCTAAAAGCGGAAAATGCCCGCTTGAGCGATAGGATAGCGGCCGTGACCGCCGAAGCGCTGCGCGATGCTTTCGCGACCTTTAACGGCTATCGCGTCATCGTGAAATACTTAGCTGGTTTCAAACGCGAAATGCTGACGAAAATCGGCGATCAACTAAAAGTTGTTCATCCTGATTATGTCATCGTTTTAGCCGGTGGGGAAGACGGCGACATCGCCCTCGTCTCCTTCGTCGGTGGCCAAGCCTTAAAAGACGGCGTCAAAGCCGGAGCCATCATCAGAGATTTAGCCTCCCATCTCAATGGTTCGGGCGGTGGACGTCCCGAGATGGCGCAAGGGCAGGGCAAGAAACTCGATCAACTCAACAAAGCCTTTGAAGTTCTCAAAGAGAGTTTGAAATGAAAAAAATCATCGCCCTCGATCTCGGAACGAAGACGTTAGGAGTGGCCATCACAGATGGTCTTCTCCTCGCCGCGCACGGTTACGAAAACTATGTTTTTGAAGAAGGCAATTATAGAAGAGCTCGCCAGCATGTTTTCGAAATCCTCGATAAGGAAGATGTCGACGAATTGTGCATCGGTTTGCCCCTTCACATGTCGGGCGAACCTTCTGCCCGTTCGGAGTCGACCTTGCGGTTCCGCGATGATATGTTAAATGAAAGACCAAACTTAAAGATAACGATGGTCGATGAGCGGATGACGAGCGTCATCGCCAACAAGCGGTTGCTGGAGGCTGATATATCCCGCCGCAAGCGGAAAGCCGTCATCGACAAGATGTCGGCTGTCGTGATTCTCGAATCGTATTTGGAAATGAGGGACCAACCGTGGTTGAACAAGACAAAAAAATAGTAATCCAAGATGAAGACGGCAAGCGTTACGAACGCGAAATCCTCTTTACGTACGAGAGCAAAAACACGAAGAAAAAATACGTCTTTTTCTTCGATCCGCAATCGAAGGATGGCGAAGTTCAAGTCCTGCGCTATGCCGATGATGGAACGCTCGAGGAAGTCGAGAGCGATGACGAATATGGAAAATTAGAAGATGTTTTTAATTCCTACGTGGACGAAAGCGAAGAAAAGTAGCGATTTTTTGATACCATTCTATTTAAATAGAAAATCATAAATAATTTATTGTGGCATTATCATGTTGATGTTGTTATAATCTAATTCGCTCACAAAGAGGTAACTAATATGGTAGACAATAAAGTAATTTTGACTAAAGACGGCGTCAAGAAGCTCAAGGATGAACTTCGCCATTTAATCGATGTCGAACGCCCGAGCGTCATCGAGCAATTGACCTTTGCCCGCTCCCAAGGCGATCTGAGCGAAAATGCCGATTACGACGCGGCGCGGAGTCGCCAAGCGGAAGTCGAGGGGCGCATCAAGCAGATTGAAGACATCCTAGCAACCGCTAAAATCATCGAAGACAAACCGAAAAACACCCGGTGCGTGACCATCGGTTCGAAAGTGGCCATTCGCGATTTGCGCCGCCAGCTCGAAGCCACATATACGATCGTCGGAACGGTTGAATCAAATCCGCGCGACGGCAAGATTTCCAACGATTCGCTACTGGGTGGTGCCCTGCTCGGAAAACAAGTCGGCGACATCGTGCTAGTCAAGATTGCCAACCCTTACGAAGTCGAGATTCTGCGGATCGAAACCGCCTAAATTTCTTTTATAAAAAAAGAAAACGGAGGAAATTCTTCCGCTTTTTTCTTATTTGCATGAACGTATCGCTCATCCTCTTATAAATCATTAGGAGGAAGCATATGATCAAACTCATCATCGGCGTCATCATCGCCGCCATCATCTTAATCGTCATCCTGCAAAGCATCGATCCGAGCATCGGAGGGGGGACAAACCCAATTTCGGAAGTCTATGAGATGCTGACCGTCTCAGTCTCTGGGGAGGTCGTCAAACCCGGAACTTATATCGTCGAGCTCAATTCGAGCCTCGCTGCCCTGATCGACGCCGCCTCGGGCGTGACGAGCAATGCTGATGAACTGGCTTTCGATCTCAGCTATTTGCTCGAGAATAACCAGTCTTTTTATATCGCTCCCAAATACGATATGAGCGATGTGTGCGCCATCGAACCGATTGACAAAGTCAATATTAACACGGACAGCAAGGAAACCTTGATGACCGTCAACGGTTTCGGCGCCGCGATTTCCGACGCCGTCATCGCCTATCGCGCCGAAAATGCCTTCAAGCGCATCGAAGATATTAAAAATGTGTCGGGGATTGGCAACGCGACATTCGAAAAAATCAAAAACTACATCACGATTCGCTCGGCATGATCGCCTGTCTGATTCTCCTGTCTCTGGTCTTCGGGATGTGGTGCATCCACCTATCGTGGATTGTCCTCATCCCTTTGCTGGCGCTCGGTCTCTTCTTGAGTTTTCATCGCTTCCGCGGCAGAGGTATTCTCATATTTAGCGTGTGTGTCGCCATTGGTCTCGGCGTGTCCTTTCTAGATCGAATCGAACCTCGACCTCAAGCTTCATACCAGGGCATTGTCGTATCGAGCAAGGACAATTACTTCATCTTGAGAAGCGGCGGCCATAAATACTACGTTGAAGAAGAGGATAACGAGCGGGAGTTAGGCGACTATTTACGGCTTAAGGGCACGCTCAGCAAACTATCCTTCCAAACATACGAAAGCCGCTTTGACTTTCAAAAATACTTAAATGACAAGGGCGTTTTTTATCAAATAAAAGCCAGTGCTGCCGAGGTCGTGTTCGCTGCTCCTCTCCGCCTCAACGCCCGCAAGGATCGCTTCTTGATGGACTTTGATGGAGAGGCGAAGACGCTGATCGACGCCCTCCTCTTTTCGCGAAAAGACTACGAATCGGAAATAATTAGTCAGGCCGACCATCTGAATCTCCTCTTCCTATTTGCGATGAGCGGCATTTACGTTCGCCTCATCCTCTCTCTTTTCGAATATCTGCTCCGCCTCAAGCTATCGGACCACACCTCGCGCTTGCTAGCTCTTCTTTTCATGGTGCCGCTCCTGCTCTTTTCGCTTGAGAGAATCGGCGTTCTCCGCGTGTTCATCGCCTATCTTTTGCGGCTGATCAACGACCGCTTTTTAAAGAGCAGATTCACTTATCTAGGCATCTTGTCGCTCATCGCTTTTTCCTTTTTAGCCTGTGACTTTCACGCCGCGTATCAAATGTCTTTTTTACTGAGCTTTGGCATCTCGTTTCTCATCGTTTTCACGCGCTCGGCCATCAATGTTTTCCGGCGCAAAAAAAGAAGGGTGATCACGGGTTTGACCGTCTTTCTCTTTCTGATTCCCATCCAAGTGAGCCTCGCTTACGAGTTCCATCTATTGCAGTTGCTCTTCCAGATGATCGCCTTACCATTTCACGTCGTTTTCTTTTTCTTGGCGATGATTGCCTTTTATGGTTTACCCCTTATTTCAGTACTCGTTTTCTTTACGAAAAGTTTCGATATCATCTATACTTTTTTGCACAGTATCGACCTCGTTATCATCGTCGGTCAGCCTTCAGACTTTTTCTATTTGCTCTATTACTCCCTCTATTTTTATATGGCTTATCTCCTCGAGGGCCATCGTCTGATGGACGCCAAAAAGGTTGGGCTTGCTCTCGCTTCAGCACTAGTGGTCTCCAGCATCCCTTTTCAGCATATCAGCGCGCAAGCCATCCACTTCATCAACGTCGGGCAAGGCGACGCCATCCTCATCGAAAACCGCGGCCGCAATGTTCTGATCGACACGGGTGGGAACATGTCTTTTGATATGGCGGAGGAAGTCTTGATTCCCTTTTTCAAAAAGCATCAGATATATCATATCGATGTCCTCATCACCACGCATCACGATCAAGATCACGATGGAGCGGTGAACTCTTTAATCGCCAATTATGAAGTTGGGGAACACGTCACCAGCCGCAATCGCTTTCCGATTCAATGCGGCGATCTATCGATTGAAAATCTCAATCTGCTCCTCCACGATGACGATAATGATAATTCGCTTGTCCTCACCTTCGACTTTTTGGAAGCGACGTGGCTCTTGATGGGCGACGCCTCCAAAAACGTCGAGCGCGAAATCATCGCCAGCCATCCGCAACTCGATGTCGACTATCTAAAAATTGGACATCATGGTTCGAAGACGGCGACCAGCGAGGAATTCGTGAGAGCGGTGGCGCCCGAAGTCGCGATTATCTCGGTGGGCATGCACAACTTTTACGGTCATCCGGATGACGAGGTTTTAAAGCTCTTGGCGAAGTGTGGCGTCGAAATCAGGCGGACCGATTACGAAGGAACGATTTCTTTCAATAGCGACCTTTTTTGATATATAATCAAAGAGTAGATGATTTTTCTAATTGCCGGCCCGCAGTCGCCGATGGTTAAAAAGCAGTTGAGCCGCTTGCTCGAGGAACGCCTCGGCGCGATCGACGATTTTAATCTTTCGCGCCTCGATGGCCGCGATGTTCTCGCTCAAGATATCGCCTTCGAAGCGAGCATGCTGCCGATCGGGACGATGCGAAAGGCCGTCGTCGTCGAAAACCCCTATTTCTTATTGAAAGAAAAGGGCAAGAACAAAATCGATAAAGAGCAAGATTACGCCGCGCTGATCGAATTTATCGCTCAGCCAAATGAGTGAGTCGATTTGATCTTCGCGGTCGAAAGCGTCGATTTCGATGAGAAGAGCGAAGTGTTAAGAGCACTTCGCAAATTCGCGAAAACGACGATTATTCCCGACCTCGACCAAAGTAGATGGTTCGATTACGGCAAGGCCTATTTCAAGAACAATTTGGCGACGATCGACAGCGATGCCCTTCGCGAGTTGATCGCGCGCGTCAACGGCGATTTAAATTCCTTTATCAACGAGGCCAACAAGCTCATCCTTTATAAGAATCACATCAATTTGATCGATGTCACCCTGATGGTCGCAAAACCTCTCGAGAATAATATCTATGCTCTGACGAAAGCTCTCTTTCGCGGCGATAAAGCCTCGGCCCTCGATATCTTCGCCGATCTCCGCACGAACAACGTCGAGCCGGTCACCTTGATATCCATGCTCGCCAACCAATTTCGGCTGATGAGCGAGATTCGCTATCTCGACCAGCGCGGCCTCATGCAAAGCGCGATTGCCAAAGAGCTCGGATTACCCGATTTCCGCGTCAAGATGTCGCTTTCGGATTCGCGCCGCCTATCGCGAGCGGCAATCCTCCGCAATCTCGATGCATTGTACGAACTCGATTTGAACATAAAAAGCGGTCTTGTCGACCGCTATTATGCCTTTGAACTGTTTCTTCTTAATTTCGCTTAAGCTTTTAAAGTATTCATCAACGACTGAATGTGACTTTTTTGACGAGCTGCGGCGTTTTTGTGCATGACGCCTTTGGTCACAGCTTGATCAATCAAAGACACCGCTTTCGCAAATTCAACTTTGGCGGCAGCTGCGTCATTGGCGGCAGCGGCAGCGCTGAACTTCTTGACTTGGGAGCGAACTCTGCTGCGAAAAGCCTGATTGCGAACGCGCGCCTTTTCATTCGTGCCGATCCGTTTGATCTGCGATTTGATTTGTGCCATTTCTCTTACCTCTTAACCTTTAAAACTATATCAAATACTTGAGTTGCTGACAATATATAAATATTGTTATTTGCTCTTTTTGCCGCGATATGTCAAAACCATCTCGGCGAAATCGTTGACGCACGTCAGCAATCCGTATTTCTCCTCGGCGATTTTGACCCCGAAGCACTCTTCGACTTCCCCGACGAGTTGAATGTAGCTCATCGAGTCGCCACCGAGCTCGTTGATCCAGTGTTCGCTATCGCCGACTTTAAAGGTCGGTAAAAGCAAGACTTTGGAGAAGATTTCGCGGACGGATTTGACGACTGGTTCGACGACGCTGGATTCGAAGCCATCAAACGTCTTGACCTTCTTCTTCTCGTTCATGTCGAGGAAGGTCTCCGGTTTCTGTTTGAGGAGGTCCTTGACTTGGAAGCGGCGGACTTTTAAATTGTTGGAAATCGGAAGTTTATCTTTGATAACATAGACATCCTGGACTCTTTTTTCGTTGGAGAGTCCGAGGTTGATCTCCTGGACTCTATCTTTGAGCGATGCGAATTCATCGGTGGATATTTCATTGTCGACTTCGATGATCAGCGTGATGGTCTCATCAGTTGCTTTCCCTTTGCGAATTCCGACGACACACGTATTCGAGACGTGGAGAATTGACTTGAAATACGATTCGACTTCATCGGGATAGACATTTTCCCCGTTGGCGTTGATGATGATGTCTTTGATGCGGCCGCGGATGTAAAAGTTGCCGCTCCCGTCGCGAAAGACGATATCGCCGCTCCGCAAATAGCCTTCTTCGAGCTCGGGGGCTCTTTCGACGCCGCCGACGATTTCGCGGATGTGCGTGATGTTCGATTTAATTAACAGCTCGCCGAGATTGGCGCCGCTATTCTTCTCGTCGGTCGGTTCGATTTTGTAGGTGATTCCTTCAAGCGGGCGCCCGATGGAGGCTTTTAGGCGGTTTTCGACTTTCGGCGATAATTCGACGCTCGTGACGCCGACTTCCGTCATGCCGTAACCGTTGTATAAGGGGTAGCCGATGCCGTTGATGATATTCATCGTCTTTTCGGAGATGTAGCCGCCGCCGGAGATGCAAAAGCGGATTCGCGAGCCAAAAATGTTCTTCTGAACGGCCGCGAGGACGATTGGAGTAGCTGCCAATCCAGCTTCAAAAGCTGAAATCTTGTGGGTGTTATAGGCGATCATCTTGTCGACTAGAGCGGCTTTTTTAGGTCCTTCGAGCGCGACTTTGCGAATGATATTTTGGGCTAAGGAATCCCAGAAGAGAGGCACGCAGTAAATATGCGTAGCACCGAGTTTTTGGGCCGTCGTCAAAACCTCGTTGGGCGCTAAAGACTTGATAAAGAGGATGTTCTTGCCGAAGAAAGTGTACCAGAGGAAGACGGCGACAAAACCAAAGATGTGGTGGAATGGCACAAGTGCCATGATGTTGATCGGACCCGGATACATGATATCGCGCGTCGTCTCGGGCATACCGTAAGCGGCGTAGATTTGATGGCAGAGGTTATTGCCGTTAAAAACCATCATTTTTGCTTCGCCGGTCGTGCCGCTCGAGCAGAAGATGACTTCGTTGGCCCACATCTCGGCGAACTTGTAGTTGGGTTCTTGCTCTTCGACATCGCTAAACGAAAAGCGCGGAACGCTGTACTCGTTGATTTCGTCGGCGATGATGGCTTTGGCGTTACCTTGCTTAATTAATAGGTCGGTGTTGTCCTTGGGTAGGCGCGCATCGATGAGGAGGACGCGATAGCCACAACTTAAAATAGCCCAGAACATATGAATCCAGTTTGGCGAATTCTTAAGTTTTAAGGCTACGATTTCTTTTTTGGTAATTCCATTGAGAACTTTGTCGAGTTTGGAAGCTAATTTGAAGGTTATCGTCCGGTACTGATCATAATTGTATCTGATGATTCGGTTCTTATCGTCAATGTACGAGATAGCTGTGTCATTGCGGTGATTTTCCATCGCCATTAAAAAGATATCCTGCATCGTTTTCGACGTCTTGAGGAGGTCGGAAACCGATGAAACATATCGCTTTATCCTATTGTAATCGGAATACATTGGTTATGCTCCTTTCGCATACAACATAATTCATTCTATGGTATTTAAAAATTAAAGTATACTACTTTATTATTTTGACCCCGGCCGGGACGTCGGCGCGGACGACGGCATTGACGCCGATTTTGGCGTTGTCGCCAACCGTTATATTACCTAATACTTTCGCGCCCGCACCGATGATGACGTTGTTGCCGATTGTCGGATGGCGCTTGACTTTCTTTGTCGAGACGCCGCCGAGCGTGACTTGGTGATAGAGCGTTACATTGTCGCCGATTATCGAAGTCTCGCCGATGACGACACCCGAGCCGTGATCGATGAAGAGGTTGCGTCCGATTTGGGCGCCGGGATGAATCTCGATGCCGGTACGGCACTTGGCCATGCACATGATCCACTCGCCGATGAACTTCCATTTCAGCTTCGCCCAAAACCAGTGGGCGAGGCGGTAGTAGCGGAGGGCGATGACGGAAGGGTAGAGGAAAAAGATTTGGAAATTATTGCGCGCCGCCGGATCGCGACGCTTGATCGAAGCATAATAGCTTTCGGGTTTTTCTCGCTCAGTCTTCATAGGCACCTGTCGATATGTATTTCGCGCCCCCATCGGGAGCCACCGTCAGTATAACGGCGTTATTGACTTCTTGAGCGACCCTTTCGGCGGCTAGAATAGCTGCCGCGCTCGAGATGCCGAGGAAGAGCCCTTGGCGAGCCAGTTCTTTGGCTTTGCGCACGGCCTCTAGGCTGGCGATGGCGATGATGCGGTCAATTTGCTTGGTCTCGAGAAGCGGGGGGATGAATCCCGCGCCGATCCCTTGAATTTTGTGCGGCCCCTTCGGAAAGCCTTGGAGAATCTTCGATTCCTCCGGTTCGACGGCGATGATTTTAAGGTTAGGGTATTGTTTGCGAATGATGCGTGCAAGCCCGGTCAAGGTCCCTCCCGTGCCGACGCCGAGGACGAGATAATCGAGCTTCGGAAAGTCTTTCAGGATTTCGTTGGCCGTCGTCCGCATATGCGCTTCGGGATTGGCTTGATTGAGGAACTGATCGATGTAGAGATAGCCTTGGGCTTCGAGCTCTCGAGCTTTGGCAATCGCGCCCGACATGCCGAGCGGGGCCGGGGTCAAAATGATCTTTGTGCCATAGGCACGAAATAAGTCGACGCGCTCTTTTGACATGTTCTCGGGCATGACGGCGGTGAAGGGGATGCCTTTGCTGGCCAAGACGAGAGATAGGCCGATGCCGGTATTTCCGGACGTGGCTTCGACGACGCGGCCGTTCGCATTCAACATTTTTCTTTCGATCAAATCGTCGACCATCCTTAAGGCGATGCGATCCTTGACGGATCCGCCCGGATTGAACATCTCCAATTTGACATATAATTGGTTACCGTTAATCGAAGGCAATTTTAAATGGGGGGTGTTGCCGATTAATTCGGTGATATGATTGTAAATCATTGTTATGGTCTCCCTTGTTGTTATAATATTATATTATTCAATGGAACAAGACAAACGAAACGATATGAGGTGCTCGCATGAATAAAAAGGATTATCGACTCGTGTTCATGGGAACACCGGACATCGCCGCCATCGTCTTTCAAAGGCTGATCGACGACGGTTATCATTTCGTCGGTTTAATCGCGCAGAGCGACTCGCCGTTCGGCCGCCGCGGACTCCTCAGCAAGGTTCCGACCAAAATCGTCGCCGAAACATATGGCATCCCCGTTTTCCAACCCGAAAAAATCCGCCTCGATTACGAATTTGTTAAAACGATGAAACCGGATTTAATCGTCACCTTTGCCTATGGGCAGATAATTCCGCAAGGGTTGCTCGACATCCCGCGTTACGGCTGTCTAAATCTCCACGGTTCCTTGCTTCCGAAGTATCGTGGCGCGGCCCCGATTCAAAGGGCGATTATGAACGGTGAAAAAGAGACGGGTATCACCTTGATGGAAATGATCGACAAGATGGACGCCGGCAAGATGTTTGCAAAAACATCAATGGCCATCGAAAACGAAGATAATTACTCGACTCTGTCGCGTAAATTGGCGGATTTGGCCTCGAAGTTAATCATTGAGCAATTGCCTTTATACTTAAGTGGTCAGCTCCCCGGTGAATCACAAGATGAAAGCCTGGTGACTTTCGCCAACAAAATCAAGCCCGAAGACGAGAAGATGACCATTGATTTGCCGGTTGTGCAAATGGTCGATTATATTCGAGCCTTAAGCGAAGCTCCCGGTGCGTATTTGCTTTTAAATAATCTCAAGCTTAAAATCTACAAAGCGTCATTTTACTCACGCGCCGTCGAAGGAAAACTCGGGGAGATCGTCGCGACCAAAGGCGGCGTCATCGTCCAGCTGAGCGACGGTCAAATCGCCCTGCTCGATCTGCAGCTCGAAGGTCGCAAACGACTGAGCTACAAAGATTTTGTTAACGGTCAAAAAAACCTAGTTGGGTCCATCCTTTCTTAACATGGATACCCGCCTCAAATTATCAGTCCACCAACTAGTGGATTTCGTGCTGCGAACCGGCGACATCGACAATCGCATTTTCAATCGCAGTTCGATGAATGAAGGGACGCGGATCCACGCTTTTTATCAGAGCAAACAAGGCAGCAATTATCTCTCCGAATACCTGCTTGGCGGAACGTATGAAGTCGATGGTTTTACCGTCTTTCTCGAGGGGCGCGCTGACGGAATCATCATCAATGATGATTTGGCGATTATTGACGAGATCAAATCGACGGTCGTCGAGCTCGATGATTTCCATCGCGAGCAAGAAGCCTGGCACGTCGGTCAGGCCAAGTGCTACGCCTTGATGTACGCAAATGAAAAAAACCTCGACAAAATCGGTGTCCGCCTCACTTATATCCATCAGACCAAAGATGACAAAATGGTCAAGAATTACGTCTTTTCCCGAAGCGAACTCGCAGCCGATATCCGCGCGTATATCCAGTCGTATTTAGAATTTTATACGATTGTACTAAGACGTTTGAACAAGCGCAATGAGACGGCGGGGGCGCTCGATTTCCCCTTTCTGAACTTCCGCAAGGGCCAGCGCGAACTCGCAAAGTACGCCTATGGCATCGCCAAGAATGGCGGTACGCTCTTCGTCGAAGCTCCGACAGGCATCGGCAAGACGATTTCGACGCTCTACCCCTTCGTCCGTTCCTTCAGCGATGGCGTCAACGAAAAAATCTTTTATCTGACGGCCAAGAATTCAGGCAAAGAAGCCGCCCTTCAAGCGGTTGAATTAATGAAGGAAAAGGGCGTCAAGCTAAGCGAAGTCATCGTCACTGCGAAAGATAAGATTTGCTTTTGCCCAGGTAAAGCCTGCAATCCGGACGAATGCCCGTTTGCCAAGGATTACTATACGAAAATACGCGATGTTCTCGCCAAATCGCTAGCGCGCTATGACGCTTTCGATGTCGGCCGGGTCTCGCGCATCGCCTCCGCGCATCACATATGCCCATTTGAACTGCAGCTCGACCTCTCCCTCTACGTCGACGTCATCATCTGCGATTACAACTACCTCTTCGATCCCCTCGTCTATTTCCGACGCTATTTCGATAACGACGCTTCGCGCATGCTCGTCTTAGTCGATGAAGCCCACAATTTAGTCGACCGAGGTCGCGACATGTATAGCGCCTCGCTCGATTCGGTAGCCTTTGAAAGAGCCCGAAAAGCCGTGCGGCGCCTCGAGCACAAGAAAATCAAAAACGCCAACAACCGCATCGCCAAACTCTTCAAAATTTTGAAGGAATCAAGCGCCGTCGGCGAGACGGTCATCGCCGCTTTTGATCCGAAGACAATCCGCGCTCTCGAGGCTTATTTGCTAGCTGCTCAAGACATCAATCGCAATCATCACAGCTATGTAAACGAAGACTTCCGCCAGTTCTTTCTCGATGTGAACCGCTTTCTTAAGATTTATGAATTCGCCGATGATAGCTTTACGCTCTATGTGACTAAAACACCCGATGAAATCGTCAAAATCAGCATCTATTGCCTCGATCCGAGCAACCATCTAAGGCGGAGTTTAAGCCAAGTCAAAGGGCGGATTTTGTTCTCGGCCACCCTTTCGCCATACGAATACTATGTCGATGTGACCGGCGGGCGAGACGACGATCCGGTCTTGTTGCTCCCTTCGCCGTTCGACGCCAACAATCTCTTGCTGATGATCGCCCCGACCGTCTCCGTCAAATACAAGAATCGGGCCGATACTTATCGCTTGGTCGCCGAGTACATCGAATCGTTTGTCGCCCATAAAATCGGCAATTACCTGATTTATGCGCCGAGCCACGCTTACTTAAATGAACTCGTCAAGGTCCTATCACTTCCGGAGGACGCTGATGTCTTCATTCAAAACCGGGAGATGACCGATATTGAAAAAGAGAAATTCTTGGATCGCTTTACATTGAACCCGACCAAGACGACGATTGGCATTGTGGTGGTCGGAGGCGTCTTCGGCGAGGGCATTGATTTAATCGATGATCGCTTGATTGGCGTCGCCGTCATCGGCGTCGGCCTCCCCCAGATCTGCTTTGAGCGCGATTTGATTCGCGACTACTTCGATAAGCGCGGTCAAAAAGGATATGAATACGCTTATGTCAATCCGGGGATGAACCGCGTCATGCAGGCAGTCGGCCGCGTCATCCGCAGCGAAAAAGACCGGGGCATGGCTCTCTTGATCGATGATCGTTTTCTTAATAATCGCTATCGCGATCTCTTCAAGCATGAGTGGTCGCACTACGATGTCGTGATCACCTTGGAAGATATGGCGGCCAGCATCCGATCTTTTTGGAAAAAAGCATGAAGTTTATAAACTTCTTGCTATAATAAACCGGAAGAGGAAATATGCCATACGATCAGAGCCACATTCGCAACTTCTCCATCATCGCCCACATCGACCACGGGAAATCAACTCTCGCCAATCGCATTTTGGAATTGACGAACACCGTCGAGAAGCGGCTGATGAAAGAGCAGTTGCTCGATAATATGGATCTCGAGCGTGAGCGAGGCATCACCATCAAGCTCAACGCGATTTCAATCAAATACCAAGCCGATGACGGCATAACCTATGATTTCAACTTGATCGACACTCCCGGGCACGTCGACTTCACCTATGAGGTGTCGCGCTCTTTAGCGGCCTGTGAAGGCTGCCTCCTCGTCGTCGATGCGACACAAGGCGTCGAGGCCCAAACACTAGCGAATGTCTACCTGGCGGTGGACAACGATCTGACGATTATTCCGGTCGTCAACAAAATCGATTTGCCAAGCGCGAGACCCGAGGTGGCTCTTGATGAAATCAAGAATCGAATTGGAATCCCGACCGAAGACGCTCTGAAAATCTCGGCCAAAACCGGTTTAGGGGTCAGAGGTGTTTTGGAGTCAATCGTCAAGCACATCCCGGCGCCGCGCGGGGACAATAACGCGCCTCTGCAAGCCTTAATTTTCGATTCGTATTACGACTCTTATCGCGGTGTTATCGCTTTAGTCCGCGTCAAAAACGGCCAGGTCAAAGTCGGCGACCGCATCCGCTTGATGGCCATCGACAAAGAATACCTCGTGACCGAACTGGGCATCCACGCCCCTCACGAAGTGAAGCAGGATAGTTTAAGAACCGGCCAAGTCGGTTACATCGCGGCGCAGATCAAGGACATCAAAGATATCTTCCCCGGTGATACCGTGACTTTAGTCAACAATCCGGCTGAGGAGGCCTTGCCCGGCTACCGGCGCATGAACCCGATGGTCTATTGCGGCTTGTATCCGGTCGATAACAAGATGTATCCCGAACTAAAAGATGCCCTTGAAAAATTAGCTCTGAACGATTCATCGTTAGTCTTTGAGCCCGAGACCTCGCAAGCCCTTGGTTTCGGCTTTCGCTGCGGCTTTTTGGGACTCTTGCACATGGACATTATTCAGGAGCGGCTCGAAAGAGAATACAATCTCAATCTGATTTTGACGGCTCCGAGCGTCGTCTACCGCATCAATATGACCGACGGCACGACCATCAGCCTAGACAACCCTTCAAAACTGCCCGACCCGACGCTGATCGAATCAATTGAAGAACCATATGTCAAAGCCGCGATCATGACGCCGAAGGAATACATCGGCCCGATCATGGAACTCTGCCAGGAGAAGCGCGGCATCTATGTCAATCTCGAGTATTTCGACGACACCAGAATGATTCTAAACTACGAATTGCCATTACTGGAAATTATTTATAATTTCTTTGATAAATTGAAAAGCTTCACGAAGGGATATGCCTCTTTCGACTATGTCCTCGGCGATTACAAAGCTTCTAAACTCGTCAAGATGGATATTTTGTTAAACGGCAACGTCATCGACGCCCTTTCGAGCATCGTCCATCGCGCCTCCGCCTACGGTCGCGGCAACGCGATTGTCTCCAAGCTCCGCGGCATCATTCCGCGCCAGCAATTCGAAATTCCGATTCAGGCGGCGATCAACGGCAAAGTCATCGCCCGCGCCGACGTCAAAGCCGTCCGCAAAGACGTCCTAGCCAAGTGCTATGGCGGTGATATCAGCCGCAAAAGAAAGCTGCTCGACAAGCAAAAAGAAGGCAAGAAACGGATGAAGACAATCGGCAACGTCGAGGTTCCTCAACAAGCTTTCATGACGATACTATCTATAGATGACGAATGAATTAGCATAAGTTTAGTACTTTTTTAGTTTAAATTATTGAAATATTGGGAAAGGCTCGATAAGATTATAGCGAGGACATTATTATGGCAAATTCAGATCTATCGATTCGCTTTACCGATGAAACATACTCGTCGCGCCTCGATGTGATGCGGGCGCTCAACACCAGCTTGATCGACTCAATCTGGCGCAATATCGAAGAATACCGGAGCCGTTTCAGTCGCTTGCTCTCATTGCGGGATATTGCGAAACGGCCGCTGCGCGTCACTTTTACCCCAAATATTACCGATCGGATTACCAATTTAGAGCGCAAGCTGACTAGGGCGATGAGCCAATTTTCACAATTCGATCGCGAAGCTTCCGAGCGAATTGCCATTCAAAAAGAGAGCTACCGCAAGATTCTCGCCGCGCTGGCTCAAAAGAACAACATCGTCGCGACCGACGTCGATATCATGGCCATCGTCACCGGTCAGAATTTTAATTCTGCGCATGCCTCTTTAGCCGACTATTATAAAACGCTGCGGCATTTTGAAGAATTTCATCACGATCCGATCGACGAGAATTTTTTGGCGGACATCTATGCCCGCATCATCGGCCAAACCGAGCTCGTCACTTTCTATCGCGAAAAAGATTTTTCGCGCCCGAATCAGACCTTGATAGGAAAGGAATATGATTTTGCTCCAGCCGCGACGATCGAATTTCTGATGAACGATCTGCTCGATTTTATCAACAACAGCGAAATCAGCTTTGTCGTCAAAGTCGTGGCCGCCTACTATTTCATCGACTATGTCAAACCATTTGAAAGTCACAATGAAGAAATCGCTTTACTTTTAGTAAAGAGTATACTGTCGCATAACGATATCGGCGAAGTCAGCGCCTTTTTACCGCTCGAATCGCTCTTGGAGATGCGCAACGAGAACTTCCGGAAAGTCTTTCTCGAGGTTCAAAAGACGAACGACTTGACGTATGCTCTCTTGGCCATCATCGATATCGTCCTGGGCGAAGTTCAGTCCTTCTTAGACCTCGTCACCCAGACGAAGATGAAGGAAGTCAAGCGCGAGTTCCGGTCTCTCGACGGCGAAGCGCCCATCGCTAAGCCCGTCGAAGAGCCTAAGCCGGTGGCCAAGCCCGCCATCAGAGAAGAGCCGGTTCACAAGCAGAGAGAAGCGCCGGTCGTCAAAGAAGTTCATCCCGAAGTTTTGGCCATGCCGCAACCCGCTGAGCTTCCAAAGGAAGAAGACGTTAAATCAGTCATGAAAAATCTGCTGGAATCAAATCCGCTCCTGCGTCCCAAACAAGCTGAATTTTACGCCCGACATCGGACCTTGGGAAAATACTACACGATCGCGATGTATAAGAAAGACATGGATGTGGTCTACGAAACAGCGCGAACTTCGATGGACAATTTAGCGCAACTCGGTTATTATCGTCGTGAGAATATCAAGAACAAATTCGTTTACACACCCGTGAAAATATAAAGAAGAGGCCTCGCCATGAAACCATTATTATTGATAAACTTAGCTGCTGCCGGATGGGAGACGCCGGTCATCCTCTTTTCCTTGCTCGCCTTTTTCGGACTAATCGTCTTAGGCGTCATCTTCGCCAAGAAGCACATCAGAGGTTTGCAAAGTAAAGACGACCAACCCATCGACGAGGAAAAGGCCATCGAAGAAGAACTAAATCGCGTCTTGCGACCGATCGAAGACGAAAAGATTAAAGAGGAGATGTTAAAAACGGCACATGAACAAACTCCCGAGTCCGAAAAGGACAAGCCCAAAGGCTAATTCGCTCTATCTCCACATTCCTTTTTGCCATCATCTTTGTCATTATTGCGATTTTCCGAAAATGCTCTATGACGAGAAAATGGCTTTTTCTTATCTCGATAACTTGTTTAAGGAACTAGACTCTTATCATATTGATAAAGTCGCGACAATCTATGTCGGTGGGGGCACGCCCAGCGCCCTGAACGACGATCTTTTTGAACGCCTCCTTAAGCAAATACAACCTTATCTCGCTCCTTCTGGCGAGTTCACGGTCGAGGCAAATGTCGAGCAGCTCAGCGCGGTGAAGTTGATTCTGATGCGCCGCTACGGCGTCAACCGCCTGTCCATCGGCGCGCAATCAACCGATGACGAGATGCTGAAGAACATGAATCGGAAACATACGTTTAGCGACGTGCAAAAAGCGGTGGAACAAGCCCGTGGTTTAGGCTTCAACAACATCAATCTCGATCTGATTTACGGCGTTCCTTCGCAGAGCGAAACTATGCTCCGCACCGACATAAAACGCCTGCTCGAACTCAATCCCGAGCACCTTTCCGTCTATTCTCTGACGATCCATCCGGGCACTATTTTTTATCAGCGTGGATGCAACGAGCAAAATGAAGACGACTCGCGCCGTCACTACGACATCATCCTCGAAGAGCTCCGCCGCGCCGGATATATTCGTTACGAAGTATCGAATTTTGCCAAGCCCGGCCACATGGCGAGGCACAATCTCACCTATTGGAGAAACGAACCGTATTACGGCGTGGGATTGGGCGCGGCCGGTTTTCTGGGCGGCGTCCGCTACGAAAACACGCGCAATATGAGCAAGTATTTGCAAGGGGTGACCAAGCAGGGCGAAGAGCGGCTATCGAAAGAGGAGGATGAGAAGTATTTCTGGATGCTCAACCTGCGGCTCGAAGATGGCTTTGCAATCAGCGAGTACGTCCGCCGTTATGGCGAACAAGCCCTCGCCGACCGCCTCGCGATATTCCGGGATACGATTAAGGCCGGTCTTATGCTAAAATCGAATGGTAGAATACGATTGTCCGACGATGGACTGATGATCTTGGATCGTATTCTCCTGCTCATCATCTAAAATTATGGAAATCGCCCGGTACGAAAAACGCGTCATCGCCTATCTCATCGACCTGCTCATCGCCTTCGCGCCTCCGCTCGTCGTGGCTTTCCTTTTGTATTTTCATCTCCCCGATGGTCCGAGCGTGCCTCTCTACTTCTATTTTTTGGTCGTGGAAATCGCAACCTATCTTTTATACATCGTCTTCACCTTTATCTTTTCGATGATTTCGCGCGGGTTTACACTCGGGTCGTTAATTATGGGAATTAAGATCATGCACCCAAACCGCCTCCCCGTCACGGCTCGCGAAGCTTTTATCCGCGGCGTGACAATCGGGCTTCTACCGATGGTCATCGTCAACGCCATCTATATGATTTCGATCCATACGGAGCGCACGATTTTCGACCGCATCACCGAGACGGTCGTCGTCGATTACCGGCACCGTTAACAGGATACGCGACTAGATAACCACACTAGTGTGGTTTTTTTATTTATGTGTTTCTTTTCACTTTTTTAGCACTTACTACTTGACAGTGCCAAAAGAGCCTATATAATATACTTAGCACTCAGCCGATAAAAGTGCTAATAAGGACCAAACTATGAACCGTCGCGATCAGATCTTAAAATTAGTAGTCGACCACTTCATCAAGACGGCGCAACCCGTCGGCAGCCAAACGCTCATCGATGAGTACCATTTAGATTTTTCGTCAGCGACGATCCGCAGTGAGATGAACGCCCTAGAAGCCGATGGTTTCATCGAGAAGACGCACACTTCCAGCGGCCGCGTCCCCTCAAGTAAAGGCTATCGTTACTACGTCGATAACCTCCGCGAAAAATCGATCGACGAGGAAATTAAGCACCGCATTCAGACGGTTCTCGACCAAAAAGTTCAATCATCCGAAGCGGTGATCAGGGAATCTTGCGAAATTCTTTCGCACATGACCAATCTCGTCAGCGTCGTTTTAGGTCCGAACGCCAACGAGGAAAAACTCGTCAATCTCCAAATTATTCCAATCGGCGAAAGATCGGCCACGGCCGTCTTCGTCACCGATACCGGCTACGTCGAAAACAAGACTTTCAACATCGCTGAAAAAATTAAGATCGACGATGTTCAATCGTGCGTCAAATTGCTCAATGACCGCCTCTCGGGAACGCCAATCTCGGAATTAGTCCCCAAGATGCAGGCCATCAAGCCGCTGATCAGCGATTTGATCGTCGGGCATGATATTTTATATCAAGCTATGCTCGAAACCTTCTTGCGCTTCGCTTCCGATCGCTTGAGCCTCTACGGTCGCGACAAGCTGCTCGATCAACCTGAATATTCGCACGATATCAATAAATTAAAGAAGATCATGCAGATGCTCAGCTCGCCCGAATTGATACGCGATATCACCGAGCAAGGGGAAGGCGAATTAACGATTCGCATCGGCGAAAGCGATAATGACCTCGAAGACGTCGCCATCGTCTCGGCCAAAGTCAAAGTCCCCGGCCAAAAAGAAGGCAACATCGCCATCGTCGGACCGCGGCGCATGGATTATGAAAAGGTCATCAGCTATCTCGAATATGTCGTCGACACCATCGAAAAGCACTTCGAAGATCGTGATGATCTGGTAAAAAAATCAACAAAGGAGGATGACAACGGGTGGAAAAAGAATTAAATCCGGAAATCAAGAAAGAAGAAAAAAGCGAAGAAGAAAGTAAAGACAAAGAGCGGAAGTCGTTCCGCCACAAGATCGAAGTCAAAGAAGCGGAGATCGAAAAGTGGAAAGCTGATGCCAACCACTGGAAGAATGAATACTATAAGGCCTACGCCGATACGCAAAATCTGCGCAAGAGCCTGGAGCGCGAATTGAGCGAAGGGCTCAAATATCGGGCCGAGGGATTCATCGCCGAACTGCTCCCGATCCTCGATGGCTTCTACTTCGCCCTTTCGATGGAACCGACCAATCAGGATCTCAAAAACTATTTAGTTGGGTTCCAGTACATCTATCAGAATCTGCTCGCCGTCTTAGACAAAGAAGGCGTCAAAGAAATCGCGCCCAAAGAAGGAGAGCCGTTTGATGTTCGGACGATGCACGCGATGGAAGCCGAAGAAAAAGACGGCCAACCCAATCTAATCGTCCGCGTTCTCAACAAAGGTTACAAATTAAAAGATCGCCTCATCCGTCCGGCGAACGTCATCGTCAGCAAAGCAAAAGCTGCCGAAGTTAAGAAAGAGATTAAAGACGGAGAATCAAATACGGAAACCAGCGTCACTAAAGACGCTTAATCATAGGAGGAAATATCCATTATGTCAAAAGAAGTTATTCTCGGTATCGACTTAGGTACCACCAACTCAGTCGCTAGTTATCTACAAGCCGACGGAAAGGTGAAAGTCATCCCCAATCCCGAAGGCACAAATACGACGCCCTCGGCTGTGGCCTTTAAAGCTAACGGTGAGGAAATCGTCGGCAATGCCGCAAAGCGGCAAGCCGTAACTAATCCCGACACCGTTCTATCTATTAAACGGAAGATGGGCACATCCGAAAAGCTGCACATCAAGTGCATCAAGAAAGATTTCACACCCCAGGAAATCAGCGCCAAAGTCTTAGGCTATATGAAGAAGTACGCGGAAGATAATGTCGGCCACGCGATTAAAAAAGCCGTCATCACCGTCCCCGCCTATTTCAACGACGCCCAACGGCAGGCGACCAAGGATGCTGGCGTCATCGCCGGCCTCGATGTCGTCCGCATCATCAACGAGCCGACCGCGGCTGCTCTCGCCTATGGCCTTGAGAACAAAAAGGCTGGTAAAATACTCGTTTACGACCTCGGCGGTGGAACGTTCGACGTCTCGATACTCGATATCGGCGACGGCACCTTTGAAGTCGTTTCAACCTCAGGTGATAACCACCTCGGCGGCGACGACTGGGATAAAGTGCTGGCCGACTGGATCAAAGCTCAGATCAAGATTGCCCACAATGTCGATCTGACCGACAAGATGGCCGAGCAGCGCTTCATCGAAGCGGCCGAAAAAGCCAAAATCGAACTTTCAAGTTCGTTAGAAACGACGATTTCTCTGCCGTTCATCGGCATGTCGAGCGCCGGCCCCATCAACTTTGAAACCAAACTCTCGAGAGCTAAATTCCAAGATTTGACCAAACACCTCTTGGCGCGCACCGAAGCACCTTTAAAAAGAGCACTCGCCGATGCGAAACTAACCGCTAATGATATCGATGAAATCTTGCTGGTCGGTGGTTCAATCAGAATGCCAGCCGTTCAAGAATTAGTCAAGAAGCTGACGGGCAAGACTCCAAATCTCTCGGTCAACCCAGATGAAGCCGTGTCGGTCGGAGCCGCGATTCAAGGTGGCATCGTCGCCGGTGACGTCAAAGACGTCGTCTTACTCGATGTCACACCTTTGACCCTCGGTATTGAAACACTCGGCGAAGTCATGACCCCGCTGATCACGCGCAACACGACCATTCCGACGACCAAGTCGCAGATCTTCTCGACCGCGGCTGACAACCAACCCGCCGTCGACATCATGGTCTACCAAGGCGAACGGCCGATGGCGAAGGACAATAAATTGCTCGGCCACTTCCAGCTGACGGGTATCAAGCCCGCCCGCCGCGGCGAACCGCGCATCGAAGTCACTTTCTCAATCGACGTTAATGGTATCGTTAAAGTCACAGCTAAAGACCTCGATAGCCAAAAAGAGCAGCAGATCACCATCTCGGGGACGAGCGGACTTTCCAAATCTGACATCGATCGCATGGTTCGCGAAGCCGAAGAAAACCGCGACGCCGACGAAAAGCGCAAAGAAGAAGTCGAAGTCAAGAACAAAGCCGAGCAATATATCGCGAGCATCGATCAAGCCCTCGCCGAAAAAGGCGACAGCCTCGAAGCGGCCCAAAAAGAGCAGACGACCAAGCTCCGCGATGAATTAAAGGCGGCGCTTGATGCCAACGACATCGACACCTTGCGCAATCGTTTAGGCGAACTCGAACAGGCGGCGGCGATGATGGCCAATGCCGGCGCAAAAGCCCCGCATGCCGAAGCCGGACCGCAACCCGAAGCTGAAGCCAAGGATAGCGGCGCCAGCCCCGACGATGTCATCGATGCCGATTTCACCGAAAAGAAAAACTAATCACTCACGAGCGTGGGGGCTAATTGCCCCTTCGCTTTAGTAATAAAGGAGACTTATGGCCACCAAACGCGATTATTATGAAGTGCTCGGGCTCGCCAAAGGTGCGAGCAAAGACGATATCAAGTCCGCCTATCGCCGCTTGGCAAAAAAATACCACCCCGACATCAACAAAGAACCTGGGGCAGAAGCCAAGTTTAAAGAAGTTCAAGAAGCTTATGACATTCTCTACGACGATAATAAGCGGGCGACTTACGACCAATTCGGCCATGCCGCTTTCGAACAAGGGACCTCGAGCGGAGGCAATCCTTTTTCGGGCGCGGGTTTTTCGGGCGCGGGTTTTGGCGACATAAATCTCGGCGACATCTTCAATTCGTTCATGGGTGGTGGCACTCGCACTCGTAGCGACGCCAATGCCGCGCGGCGCGGCGAGGATACTCTGATGCGCATCCGCATCGAGTTCACGGATGCCGTCAGCGGCCGCAAATACACCGTCCCGGTCTCATACGACGAGACTTGTACGACGTGTGGCGGCAGCGGTGCCCACAGCTCGAAAGACATTCACACGTGTTCGAATTGCCATGGCAAAGGTTACGTCCGCACTCAGCAGCGAACTCTATTCGGCATCATGGAAGGTCAGACGACGTGCCAAGTTTGCGGCGGCAGCGGCAAAATCATCGACAACAAATGCACGACGTGCGGTGGCAAAGGCTATAACCGCGTCAAGCGCGACATCGACGTCAATGTCCCCGCCGGTATAAACTCCGGACAGCAAATCCGCGTTCAAGGGCGCGGGGGCCGCGGCGCTAATGGCGGGCCGAACGGTGACCTCTTCATCGAGATCATCGTCAATCCCCATCCGCATTTCAAACGCGACGGCAACAACATCCACATCTCGATTCCGATCAGCTTTGTCGACGCCGCGCTCGGCACGACCATCGAAGTGCCGACCGTCTACGGCAATGTCGAGGTCAAAATTCCAGCCGGAACGCAACCCGACAACATCCTCAAGTTAAAGGGCAAAGGCCTCAAGGATATGCGGAGCGGCAACCCCGGCGATGAATTCATCCATCTAGAAATCAAAACGCCCAAAAATCTGAATCGCAAGCAGAAGGAACTCCTCGAAAATTATCGCCAGAGCGAAGCTAGCGGCGAGAACGTCTTCGAAAAATTCCGCAAAAACTTCCGCAATTAAGTGAAGAGGCTCATAAGAGTCTCTTTTTTGATAGAATTGATAGAATTTATATTCGCGTGTGATAATATATTTATGATTGTGAGGATCGATTATGAACAAATTTATGAAAATGGCCATCAATGAAGCTCGCAAAGGCATTCGCGGCGGTCACGGCGGACCCTTCGGAAGCGTCATCGTTAAAGACGGCCTCGTGATTGCTAAAGGTCATAATCAAGTTCTCAAAAATCAAGATCCGACATGCCATGGCGAGATGATGGCGATTCACAAAGCTTGCAAAAAATTGGGCACTTACGATTTGAGCGGGTGCGAATTATATACGACGGCCGAACCGTGCCCGATGTGCCTCGGAGCCATTTTATGGGCCAATATTGCGAAGGTGTATTTCGGTTGCAATATCGTCGATACCGAGGGCATCGGCTTTCGCGATAAAGTCTTTTACGAGATCAACGAATCCGGAAAAAAAGATGAACTCGTCATCGAACTAGATCGCAAACAATGCCTAAAATTATTCGAAGAATACAATAATATCAAAGACAGACAGCATTATTAATATGAAGAAGATATTTGCCAGCATCGCGTCGATGTTCACAAACGCGAAGACCGAGCATCTTTACAGTGTCAACGGCCGCGTGCCGCTTTTAAAGGCCATCCCCTTTGGCTTGCAGCACGTCCTATCGATGTTCGTCGCCAATATCACGCCGGTGATCATCGTTTTTAGTTTGACGGGCAACGCGGACTTGACGGCGCAAGCCATCCGCGGGGCGATCTTCATGGCCGGCCTCGGCACGATCATCCAAGTGCTGATCGGCTCGCGCCTACCGGTCGTGGTCGGCACGTCATTTACGTTCGTGAGCGCGCTGATTGCCATTCAAGACGCCGGCACCATCTTCGGAGCCTTGATCGCCGGCGGTCTCATCATCTTCGTCTTAGGAATCTTTGCCAAGTACTGGCGGCGCTTTATCAAACCGGTCGTTCAAGCCGCCGTCGTCATCGCCATCGGCTTATCGCTCCTATCGGTCGGCAGCGCCCAGTTTTTTGGCGGCTCGACTTATTTAGCCGGCGTCGTAGCCGGCACAGCCAATAATCAGATGCTGTGGCAATACGCTCTCGTGGCGTTCATCACCTTGGCGACGGCCGTGATCTGGAATATTGTGGTCAAAGGCGTGTGGAACAACCTCGCCATCTTGGTGGCCATGGCCGTCGGCTACCTCGTCTCCATCCCCTTTCCCGGCATGCTCAATCTCAGCTCTTTGGCGAGCGGTGGCATTATCGCTCTGCCAACTATTATCGATTTAACTTCTTTGAAGTTCGAACTGGTCCCGATTCTCATCGTCGCGATTTGCTATCTCGCTTCCTCGGTCGAATGCATCGGCGATACGACGACATTAGCACGCATGGGTTTAGGCCGCGATCCCACCGACCGCGAAATCGCTGGGGCCCTCACGGCTGATGCCGCGAACAGCGTCGTCGGAGTTCTCTTCGGCTCGATGCCCCTCACGACATTCTCGCAAAACGTCGGCATCGTCGCCCAGACCAAAGTCGTCAATCGCTACACGATTTTCATCGGCGCTCTCTTCTTGGTCGTCGCCAGCCTGTTTCCGCCGATCGCCAACTTCTTGATCACCATTCCCGAACCCGTCCTCGGCGGGTGCATGCTCATCCTCTTCGGGTCGATTGCGGTGGTCGGGATGCAAATGGTCGCCGAAATCGGTTTTGACGCCAAGACCATCCTCGTCTTATCAATTTCGCTAAGCCTCGGATTCGGCATTACCTTGGTCACCGATTTCTATCGAGTGCTCGACTCGTTTGGCATCCCCTACCTCTCCGTGATTTTTGCCAGCCCGATTCTCAATATGTTTCTCATCGCGATGATCCTCAGCTATATCATTCCCGACAAGAAGAAAAAGCCGGCGGCTGGACCTCAGCGCTCGGACTCCACACCGACCGACGCGCCGAAATAAGAGTGGACCCAACTCCTCTTTGAGATAAATCTCACTTCATAAGGAAGTGTTATTTTTGTCATATTTAGCACTCTCACTTGACAAGTGCTAAAATGGTCTTATAATAAGATTAGCACTTAAACTTTTAGAGTGCCAAAGAGGTGATTATTATGGAAGGACCAATTGATTACAGCCAAGATCCAGAAGTCTTAAAAAAATTCGGGCGCCTCATCACCGAAGAAGCCAAGGAAGGGAAAATTGATCCCGTGATCGGCCGCGATGAAGAGATTCGCAAAATCGTCCAGATCTTGTCGCGCAAGACGAAGAACAATGTCATTTTACTAGGGGAACCAGGTGTCGGTAAAACGGCCATTTTGGAAGGTTTAGCCCAGCGGATAATCAAAGCCGATGTCCCGGCATCGCTTAAAGACAAAGAGATTTACGAACTCGATATGGGCGCTCTCGTCGCCGGCGCCAAGTACCGCGGCGAATTCGAAGAGAGGCTAAAAGCAGTCTTAAATAAAATTAAAGGATCGGATAGCAAAATCATCCTTTTTATCGATGAAATTCACTTAATTGTCGGAGCCGGTCGCACCGACGGCGCCCTCGATGCCTCGAACATGCTGAAGCCGATGTTGGCGCGCGGCGAAATCGATTGTATCGGCGCGACGACACTCAACGAATATCGGCAGTACATCGAAAAAGACCGAGCTTTGGAGCGCCGTTTTCAAACTGTTTTGATCGACGAACCGTCTCCGGAAGACAGCATTTCGATCTTGCGGGGTTTAAAAGAGCGCTTCGAGTCGCACCACGGTGTCAAGATCACCGATGGCGCGATCGTGGCGGCCGTGGCGCTGAGCACCCGCTATTTGACGAGCCGCTTTTTGCCCGACAAAGCCATCGACTTAATCGATGAGGCGTGCGCATCGATTCGCGTCGAAATCGAGAGCATGCCCTCGGAACTCGATGCCGTCACCCGCAAGATTCGCCAGCTCGAAATTGAAAAAGTCGCCCTTTTCAAAGAAAAAGATGATGTCAGCAAGGAACGACTCAAAAAACTTAACGAGGAACTAGATAGCCTATACCAAAGCGAAGAGCAACTCAGCAGGCGGTGGCAGGATGAAAAAGACATGATCCAAACCGCCAAAGTCATCAAGGGACAACTCGAGAGAGCCAAATTTGATCTCGAGAGCGCTTTTAACCGCGGCGACTATAAATCGGCCAGCGAACTCCAATATAAGAAAATACCCGATTTAGAAAAAAGGCTCGCGGAAATCGAGGGCAAAGATAAGCAAGATCATCTGCTCTCCGAAATCGTCACCGAAGAAGAAGTGGCCAAAGTGGTGGCCAACAGCACGCACATTCCAGTCAGTCGCTTGATGCAGGGCGATCGCGAAAAGGTGCTGACCCTCAAAGATACTTTAAAACAGCGCGTAATCGGCCAAGATCAAGCGATTCAGCTGGTCAGCGACGCCATTTTGCGGCAGCGGGCCGGAATCGCCAATCCCAACCGCCCCATCGGCTCCTTCTTATTTCTAGGTCCGACCGGCGTCGGTAAAACTGAGGTGGCGCGCAGTTTGGCCGAAGCCCTTTTCGACAGCGAGACGCGCATCATCCGCATCGATATGTCCGAGTACATGGAAAAATTCTCGGTGTCGCGCTTGATCGGCGCCCCACCCGGATATGTCGGCTACGAAGAAGGTGGTCAACTGACCGAAAAAGTGCGGCGCAGCCCATATTCCATCGTCCTTTTTGACGAGATTGAAAAAGCCCATCCCGAAGTGTTTAACCTCTTGCTCCAAGTCCTCGACGACGGTCGCTTGACCGATTCACAAGGCCGGACCGTCAACTTTAAAAACACGGTCATCATCATGACGAGCAATCTGGGGAGCGAGTTCTTCATCGATGGCCACACCGAGCGCGTCGACGACCTCGTCCGCTCGACTTTCCGCCCCGAATTCTTAAACCGCATCGATGAAGTGGTCTACTTTCATCCGCTGGCGAAGGAGACACAGTTCAAAATCGTCGATAAGTTGCTCGGCGATTTGTCAAAGCATCTAAAGACTCAATATATTTCCTTGGATTTTAGCGAAAGACTGCGCCAATACATACTCGACAGCAGCTTTTCGATCGAGTATGGCGCGCGTCCCCTCAAACGCTTCATACAAAAGGAAATTGAGACGGCCATCGCCCGCAAAATTATCAGCGGAGAACTGACGACCAAGGTGAAATATCTCCTGGATGTCGGACCGGATGCCAAATTGATTTTCACGGCGTCATCCCAAGCCGATCGCGACTAGGATATTTTCTGGGCTAAAACAATTCTTTTATTGCTGGAAATCATTTTCCGTTTATGTGGTATACTACATAATTGAGTTATAACCATGCCCTATTGTCGGAGTTGCAAACGAAAAATTGAACGAATGGACAAAGACCGCTGTCCTTTTTGCGGCATCGAATATCCGCTAAAAGACGTTTCTTTAGAAACGATCGACATCACCAAAGTCATCGGCGATGCGATCGAACCAAAGGAGATACTCGTCCGCGTCAAAGCCAAAAAGACGGCCGCCATCTTGTGTGCGACCACCGGTTTTCTCGGCTTGCACGCTTTCTACGTCAAAAAACCGCAGCAAGGTCTCCTCTTCCTCTTCATCGCCCTCTTTTTGATCGGCGGCGGCGGCTCGCTGCTCTTTTTTACGGTTTTACCTTCGCTATGGGCCTATTTGTTTCCGGTCATCGTCCAAATCATCTGGCAAGTCTTTTTCGCTTTGCGTTTTCTCGGTGATGACGTCAAAGACGGCGATGGAGTGCTGATGCGCTGATGCAGCGATATTTCGGAGAGATCTTCGAAGGCCGCGCCATCCTTTGCGAGGATGACGTTTTCCATTTAATCAAGGTGATGCGAGGCCGCGTCGCGACCGAAATCGAAGTCGTCTCCAACGGGAAAGTCTATCTCTGCCACATCGAGAAAATGAAGCCTTTGATCATCAGAGTTCAAGGCGAGATCAGCGAAGACCGCGAATTGAAGAGCGACGTCATCTTAATCATGGCGCCGATCAAAGGCGACAAGACCGCTCTCGTCTTGCAAAAAGCTACTGAATTGGGAGTCCGCGAAGTCGTGTTGCTCCACACTTCCCGCACTGTCGTCAATTTTAATCACCGCGATCTCATCGATAAGCTGTCGCGTTTTCGAAAAATACTGAAAGAAGCGGCGGAACAATCGCAGCGCATCCATATTCCCACGATCTCCTATCTAGATGATATCGCCAAGTTGGCGAGCATTCGCGCCGATCACAAATTGATCGCTTACGAACAGCAGAGCGGCCCGACGAGCGGTCTCAACAAAATATTGAAATCGCTTAAAAAACAAGAGCGCATCGCCATCGTCATCGGCCCCGAAGGAGGCTTTGCCCCCGAGGAGATTGAAGTGGCTAAATCTTGTCAGTACATCCCCGTTTCGCTCGGACATCGCATCCTGCGTGCCGAGACGGCTTCAATCTATGCTTTATGCGTGATTGCTAACGCTTTGGAAAACTAACCATGAACTTATACGAAATTCTCGAAACTAACCAGCGCTTTCAAAGCTTCGTCGACAGCGAAGAGAATCGTTTCTTTTTAAAAAACCGCTTGATGCTCGAGCGCTTTCCGCAATACCACCACCTCGCTTTGGCGAGCACGGATTTTGAGATTATCCGGGCTAATATCATCATCCGCGCCCTCAAGAATAAAAAGGCCATCGAACAGGCCGTCCGCATTGCGGTCGATAACGACGATGTTATCAAGCGCGAAAAGGATCCGGCCTTTTTTCGCAAATTCATCCGCGAGAAAATCGTCGATTTGCCGTTTGCGACCGACGACAAAATCCGCCTCTACGTTCCGATTTTTAATCGGGTCATCAACCAAATTTACTCGGAAGAATTTGAAAAGCTCCTCGTCCCGCCCTACGATAAATTAGTCGACGAATTTGAGACTCTCGTCACCGATCCTTTTGAAATCTACCACTTCAATCTCTTCGACTCGCTATTCACGCAATTTGTCAAAGTGTATAGCAACGAAGACATCATGGCCGTTTTTCACTACGATTACCAAGCCATCTACTTCATCGATCGGCAAGGTCGCCTAGATAACAAAATCGCCTTGTTCGACCGCGGGATTCGCCACCCCGATTACCACCATCTCTTAGAGCGGATTCGCCCGGTGATTGCCGCTTACGCCGCCAGCGACAAAGAGCTCATGCTGCAAACGCTGGTGGACAAGAAGCTCGTCTCGGAAAAGCTGATCAGCCGCATCCGCAGCACCGACTATCATTTTCGCATGTCGCTGATCAAGAAAATAAAATAATGCTCTTCACCATTTTTACCTTAGGTTGCAAGGTCAACACTTATGAAAGCGACGCAGTCCGCGAACTTTTTCTAAAAGAAAAGTGGCGGGAAGCTAAAGTGGGCGAAACGCCAGATCTCGTCATCGTCAACACTTGTACGGTGACGGGTATGGCCGCGAAAAAATCCCGCCAGCACATCCGCAAATTTCGAAACGCTCATCCCCGTGCCCTCATCGCGGTGATGGGCTGTTACTCCCAGCAAGAAGGAGCGGCGGTGGTCGCCGAATGCGGAGCGGATTTAGTCCTCGGGACGAGTAAGAGAAATGAAATTCTCAACTACGTCAATGAGGCTTTAATGCGCCGCGTCCCCCGCGTTGAAATCGATGCTGAACCGCGCCATTTCGCCTACGAAGAAATCGCGACGCTCTTCCAACCCATGACTTCGCGCGCTTTTGTCAAAGTGCAAGACGGCTGCGACAATTTTTGCTCGTACTGCGTCATCCCTTACGTCCGCGGTAAGTCGCGGAGCCGCAAGCCTCAGGATGTCATCAAAGAGATTAAAGCCCTGATCGATAATGGCTATCGCGAAATCGTCATCACCGGCATCCACACGGGCGGTTACGGCAAGGATTTGCCAAATTATTCATTCTCGCGCTTAATACGCGAAATCATCGAAGCCACGCCTAATTTATATCGCTTGCGCATCAGCTCAATCGAGGCGACCGAGATCGATGATGATTTCATCGCTCTGCTCGCCGCACACGACAATATCGCTCATCATCTCCACATTCCGCTGCAGAGCGGATCAGAGGGCGTCTTACGGCGCATGAATCGCCGCTATCACCTCGAAGATTATATGCGGACGATTGAAAAAATAAGGGCGGCCCAGCCCTTGATCGCCCTTACCACCGATGTCATCGTCGGCTTCCCCGGCGAGACCGAAGAAGAATTTCAAGAGACGTATGATTTTATTGAGGCAATGGCATTTTCCGAACTTCACGTCTTTCCGTTTTCTCATAGAGAACACACGGTTGCGGCTTCGCTTCCCAATCAAGTCGATGATGCAATTAAAAAGCAGCGCGGCGAGCGTTTATTGCGCTTGTCGGATCGCCTTCACGAAAAGTATCAAGCGCTCTTTAAAGGGCGGGTCCTCGAGGTGATTTTCGAAGATTACGACGCGATGAGCAAGACCTATCGCGGCCACGCTTCGAATTATCTCGAGGTCCGTGTCCAAAGCCCGATTGATGTGGCGGGAAAAGTCTTTTCCGTCGCCTATCGCGGACCGGATGAATCAGCGATAAACTCGGAGGTTTTTTAAGTATTTCCTATTGACTTACGATAGTAATAGATTATAATTAACAAGCCTACACAAGGAGATAACACTATGGCCGTACCATTTAGAAGAACGTCAAAGACAAAAAAGCGGATGCGCCGGACGCACCAAAAGCTCGAAGTTGAAGGCTTGGTTAAATGCGCCAACTGCGGAGCGACCATCAAGTCCCATAATGTCTGCCCCAAATGCGGATACTACGATGGCAAGAAAGTCGTCGAAGTGAAAAAAGCAAAAGCAAAAGCCGAAGCCAAAGAAGAAAAACCCGCCGAAAAACCCGCGAAAGCAAAAAGCAAATAAGCACGCTGTCATTAGTGTGGTAAAATGATTTTCGGAGGAAATTTCATGGAATACAACAAACTTATCGATCATACTCTGCTGAAACCAGATGCATCACTAGCAGCCGTCGCCAAACTCTGCGATGAAGCGACCAGACACGAATTCATGTCGGTCTGCGTCAATCCTTGCTTCGTCCCCGTCGCCAAAAAACTGCTCGAAGGCAGCGGCGTCAAAGTGTGCACGGTCATCGGCTTTCCCCTCGGCGCAACCCTTGCCGACGTCAAAGTCTGCGAGACCAAAAAAGCCGTCGAATTAGGAGCCGAGGAAATCGATATGGTCATCAACGTCTCGATGGCCAAAGCCCATGACTACGAGTTCATCGCCAATGAGATAAACATGGTCAAAATCGCCTGTCAAGGCCGCCTGCTAAAGGTCATCCTTGAAACTTGTCTCTTGACCAACGAAGAAATCGTGCAATGCTGCCGCGCCGCCGTCAAAGCCGGCGCTGACTATGTCAAAACCTCGACCGGATTCTCGACCGGAGGTGCGACCGTCGAACACGTCAAGCTCATGCGCGATACCGTCGGACCGCAGATCGGCGTCAAAGCCAGCGGTGGCATCCGCTCCAAGGAAGACCTCGAGAAGATGGTCGCTGCCGGAGCGAGCCGCATCGGCACTTCGTCGGGCGTCAAAATCGTCAGCGAATAGCCTGATAACTAATCGATAGATCTTGCGAAAGGAGGTGTGAACATGCCGAAAACAGTCGTCCGAGACAATGAGTCTCTTGATGAAGCGCTACGCCGTTTTAAGCGCCAAGTCAACAAGGCGGGCACACTTCAGGAAGCTCGCAAGCGCGAATTCTATCTCAAACCCGGCTTAAAAAAGAAGTTGAAGAGCGAGATGGCTCGCCGCAAAAAATTCTAAACAAAATTGGAAGCATTGCTTCCTTTTTTTATTCATAGCGAATTCGGTTCCCAGCATCTTATATATCTCGTGGACAATTCATGCGCTATTTTGCCTTCCAAGGAAATGATTACGATTGCGGTTTCGCCTCGCTGAAGATGCTCCTTTGCTATGCTCATAAAACGCCCAGATACCTCCGCTTGGCCAAACCCGATCATAAAGGCGGTCGCTATACTTATCGTGATTTGCTCGAAATAGCGTTGGATAACGGGGTGGTATTGACAGCCTACAAATTGATCGAAAAGGATGAAATAAGCTATCTGAAGAAGCTGCCTGTCCTCGTCTCGCTGAAAAACCCTCGTCAAAGTTTGCATCTTATCGTCCTTCGCAATTTGCGAAGAAATAAGGTTCTCATCGATGATCCCCGCCTCGGGGCTGTCGTCTTATCACTCGCGGATTTTTTAAAGCGGTGGGACGGCTCTTTCATCCAAATAACTTCGGTCGCCAAAAAATCGCAATTTAAGAAGGAGAGGCCCATCCTCGATGTCAAGAATCGCCTCGCTTTGATGGCCCTTCAAACATTCTCGGCTCTCTTCGCCTTGCTCGGCTTCGCTTTTGTCTCGCAGCAGAGCTACTTTGCCTTCCCGCTTTTATTCTTTGCCCTCTTCATGATCTGCGAGCTCTTCTTCCGGCGCTTTCAGCTGCGGATTCTCGAGCAATTTGATCACCGCTATCTGATGCGCACTTACGATGAAGATAAAAATGCGATGCGGCGGAAGTTCACGTCTTTTTTCGACTTCAAAAAGCACTATTTCCTCTTCCCGCAGACCCTGATCAGCGCCATCATCATCAGCTTCTTTGCCATCCTCATTTTGCTCTTGAATGATTTGCTGCACGCCCTCTTTCTGGCGGCGATAATCCTATGCGCTTTCATCGATTTTTTATTATATAAAAATATCGACCGCAAGAACGCGCGCTATCTCGAATCGCTAGAAGGCGAGACGCTCACGAGGGAAATGTCCAAGAGAGACGCGGTGGTCAACTATGAACAAATGAGCCGCCTCGCCCACTTCATCGCCAAGAGCGCGACGGCGAGGAGATATGTCGGCTTCTTTCTGATCGGCGTCCTTTCCTTAACATATGCGGCGATGAGCAAGGAAGCCACGCTGAACTATTTCCTCTTCCATTTTTTTATCTACCTCCTCTTCTTTGAAAACGTCGGCAAGCTCTTTGCCACCATTTTCGATCTCGACGATTTAAAAAAGAAATCAGCGGCTTTCAAAGACCAATTTGTGCGATAGTATAATATATTATAAGTATGATAAAATAATTATATTAGGCAAATAGATGGAACTAACCTTTACCAATTCCGGACCGAAGTCATTTGACGAGTATGAATCTCTTTATGCGCAACTTGCCAAAGATATTTTGCTCCGTCTAAAAATCAAGGGTCAATACGTCATCGAGATAAACATCGTCAGCGATGATGAAATACGGGCGATCAACAAAGCTTATCGCGGCATCGACAAACCGACTGACGTCATCAGCTTCGCCTTCCTCGATGACATCAAAGCCGAAATTCGCATTCAGGGCGATGTTCCGCGCCTGCTTGGCGAAATTATCATCTCTCACGAAACCGCGCTTCGCCAAGCCAAGGCTTATGGGCATCCTCTCGAAAGGGAGATGAAATTTCTCTTGGCGCATGGTATGCTTCACTTGCTCGGTTACGACCATCAAAGCGCGGAAGAAGAGCGCATTATGTTCGCCTTACAAGATCAAATCCTCGACAAGGAGAAAAAACATGGATAAACAACAACTAGTCGACCTCGCCATCGAAGCTCGGAGCCTCTCTTACTCGCCGTATTCCCACTTTGCCGTCGGAGCCGCTTTACTCTGTAAAGATGGTTCGGTTTATGTCGGCAGCAATATCGAAAATGCTTCCTACCCTCTCAGCATGTGCGCTGAGCGGAACGCCTTGTATTCAGCGTTTATGGATCACCGGACGAAAGACGATTTCGCGGCTTTGGCCGTCGTCGGCAACACCGATTCGCCAATCACGCCTTGCGGCGCCTGCCGCCAAGTCATCAGTGAACTGTTTCCGATGAACGCTCCCATCTACATGGCCAATCTCCGCGGCGACATCAGAGAGACGACCATCGCCGAACTCCTGCCTTTTGCCTTTGACGGAAGCGATTTATAAATGAAGTCAGGTTTTGTCGCCATCATCGGCCGCCCCAACGTCGGAAAATCGACAATTTTAAACGCGCTCATCAATCGCAAAGTGTCAATCGTGACCAATAAAGCTCAGACGACCCGCGATAATATCAAGGGTATTTATGAAGATGACGACAGTCAGATAATTTTTGTCGACACCCCCGGAATTCACAAGCCGCATCACGAATTAGGGCGCCTCATGAACCAGAGCGCACTCGCCTCGACATCAAGTGTCGAAGTTGTCGTCCTCGTCGCCGATGCCTCCAAAGACTTTGACGAAGGCGATGATTTTTTGGTTCGCGAACTTAAAATCAAATGTCCGTTAATCATCGTCATCAATAAAATTGATCTCGCTAAAATCGATCAGGTCCAAAGCCTCAAAGAGCGCTACCGGGTTCTTTATAAGGATGCGGCGATGATCGAGATGAGCGCCGTCCGCCTTTTTAATGTCGACGACCTGCTCAAGACCATCAAATCGTTTTTGAGCGACGGGCCGCGCTATTATCCCCTCGGTTCAATCAGCGACCGCGATGAAACTTTTTTCATCAAGGAATTGATTCGCGAACAAGTCTTGATTCAGCTTCGCGAAGAAGTGCCTCATCAAATCGCCATCGCCGTCGAAAAATATCAGGACAAGAGCAAAGCCGTCGTCATCGAAGCCCTCATCGCCGTCGATAAATCTTCGCAAAAAGCGATTGTCGTCGGTCGCGAAGGGGCGCGAATCAAAGCCATCGGCATCAAAGCCCGCGAAGCTCTCCAAGCGCGCTACAACAAAGTTGTCTATCTGCAATTATACGTCGCCACCAAAAAAGACTGGATCAACAATCCGCGGCTCTTAAAAGAATACGGATATAAATAATGGAAATTATCGGCATCGTCACGCGCTTGACGCCTTTCAACGAAAAAGACGCGATGATCAACATCGTCACCGAAGAGCGGACGACTTCCTTTTTAGCCCGCGGCGTCTTAGGCATCGCGAGCAAAAATATGGCAAGCGTCCAGCCCTTTACGAAATCAAGCTTCGTGCTTGCCAAAGGTAAAGATGGATTGGCGCTCCGAACCGGAACGGCGCTTGCGACCTATGGCAAGACGAAGGAGCGGCTCGAAGGCCTGACATCCCTCTCTTTTATCGGCGAGCTGACCAATAAAGTAATCGCGAGCGAAGAAGCGTCTAAAATATATCCGTTTCTCGAACGGACCTTAGCTCTTCTCGAGGACGGTTTTCACGCGTTGACATTGGCCTTATTATACTTTGCGGCCGTTTTGCGGGTGACCGGCTATGGTCTCGAGGTCACAAAATGCGTTATTTCCGGTCAGAAAAGCGATATAGCGGCCCTTTCTTATCTCGACGGGGGATTTGTCGCCGCCGCGTATTTCGACGCTCTCAGGCACCAAAAATGCTCGGAGCGCGAGTTGAAAATAATTCGCCAGATCTTCTTGGCTCAGCCCGAAGACTTTAACCGCGTGACTTTTGAGCGGCGCGAGTGCCTCAAAATTATCAATGATTTAGCCATATATCTATCCGATGCCGCCGGCACGAGGTTAAAAAGTCTCGCTCTATTAGAAAAAGTTTCATAAAAGAGATAAAATACACTCATAATAGGTTGACAAGCCCAAACTCAGCACATACACTTGAGCGGCTTGCATTTGTTTTGCGGAGGAACACATATGAAATATGAATTTGACACGATCGTGAACCATTTGGTCACAAGCGGTTTTGTCTATCAAGGCTCGGAAATATATGGTGGTTTATCAAATACCTGGGACTACGGACCGCTTGGCGCCGAGCTGAAAAACAACCTTAAAAAGGTGTGGTGGAAAAAATTTGTCCAAGAATCACCGACAAATGTCGGTATTGACTCTTCAATCTTGATGAATTCCAAGGTTTGGGAAGCGACCGGACACGTCACGGCTTTCAACGACCCCTTAATCGATTGCAAAAATTGCCGGGCTCGCCACCGGGCTGATGAACTGATCAGCAAGGTTCATCCGGAAATCAACGTCACCTCGCTTTCCAACGAAGAGATGAATGCTCTTATCAAAGATAAAAAGATTCCGTGCCCCGTGTGCGGCAAATCCGATTTTACGGATATTCGCCAATTCAACATGATGTTCAAAACCCACATCGGGGTCGTCGAAGATTCCAAGTCGGTCGTCTATCTGCGCCCGGAAACCGCGCAGGGTATTTTTGTGAATTTTCGAAATATTCAAAGGACGACGCGCCGCAAATTGCCTTTAGGCATCTGCAATATCGGCAAGAGTTTTCGCAATGAAATCACGCCTGGGAACTTCATTTTCCGGACGCGGGAATTCGAACAAGCCGAACTCGAATTTTTCTGCAAGCCGGGAACCGATCTCGAATGGTTTGAATACTGGAAGAACTACGCCCTTAAGTTTCTTAAGAGCTTGAATATCAACGCTGATAAATTGCGCTATCGCGACCACGACAATCACGAACTTGCTTTTTATTCGAAAGCAACCTGTGATATCGAATACGAATTCCCATTTGGTTGGGGTGAACTTCTCGGCGTCGCCGATCGAACCGATTACGATTTAAAGCGCCACATGGATTACAGCGGGGAAGCGCTCGACTATCTCGATGCGGAAACCGGGGAGAAATACGTTCCGTATTGCATCGAACCCTCGTTTGGAGTAGACCGCTTGATGCTGACCGTCATGTGCGATTCCTACTGCGAGGAACAGCTGGAAAAAGATTCGCGCATCGTCATGAAGCTCCATCCGGCTCTCGCGCCTTATAAAATCGCCGTCTTGCCGCTCAGCAAACAGCTTAATGAAAAATCGAAAGAGGTCGTCGCAATACTTAATAAGTATTTTTCAGTCACATACGATGATACAGGCAGCATCGGCAAGCGCTATCGCCGCCAAGACGCCATCGGCACTCCTTATGCCGTGACGGTCGACTTCGATACCGCCAACGATCAAAGCGTCACCATCCGCGATCGCGACACGATGAATCAAATCCGCCTCCCCATCAGCGAGCTGGTCGGTTACTTCACGGTCAAATTATTCTATTAGTATTAATTTAGTATATTTTTAGTTAAAAAGGGAGGAGCCCATATCTATGAGATATGATTCGGGATTGGTTGATGAAATCTTAAAAAACGCGGATATCGTCAATGTCGTTTCCAGTTACATCAACGTCATTCGCAAAGGTCGCAGTTTCGTGGCTCTTTGCCCTTTCCATGACGATAAGAATCCGTCGATGATGATTTCCAAGGAAAAGCAGATCTTCAAGTGCTTTGTTTGCGGCGCGGGCGGAAACGCCATCAGCTTCGTCGAAAAATATGAGCGCATCCCTTTTGTTGAAGCGATTCGCAAAACGGCCGAAATCATCGGCTTTCACGATGTTCGGCTCAATAAGCCAATCGAAAAAATTCAGGTCGATGAGACGATTGCTCCTCTTTATGAGTGCATCGAAGACTTGACGACTTATTATCAATTTGGCCTCGCCACCGAAGAAGGTCAAGCGGCTCGTGACTATCTCTCAAAACGCAACATCAATGAAGACCAACAGGAGAGATTTCGCTTAGGTTATGCCATCAAAGATGGCAAAGGAACAATATCCTTCCTTGAACAAAAAGGCTATAGCCTCAAGTCAATCGAGAGTATCGGCATCGCTCTCGCCAAAGCTAACGGCACCTCCGATTCAAATGCCGGTCGCCTCATCTTCCCGATTCAAGATGCCGATGGCAAGGTCATCGGTTATAGCGCGCGTAGATTATTTGACGAGACCGAAGGTCCAAAGTACGTCAACTCTCCGGAGACGAGGCTCTTTCACAAGAGCTCCGTTCTCTACAATTTCCACAACGCCAAAATAAGCGCCAAACACGATGGCTACATATATGTACTCGAAGGTTTTATGGACGTTTTTGCCCTCGATAAAATCGGCATTAAATCAGCCATTGCCATCATGGGTACCGCTTTGACAAAAGAACAAGCTCAAGTGCTGCGAAGACTAAATGTCGAGATTCGCCTCTGCCTCGATGGCGATGCAGCCGGGCAGATGGCAATGATGCGCTTGATGGGCGTCTTAGATGGCGCCGGCGTCAAATATCGCCTCATCTCGGAACCGGGCAACGAAAAGGATCCTGATGAGATTTTGCAAGAAGGCGGCGAAGAGCAACTGCGCAAGTACCTCAACATGCTCGTCGATCCCTTTGAGTTCGCTCTGAATTACTATCAGCACACCAATCCTCTCGGCTCGCTCGAGGATCGTCAAAAGGTCGTCAATCACTTCTTGCCGATGCTCGTGCAGATTCCTTTAGGAATTGACCTCGATAATCGCATTTTTAAGTTGGCGAAAGTGACGCGCTTTGAACCGCAGGCCATCAGCAAGTTCATCGACGAAGCCCGCAAGCAAAATAAAACAAACGAGCCGAGAGCTATGAATCTTCCCGAGATGGAATTTAAACCCTTCCGCAACGATTTGCGGCGCCTTCAAAACGCGGAGCGCCATTTGCTCTACAACATGTTTCAAGATAAAAACGCGGTCGATTTCTATGAGAAGAATGTCCAATTCTTTTACATCGAAGTTTATCGTCATATCGCCCTCCACATCATCGATTATCTCTCCAAGCACGATGAACTCGACGTCTCGCTCTTAATCAATGAAATCGCCCTCAAGGAAAGCGCCAACAAAGACGAAATCATCGATGAAATAACGAGCCTCAATGTCAAGAACCTCTATCCCAAAGCGGATGAGAAGACGCTTCAGGAAGTTCGCGAAGTCATCAAGGAGGAAACCCAAAACCTCTATGAGAAAGAAGCCTTGCAAAAATCGCTGCTCGGCAAGACACCTCGCGAGCAAGCTCGCATAATTGACGATTACAATCGCCGCAAAATGAAAAAAATAGGTAAATAACCTGATAGGAGATCATCAAAATGGCCAAGAAAAAAGTGACTGAAGCCCCAATTGCTGAAGAAGTTAAAATGGATAAAGCGGACTTGCTCGCCAAAGAGAAAAAAGCTATGGCGGTTGAAGAAAAAGCGGTCGCCAAGAGCAAAAAGGACGCCGTTAGCGCTAAAGAGGGCAAAAAGCACAAAAAAGAAGCCGATGACGACGAAGAACCCGTCGTTATCATCGATGAAGAGGAAGAAATCGAATCTTTGGAAACGATTAAGAAACGCCTCGTCAAAACGTTTAAAGAGCGCGGTTTTATCGACATGAGCGAGGTGCTGGATGAAACCTCACACCTCGACCTCACCGACGATGATCTCGAAGGCCTCATCACCTTTTTAAAAAGCAAAGGAGTCGATGTCATTTCCGATATCGACGCCGAAGCTGAACTCGATGAAATCGATGTTGAGAAGATTAGCAAGGAACTCGCCAGCGGCGAAAAACTAGTTCCCGACGTAGTGGATATCATCGATGAAGAAGAGGATATCGACGAAGAAGACTTGGCGGAAATCGACGATCTATCCAAAATTGCCACCGGCGAAGTCAAAGTCAACGATTCGGTCAAGATGTATTTAAAAGAGATCGGCCGCGTCAATTTGCTGCGCCCCGAAGAAGAGCCAATTTTGGCCCAGCGCATTCTCGATGGCGACATGGTCGCTAAAAACGAGCTGATCAACGCCAACCTACGCCTCGTCATCAACATCGCCAAGCATTATAGCCGCGGCAAGGCCATGGACTTCCTCGATTTGATTCAAGAAGGCAACCTCGGCTTGATGAAAGCCGTCGATAAATTCGACTACACCAAAGGTTTTAAATTCTCGACGTACGCGACGTGGTGGATTCGCCAATCGATTACGCGGGCGATCGCCGATCAGGCGCGGACCATTCGCATTCCGGTGCACATGGTCGAAACCATCAATAAGATGAAGCGCGTTCAGAGGCAATTAGTCCAGAGGTTCGGCCGCGAGCCGACGGCCGAGGAAATATCCTCTGAACTCGATGGTTTTTTATCTCCGGAGCGCATTCGCGAAATTCAGAGGATCGCCCTCGATCCCGTTTCTCTTGAGACCCCGATTGGTGAAGAAGAAGATTCGCACCTCGGTGATTTTATCGAAGATAAAGAAGCTGAATCGCCCGTCGATTTTACCACCAAATCGCTGTTGAAAGACGAGTTGTATGAAGTGATGAAAGATCTGACCGACCGCGAGGAGCGCGTCCTGCGCTTGCGCTACGGACTCGATGATAACCGGCCGCGGACGCTTGAAGAAGTCGGTCGCGAATTCGGCGTAACTCGCGAACGTATTCGGCAGATTGAAGCCAAGGCTATTCGCAAGCTTCGCCACCCGACGAGAGCTAAGCGTTTAGGAGACTTCCGCGAATCCAAATGATGAGGCTGAGCCAGCGGTTGCAAGCAATCGCCGCTTTTGTCAATCGAAATTCTGTTGTCGCCGACGTCGGCGCCGATCACGGCAAACTACTCCTTTATCTATCGGAAAAAGGCCTCATCGCCAAAGGTTACGGAATCGAGAACAAAGCCGGTCCTTTCGAAATCCTCAAAACTAATCTGAAGCGTTTTGCATCATCTGATTTGCGACCGAGATTGCAAGATGGCATATCCCATCTCGAAGGCGATGTCGACACCTTGATTCTCGCCGGATTGGGGGGAGAGACCATCATCCGCATCCTTAAGGATGGAGAAAATAATCTCGCCCAAATCAAAACGATTATTACCGATTCGCACACTTCGATTGGCGAAGTGCGCCGCCAGATCGTCAGCCTCGGCTTTGCAATCGCCGAAGAGCAGCTGGTCAACGAGCGCCAGAAATACTACGAAATCACGAAATTTGTCCGAGTTTTAAAGCCCATCGAATACAGCGACTTTGAATATCGACACGGCCCTCATATCATCCGCAGTCCCGAGTTCCGCGCTTACGCCCAGCACCTCATTCGGAAAATCAACCTTTTAATCACAGATGATTTGCCGCCCGATATCAAGGAGGAGCTCCGCCAAGAAAGAGAGGTTCTTCAGAAATATGAAAACTAAAGCTTTAATCCGCAAATTGGCGACTCGCTTTCCCAAGCGTCTCGCCGATCAAGGCGATTGGGTGGGTCTAATGACCGGCAAGCTCAAAGACGAAACGAAGCGCATCGTCTTGTGCCTCGATTTCGATGAAGAAGTCATGCGCCGCATCGAAGCGATGGAGAATCAGAATGTCGATTTGATTTTAACGCATCATCCCTATATTTATAAATCGCGATATCAAGTATTAAAAAGCGACGAGATAAAGCGGCGCCTCACCGAAAAAGTCGATTGCCTCGGCATTCCTGTTTACAGTATGCACACCAATTTCGATGCCGGCAAAGACGGCATGAACGACGCTTTAGCGTCAGCCCTTGGTCTTCTCGATATCAAGCCTCTTGACTCGGCGCCGATCGCCCGCGGCGGACGGTTAGCCCATAAAATGCCAATCGCTGCTTTTGCCAAACGAGCGGCTCGGCTTCTCGGCGTTCCTTATGGCCTCTTGACAAAGGCCGGCAAAGATGAGGTCGAGACGGTAGCTATCATCGGCGGCGGCGGCAGTTATTATTATCAAAACGCCCTCCTCGAAGGCTATGATCTCTACATCAGCGGCGACGCTCCGCATCACGTCCGTCGCGACATCGTGGCCCGGAATTACAATTACTTGGATTTGCCCCACGAAATCGAACGGATTTTCATTCCCCAAATGGAAAAAATCCTTCGCGAATTTGATGCCGATTTGGAAATCATCGCCATCAATCACGAAGATACGCCAACCGTCATTAGAGCTTCTTAAGCAAAGCGATGACGCGATTCGTCGTCTCGAGGGGAGTTGAAGCTCCGGAGACGACGGCGACATAATTAAGACCTATAAGGTCTTTTTTATCAACGTCGCATTCATTCAAAATGCGAATAATGCGGGCCTCGGGAAGGCGCTGAACCGCGATTTCGGCCAGCGAAGCCGTGTTGCTGCTGTTAGCCCCGCCGATGACATAGACGAGTTCCGTTTCACGAGGGAGATTCAAAACGGCCTTTTGCCGCAGGCGAGTGGCGTCGCAAATCTCATCGGCAATTCTCGATTTCGGAATGAGATCTAAAATCGACTGATGGAGTTTGGCGAGTTCAAGGTGTGAGAGTGTCGTTTGATTTATAATCAAAGGCGATTCGTCAGTTAGCGATAAACGAGCGAAATCTCCATATTTTTCGATTAGAAACACGCGATTGCTCAAAGATGTGGCCGCCAAGGCTTCGGGATGGTTTTTCTTGCCGATGTAGATGACTTGATGACCACGCTTAATTTCATCTTGAATGATGCGGTGGTTCGCCGTGACCATCGGGCATGTGGCATCGTAGCTGATCATCCCCTTGGCTCTGGCGATCGCTTCGAGGCGGATGTCGTGACCGTGGGCTGTAAAGACGACGACGGAGCGATCGGGGAGGGACCGCAGCAATTCTTCGAGGCTCTTATTATTTTCCCGGACGGTTGTGATGCCAAGCGCCGCTAATTCCTGAATGACATCCTCGTTGTGGACGATGCTGCCTAAGACAAAGACATCGCCATCGCGATGCTTGCGGCGAACTTCCTTGACCAGCTCGATTGCGCGGATGACACCGGTGCAATAGCCGTGAGGATTGGATGCGAAAACATTCATATGTTTATAATAACATAGGGTGCTACTTCCGTGTATAATTATCAAGGAGTCAAACATGAGTTTTAAATCTTTCAATTTAAGTCCCAAAATGGTCGAAAGTCTAACCCGCCAAGGTTACCTTTTGCCCAGCCCGATTCAAAGCCGCGTCATTCCCAAAGCGCTCAAGGGCGACAACATCGTCGCTCAGAGCGAAACCGGAAGCGGCAAGACTCACGCTTTTCTCATTCCAATTATTGAAAAGCTCGATTTGACATGTAATTTTCTGCAGGCTTTGATCATCGCGCCGACTCGTGAATTAGCCCGCCAAACATATGATTTTGTCAGCGCCTTCAAAAAGGACTATCCCGATTTGCGGGTTCGCCTCTTTACCGGAGGCCGCGAAGCCGAGAGGAGTTTCCGCGAAGGAATGCTCGTTCCGCACATCGTCATCGGCACGCCGACGCGAACTAAGAACATCATCGCCGAGCGGAGCCTTCTCGACTTAAGCTTTTTAAACACCTTTGTTTTTGACGAAGCCGACATGCTGATGGAAATGGGCTATTTCGCCGATATCGACGCCGTCTACAAATTGATGAAGAAGGCTCCACAAGTCATGGTCTTCTCGGCGACGATTGAGTTTAACTTGCGCAAGCGCCTCGAAAAATATGTCGGCGCGGACTTTGTCGTCGAGATGGACGACATCAAAACCGCTAAATCCGTCTCGCATTTTGCCATCGATGTCAAGCACGGCGACCGCCTCAAGGCACTCGACGTTTTTTTAGAGGCATATAATCCGTACTTGCTTATCATTTTCGCAAGCCGAAAAGAGGAAGTAGCGTCCATCAGCAATTACTTAAACTCGCAAGGTCGTGACAATGTCATGCTTCATGGTGATATGAGCGTCAGAGAGCGGAAAACGGCCTACAAATTAATCGCCGCCAATAAATACCAGATTATCGTCGCCAGCGATTTGGCGGCCCGCGGATTAGACATCAAAGATGTCAGCGACGTCCTCAACTACGATCTCCCGAGAGAACTCGTCTATTATTTCCATCGGGCCGGGCGGACAGGGCGGTTTGGAGCCCTTGGTCAATGCTTTACTTTTTATAATGTCGACTCGAGCTCAACCCTCGAAGAATTGATTAGGCAAGGGGCTTCTTTCTCATATCTAGAAATCAAAAATGATAAAATTGGTGATGCAACCAGCCTCTCTAAGCGCAAAGTCAGCCAGAAGAAACCCGATTCGCAACTCGAACGAGACATCAAGCGCGCCGCTTCCAAAGTCAAGACGGATGTCGTTAAGCCCGGTTATAAGAAAAAAGTGCGCGAAGCAGTTGCTCAAGTCAAGCGAAAACACCGGCGTGAAATCATCCGGAAGGATATTCGCCGCCAGCGCGTCGAGAGATATCGAAAGGAAGGCAACAAAAATGAGTAAATTATTGATTGGATCTCATGTTTCGATGTCCGGTCCCGACTATTACGCTGGAAGCGTCCGAGAAGCCTTGTCTTACGGGGCGAACACCTTCATGTTTTATACCGGTGCTCCTCAGAATTCGTTTCGCAAACCCGTCGGTGAATTAAAGATTGAAGAAGGCCGCAAATTGATCGCGGAAGCAGGCATTGATGAGAGCCATATCATCGTCCACGCTCCCTACATCATCAATATCGGTAATGATACGAATCCCAGCGTTTACGATTCTTCGAAAAAATTCTTGATCGAGGAGCTCCGGCGCGTCGCAGCGTTTGGACCTAGCATCCTCGTCCTCCACCCCGGCAGTCACGTCGGAATCGGCATCGAAAACGGACTAAAGTCTGTTGTTAGGGCTCTCGATGAAGTATTAGGCCAAGATGGCACGCGTGTCAAAATAGCTCTGGAGACGATGGCCGGCAAGGGTTCAGAAGTCGGTGCGACTTTTGAGGAAATTCGATATCTCTTGACACACGCAAAACACCGCGAGCGCCTCGGCGTCTGCCTCGATACTTGCCACATCAACGATGCCGGCATGAATGTCCACGACGTCGATGCCGTCTTAGCTAAATTTGATGAGGTTATCGGCCTCGATAAACTATTGTGCTTGCACGTCAACGATTCGAAAAATGTCATGGGCGCCCACAAAGACCGCCACGCCAACATCGGCTATGGCGAGATCGGTTTCGAGACGATTCACGCCTACATCAAGCATCCCCGTCTAGAGAATATTCCCAAGATTCTCGAGACGCCGTACATCAATGAAAAACCGCCTTATCGAAAAGAGATCGCTATGCTGCGCAAAGGCATCTTCGAAGAAGGTTGGATCGACACATTATAGTACTATTTGTTTTAAATAAAAAAGAGGATACCCTAGGTATCCTTTTCTATTTCATTAATTAGTGCTTGATAGGCATCATCGTCTTTGACCGTAGCGATAATCTGGCCTTTTTTAAACAAGACCCAAGCACCGTTTCCGCCGGCCATGCCGTAGTCGGCGTGCTTGGCTTCGCCGGGACCGTTGACGATGCAACCCATGACGGCGACCTTGAGATTCAGACCGCGATCTTCGAGGTATTTTAAAACGCGGCGAGCCATCGGGACGACATCGACCTGCGTTCGACCGCAAGTTGGACACGAGATGATCGTCGGATAATTTCCATATAAGTCTAAATCATGGAGCAATCTCTTGGCGGCCAACACTTCCTCTTCCGGCTCATCGCTCAGCGAGATGCGAATGGTATCGCCGATTCCTTCGATGAGGAGCGGGGCCAAGCCAGCCGCGCTCCGAATCAAACCGATATCTTTGGGACCGGCCTCAGTAATGCCGAGGTGCAGTGGATATGGAAAGGTGTCTTTGGCTTGGCGATAAGCGGCGATTGTTTCAAGAGCGTTTGGAGCCTTCAAAGATATGACTATGTCATAAAAACCGTATTTTTCTAAAATGGCAACATGCGATTGCGCGGAGGCAACGAGTTTTTCTGACGAGGAAAGCGTCTTATCGGCAGCGATTATTTTGTCTAGCGATCCCGAGTTGACCCCGATGCGAATCGGGATGTGGTGCTTTTTGCAGGCTTCGACGACGGCTTTGACCTTCTCTTCGGAGCCGATGTTGCCGGGATTAATGCGTATTTTGTCGACGCCATTTTCAATCGCCAGCAAAGCCAAGCGATAATCGAAGTGGATATCCGCGACAAGCGGAATGTCAATCAGCTTTTTAATCGCGGAGATAGCTCGGGCATCTCGCTCATCCAAAACTGAGACGCGCATCAAATCCGCTCCTAATTTCGCACAGCGATTTATCTGCTGAGCGACCTTGTCGACGCATTCGGTTTTGATATTGCACATCGATTGGATCAAAACGCGGTTCTGACCGCCGATGGCAAGTTTGCCAATGGCAAATTTTCGAGTTGCTCCGCGAGGTATCATAATTACTTATATAATTATACCACCCGATAACTTAGTGTAGATATCTTAATTTATATATGCTAATATTTATGAGCAATTTAAAAAAAGAGGTGGCGAAAATGCGTGACAACATCATCCTGAAATGTACCGTTTGCGGCGAAGAGAATTACATCGGAACAAAAAATAAGAAAGAACATCCCGAGCGCCGTGAAATAAAAAAGTATTGCTCAAGATGCAATAAACAGACGATCCATAAGGAGAAAAAGTAAGGCTTAGTCCTTATTTTTTTAAAGATGGTAGTTCATATTATCAACGAGTCAGATGAGGTCAGTAACACTTACGTTATTGACGACGAGCAGGGAAATGCGGTGGTCGTCGATCCCGGAAACGGGGCGAGTCCCTCAATTCGCGACTTTTTAGTGCGCCGCGGCTTAAGGTTGAAAGCCGTGTTATTGACTCACGGCCATTTTGATCATATTCGCGGTTTGCCATATTTGATGGAAACCTTTCCGCAAGCACCTGTCTATATGCACGAACTGGAAACGGAATTTCTTTATGACCCGCGTTTGAATTGCTCATATCTCGATGCAAATATCGCGCCCGTGAGCTATGACATCAAAGCGCTTAGCCTCAATGACGGAGATGTACTCAATCTTTTAAAAAAAGATTTTCATATTATGCACACGCCCTTTCACACGCGAGGAAGCGTCTGCTATTACCTTCCCGGCGAAGGCATCGTCTTTACGGGCGACACCCTCTTCCGAGGTTCGATTGGCCGCAGCGATCTTCCGACCAGCTCGCCGCGAACGATTATGGCGAGCTTGGCTAAATTAAAGGCTTTGCCTCCCGAAACGAAAGTCTATCCCGGTCATGAAAAGAGCACGACAATGGAACGGGAATTAAAACTCAATACCTTTCTGCGAAAAGAATACATTTCAAACAACCGATAACTTTGTTATAATGACAAGCGGCAAAAGGAGGGAAAAATATGATTAACGTTACAGAACTCAGACCGGGAAACCACTTCATCGACGAAGGCGCGTTATACTCGGTACTCGATATTTTGCTCAATAAGACAGCGATGCGCAAGATGGTGGCCAAGGTGAAAGTCAAGAACCTTCGGACCGGAGCAATCCTCGAAATCTCGAGAAATAGCGGTTATATGGTTGAACCAGTCCGCCTCGACAAGAAAAAAATGACCTATTTGTATGATTCTGGAGACATGCTCGTTTTCATGGATCAAAATACGTATGAGCAAATCGAATTATCAAAGGCCAATATGGAATGGGAAAGAAATTTCTTGGTCAGCAACGCTGAAATCGAGATCTTGGCTTATGACGACGAGATTCTCGGCTTGTCAATGCCCGCCAAAGTCGCTTTACAAATCATCGAGTGCGAACCAGCCGTTCGCGGCGACACCGTCAATAAGGCGATGAAAGACGCAATACTCGAAACCGGATACAAACTTCGCGTCCCGCTCTTTGTCGAAAGCGGCGAGACGATTTCAGTTAGAACAGACAACGGCCAGTACGACGGCCGCGCCTAAGGAGGAAAGTGCAATGATCGAAATGGCAGTATGGTCTTTTATTTTAATTCTCGTCCTGGTCTTGGTAGGAGGACTCGTCGCCGGCTTTTTCATCTCGCGTTGGCTCTTTAAGCGCGAACTTGCCAAGAATCCGCCGATCAACGAAAACATGATTCGAGCGATGTTCATGTCGATGGGGAGGAAGCCCAGCGAATCGCAGATTAAAGCTGTCATGAACAGCATGAAAAACAATCAGTAAATTTCTGATTTAATTCTTCATAAAAAGACGTCGCGATGATGTCTTTTTTTATCGAAACGGCTAGATGAGAAAGCGATAAATTGCAGCGGCGGTGCCTTGCGCTAACTTATGTCAGGGATTTATGGACAATTTCGCTAAACGTCAATCAAAAACGCTGATTGAATCGGCAATAATTCCAAGTCTCGTCAATCGTTCGGAAGTTATTCACATCTTCAATATTAACTAAATATCAACTAAATATAGACTATTCTATTTTATCCAATGGACTTTGTTTTCTTCATTTTTGGCGAGTCTTTTAATGTTATCGCGGTGCCGCAAAACGAGGATGATCGCGATGATGGTTATCACGAGCGAATAGGTCCATTGTGGAAGAAAAATAGAACCAGCTCCCCACATTCCAAAATTGAAGAATCCGGGAGCAAAATAATGGACGATCATCATCACCCAAGAAGCGATTGTCACGGTTGCGGATGCGATAAGTGATGATAGCGAAACATACTTTTTGTTTTTTAAGACGATGAAGAAAATTAGTCCGAATATCGATAGGAACCAACTTGTGGCGACGACCATTCCCGCCAAGGCCGAGACAGCTTTGCCGCCTCTGAAGTTGGCGTAGATCGGCCAGCAATGTCCAATCGCGGATCCCAAAGAAGCGAGATAATAGTAAGGCATCCCGCCATTCCAAAGATCGATGATTTCTGATAGACCAGTGAGATTTATTAACAGATAAACTGTCCAGATGGACAAGACGGCTTTGAGAATGTCGACGATCATGACGGCCAAACCAGCTTTTTTGCCCCACAGACGCCCGGCATTTGTTCCGCCGGCATTTTTTGAGCCAAAATCGCGAGGGTCTTGCTTATAAAAAACCTTCCCGATGACAATAGCGGTGGGAAATGAGCCAATTAAATAGCCGATTATTAATGCGACCAAACCGACGATTATATTATAAATAATATCCATAAGTCCTTGTCCCTTAAACGCTTATTTATTATATAAAAGTATCATTACTTTTCAAAACTTATTTGTTATAATTACGAATTGATTTAGTGATAGCGAGGACACGATGGCGGAAAAAGAGATAAAAAGCACCTATACAGCCGAAGATATAGATATTCTCGAGGGTCTTTCTGGCGTTCGCAAAAGACCAGCCATGTATATCGGTTCGACCAATTCCTCAGGTCTTCACCACCTCGTTTGGGAAGTGATTGACAACGGAGTGGACGAAGCCTTATCAGGCTTCGGAAACAAAATAGCCGTCATAATTCACAAAGACGGTTCACTCTCAGTCGAAGATGAGGGGCGCGGCATACCTGTCGATATCCATCATCAGACTAACATGCCGGCTGTCCAACTGATCTTCTCGACTCTGCACTCAGGAGGAAAATTCTCCGATGCCGTCTACAAAAGCAGCGCCGGTCTCCACGGTGTGGGCGCTTCGGTCACGAATGCCCTCAGCGAATTCCTCGATGTCAATGTTTTCCGCGATGGATCAATCTATCACCTCCGCTTCGAAAATGGCGGAAAACTCGCTACACCCCTCGAAGTCATCGGTAAAACCAACAAACGCGGAACGTTGGTGCGCTTCAAACCAGATGTCACTATTTTCTCATCGACCGAATTCAAATGGGATACGATTTATAACCATCTGCAAGAGAGCGCTTTCCTGTTAAAGAAAGTACGCTTCATCCTTAAGGATGAAAGAACCGATTTATCACACGAGTTTTACTATGTCGATGGCCTGCGTGAATACGTCTCGACCTTAAATCAAAACAAGAAGCCATTAGGGAATATCGTCTCATTTGAAGATGATGCAAACGGCATCAAAATTGAATGCGCAATGCAATATTGCATTGAAGACTACAATGAATCGATATATTCTTATGCCAACAATGTGCGAACCCGCGATGGTGGTACTCACGAGACCGGTTTTCGCATCGGTTTGACGAGGGCCGTCAACGACTTTGCGACCGAACATTCCCTTTTAAAAGGGAAAAGTAAAATTGAAGGCAGCGACATCCGGGAAGGATTGACGGCTATCGTCTCCTTAAAAATCCCGGAAACCCTCCTTCAATACGAAGGTCAAACAAAGTCAAAACTCGGAACTCCTGAGGCCATTCAAACCGTGAATAATTTTATTTATAGTAAGTTAACTTACTATTTAAATGAAAATAAAGAGTTCGCCATCAACCTGATCAAGAAGGTTAACGATTCTCGCGATGCTCGTCTTGCGGCGCGAAAAGCCAAGGAAGATGCAAGAACGACGAAAAAAGTCAAAAATGAGATGATCATCAGCGATAAGCTCACACCTTGCCAATCCAAGGATTATCCCTTAAATGAAATATTCATCGTCGAAGGCGAATCGGCTGGCGGCACCGCACGCAAAGGTCGAGATCGTTTGCATCAAGCCATTCTACCACTTCGTGGTAAACCATTGAATACCGATAATGTCACCATGGATCGGATGTTAAAAAATGAAGAGTTTGCAACCATCATCTCGACGATCGGAGCCGGCGTCGCCCAGAATTTTGACATCGAAGAAGCCAAGTATGGAAAAATCATCATCATGACCGATGCCGATACCGATGGCGCCCATATTCAAACCCTCCTTTTGACCTTCTTTTATCACTACATGAGACCGCTCGTCAACAAGGGCAAAATATTTGTGGCCGTCCCTCCGCTTTACCGCGTTTACAAGGAAGTCAGCAAAGCGATAGTCTATGAATATGCCTGGGATGACAAAGGTCTCGAAAAAGCTAAAAAATCGATTGGATCAGGATACAAGATTTCACGCTATAAAGGCCTTGGTGAAATGGACGCCGACCAGCTCTGGGAAACGACGATGAATCCGCGGACTAGACAACTCGTCCGCGTCAAAATCGAAGACCCGCTCCTCGTCGAGAGACGCGTAAGCATCTTGATGGGAAAAGATGCGGCTGTGCGCCGTAAATGGGTCGAAGAAAATGTCGATTTTAACATCGTCGATAAGTTCATTGAGGAGGTCAAATAATGGTCAAGAAAGTTCCTGAAACCGTCGAAGTTATCAAGGAAAAAATCTCGAACCAGCCTCTTGAAGAAGTCATGGGCGATCGTTATGCAACCTATGCTAAATACGTGATTCAAGATCGGGCTATTCCCGATGTTCGGGACGGGCTGAAACCGGTTCAGCGACGCATCATTTACGCGATGTATGAATCGGGTAATATCTCGACCCGCCCGACCAAGAAATGCGCTCATACCGTCGGTGCGGTCATGGGCCGTTACCACCCACATGGCGACGCTTCCATTTACGATGCTTTGGCTCGTATGTCGCAAGACTGGAAAGTCCGGGTTCCGCTCGTCGATTTTCAAGGTAATAACGGCAGTATCGACGGCGACGTCCCAGCCGCTTATCGCTACACCGAAGCGCGGCTCAGCGAAATCGCGGAAGAACTGACGCGTGATCTTGAAAAAAAGACCGTCGACATGGATTTGACATTCGACGACACCGACTTTGAACCGAGCGTCTTACCAGCTCGTTTTCCAAACCTCTTAGTCAACGGCAGCGAAGGTATCGCAGTTGCATTAGCAACTGAAATACCGCCTCATAATCTCCGCGAGGTCATCGATGCCGTCATTTGGCGGTTGACTCACGTCAATGTCACCCCGCTAGATTTAATGCGCTTTATCAAGGGTCCCGACTTTCCGACCGGCGGTTTAATCTTTGATAGTGAAGGTCTAAAAAATATCTACGAAACTGGCCGGGGCCGCATCGAAGTCGTCGCCAAGACGGAAATCGTCGACGAAAAAGGCCTCAAGCAAATCGTCATCACCGAAATTCCATATAAAACCATTAAAATTTCCATCGTCTACGAGTTGGACAAAATCCGCCACGGGAAAGAAATCGATGGCATCCTCGAAGTCCGCGATGAATCCGACCGCAAGGGACTTCGCATCGTTTTGGACTTGAAAAGAGATGCCAAACCGGACGTCATTCTCGCTTACATTTTCAATAAAACGCAGCTCAAGAGTTCCTATTCAGCTAACATCGTCGCCATCGTGAACGGCCGTCCTAAAACCTTAAATTTGCTGCAGATTATCGACGCCTATATCGAACATCAAGTCGACGTCATCGCGAGGAGAAGCCGCTTCGATCTCGACAAATGCCAAGCGCGCCTCCACATCGTCGACGGGCTGATTAAGGCCATCTCGCTGCTCGATAAAATCGTCGCCGTCATCCGCTCCTCAAAAGATAAGGCTAACGCCAAGGAAAACCTTCAGAAAAAGTTTGAGTTTTCCGAGGCTCAAAGCGAAGCGATCGTCATGCTACAACTTTATAAGTTGTCCAACACGGATATTTCGACCTTAGTCAAAGAAAAAGACATCTTAGAAAAAACGATTTTAAAACTTCAAGGCATCCTCGAAGATCGCAAAAAATTAGACCGCGTCATCATCGCGGATTTAAAGGCGATAGCAGCGAAATACGGCGATGACCGGAGAACGCAAATCGTCGCTAAAGACATTAACCTGCAAATCGATAAGCGCGACTTGATCGCCAAGGAAGAAGTCGTCATCGCCATCACTCGCGACGGCTACATCAAACGCAGTTCGGTGAAGTCGTATCGCGGCAGTGGAGTCGACTCCTTACCTGGCATGAAGGAAGATGACGTCCTCGTCTATCGCGGCCAAGCGATGACGACCGATTTCATCTTAGCTTTTACTAACCGCGGCAATTACCTCTATATTCCCATTCACGAAATCGTCGATGCGAAATGGAAAGAAGAAGGTAAGCACATCAATTATCTGATCAACTTTGAGTATAAGGAAAAAATCGTCTGTGCTTTTGCCGTCAATGAGTTTAGAGAGGACTTGTTCTTAGCCTTAGTCACCAAAAAAGGCCAGATTAAGCGCGTCCGCCTCAGCGACTTCATCGTGATTCGCTACGCTCGCCCCATCACGGCGATGAAACTGATCGGCGATGATGAGATTGCCGATGTCGTCGTGACGAGCGGCGATAGTAATATCATGGTCTTGACCAGCGCGGGTGGGGCGATCTTATTTAACGAGAACGACGTTTCGATTGCGACCCTTAAATCCGGGGGCGTGAAAGCGGTGGCCGAATTGAAGCCGGCGACCATTGTCAAACTCCTCGTCTTTGAAAAAGACGAAAAAGCCAAGATAATCCTGTTGACTCACGCCGGACACCTTCGCATCTACGATTATGCGAATACGCCGTTAACGGCTCGTCTCGGCAAGACATCAGCCATTTATCCATGCTTTAAAAACGACCCTCATTATTTGATA
>JBAZED010000005.1:0-72604 GCA_041654095.1 Bacilli bacterium
AGGCTAGATAATCTGTGATTAAAATGGTGTCATCTATGTCCGAATAATCCGGCGCCGCTGCTGGACCCGCCCTTGGCTTTCATGATGCCAGCTCCGCCGGTCGCCACGGCGAGAAGGGCGCTCAGCGATCCGAAAATAATCCGATCATAGATTCGACCATATGGAGATAAAAAGAAATCGGTCATGCTCAATGGCTCGCGCGTCTCGTAATTACTGGCGCTTTCGTCTTCCCACCAGTACTCTTCAAAATCGGCGTCGAAGTCTTCCTGCGGAATAACTTCTTCCGGCATCGAATAGACTTTTTCGAAAAGGAGGTTACCGATTTCATTTATCATCGAGGCGGCGCCGAGTTCGAGGTCGTAATCGTAGGGATTGGTCAAGGTGCCCTTAGGCAAATAGTGGTTGAGGGTGGCGTTATATACTCTTAATTGTTCGCTGACGGTGAAGTAAATCATCATCTTGTCGGATACTTCAAACTGAAACTCGACGAGATTGTAATTATCAACTGCGTCGTCATTTGCTTGTTTGAATAGGAGCATAGCGAGGATGCCCATGTTGTTTTTGCCGATTTGCCACTCGCGAAAAATTCTCGTTTTATCATAATCGGCCACCGTTTCGCCCTCTTTCATCAAAAAGGAGACGAAGACGATTTGCGCGCCACCGACCTTCTTAATGCCTTTGGAAGCATTGTAGATATACTCAGCTTCCTCAACTTGGTAATTCGCAAAAGTCGACGAAAAGACTTCCGCGTAATCATTTAAATAATAAGCCTCGCTGGGATTGGGATATTTGCTCGAGTTAAATGATCTGATACCAAAGACGATTAAAGCGGTGAGATAGAGAATTATCGAGACTACAGGTAGATATTTACGCCACATAGACGGCGTTCGAATAAGCGTCTAAGACATCTGGGATCTCACCTTCACCGGTATCGGGATCGGGTGACCAGTACGGCATTTTATCTTCAAACTGAAACATATTAGCAAATATATTGCGCGGGAATTTCCGAACGCTGACATTATATTCGCGGACCGATTCGTTGTAATCGCTACGCGAAACTTTTAAGGCGTTTTCGAGACTTTCGATATTGGCCATTAACGTCTGTATTGCTTCCTGGCTCTTGATGTCGGGGTTATCTTCAATCACGGCATATAATTCCGTCAAGGCGACGGAAGATAAATTATCAGCCGCGATGATAGCTTCTAAATCATTGTTTTCAGATGCGGTCGCGAACGCTTCGCGGGCGGCGGTGATCATGTCGTAAATCGCTTGGTCGAGTTCAATTGCGGCATCGACCGCGGTCGCTAGACCGGCGAGTGTTTCGTCGCGCGTCTCTAATGAATTGACGATCTGCGAACGGCTGTAGCTAATCTCTTCGTGCTGACCGACCAAAACGTTATATTCAACGGCGGTCGTAATTCCAAAAATGGCGGCTAGCAAGCCGATGACACCGACGACGATGAGCACTATCTTTTTCATGGTTTAATCTCTCCTTTTCGAGATTTGGCGATGAGCCCAAATAAAAAAATCTATTATGATATTAACACTAGCGAATATCGGTATGCAATGAGTATGGATAATGATGGTGAGATACTTTTATGAACTTTGCGCGATCATAATGATGCACGCCGATAAAACTTTCTTGTATGATAGTATTTGCACGAGGAGAATATGCATGGCCAAGAAAGTCCGAAAACTCACCCCTTTTCAAAGAAAAGTCATTTTTGAAAACGCGACCGAACCACCGTTTGATAATATCTATTGGAACAATAAAAAAGAAGGCATCTACGTCGACGCCGTCGACGGCACTCCGCTTTTTGCCTCATATGACAAATTCGATTCCGGCAGCGGATGGCCGAGCTTTACGCGCCCTCTGCGAGAGGGATTGCTCGTCAACGTCGACGACTATTCGCTTGAGAGATATCGGGTCGAAGTGCGCGCCAAAGCCAGCGACATCCATCTCGGCCACGTCTTCACCGACGGGCCCAAGAATGACGGCGGGCTCCGCTACTGCATCAATTCCGCGGCTCTTCGCTTCGTTCCAAAAGAAGACCTCGAAAAAGAAGGCTACAGCGGCATCTGGATTAAGAAATAAATCCTTTATCCAAAAAGGTTATATTTCAAATCCATTCAAATAAATTACGGACCGGTTGTCCGCTCTTCGCCAATCACTATAATTAAACAAAAAACTAGATATTCTTGCCGACTTTGAGAGCGGAACCGATTGCCCAGCGAAGATTGTAGCCACCGCACGGGCCGTCGACGTCGATGACTTCGCCGATAAAATAGACATTGCTTTCGCGCTTTGATGACAAATCGCGATTTAGTTCGTCGACGGCAATGCCCCCGATCGTCACCTGAGAAAAGCTAAAATCATAACTGTCTCGATACGTAAAGGGGAGGGCCGATGCTACTTGAGCGAGTTTTTGGCACTCATCGTAGGCAAAGAAATGATTGGGGGTCAAATGCGCTAGACCATAGATGTATTCGGCCACTTCGCTCCCGACAAAAGAAAGGAGGGGATTCACATTTTTATTGGCGATATCAATAATATTTTTGGCGGTGATGACTTCTTGATCTTGGTTTAGCACGGCGAGATAAATCTTCGCTTCGCGGGCCTTTAGCCTCGTTATCATCGAGGAGAGGTTCATGATCACAATCCCTGAAAGACCATCTTTTTTAAACATCACTTCGCCATATTCTTCACGAATGAATTCGCCGTTGATGAAAAGGCTGACAATCGCGTGCAAACGCTGGCCAAAAAGGCTTTTGACATCTTCGCTGACGCGAATCGGACAAAGTCCGGGCAAGGGTGAATTAACTGTATATCCGTGCTTGGTAAAGACGTCGAAAAGACAGCCGTCCGATCCTAAGTTGGGATTTGATTTCCCGCCGACGGCAAAAATGACCTTGTCGACAATCGTCTGATACTTATCGAATTGGAGTTTGACTTTGTCCCTGTCAATTTGATAATCGACGAGATGGGTATTCACAACGATGGTAACCCCGCTTTGACGGGCGCGATTTTCTAAGACGCTGACGACATTATATGCCGATTCGCTGACCGGATAGAGACCTTCACCGTACATGACTTTGGTCGGGATTCCCAATTCCAAGAGACAATCGGATTGATGGTAGTCGCCGAGAACTTCATCGACGAAATCGCTATGCGAATAGCGCTCATAAGTCGAGCTGAGGTTTCCGATATTGCACTTTCCGTTGCCGGTCGCCTTGATCTTCTTGCCGACCGCGTCTAATCTCTCAAACAAAAAGACTTCTGTTTTCGGGTCCTTTTCTTTGATTTTGATGGCGGCGACAAGACCCGATGCCCCCGCGCCGATAATGGCAATCTTCATATTAACAATTTTATCACAGGTCGAATAATTACCTAGTCGCTTATCTTTTAGCGTTGCGCTTCTTGACGTTTTTATAGAGGTGGGCCAGCCCGCCTTTCGCCGTTTCGCGATAGGCTTTTTTCATATCTTTGCCGGTTCTTAACATCGTTTTGACAACGGCATCAAACGAGATGGCGTGCGTGCCGGCGATATATTTGGCGAGGAGGGTGGCCGTGATGGCTTTTGAAGCCGCGATGGCATTTCTCTCGATGCAGGGAATCTGCACGTAACCACCGATGGGATCGCAAGTGAGACCGAGGTTGTGCTCGAGGGCGATCTCGGCTGAAGATTCGATTTGATTTAAGTCGAGTTTCAGCAATTCGGCATAGGCGGCCGCGGCCATCGAGCAGGCCGTGCCGATTTCGGCTTGACAGCCGGCTTCCGCTCCGCTGATGGAGGCGTTGTGCTTGACGATATTGCCGATCAAGCCAGCCGTCGCCAAAGCTCGTAAGACGTCTTCATCGGAATAATGATATTGTTCCGACATGTATTTTAATAGCGACGGAAGGGTGCCGGCCGAACCGCAGGTCGGGGCGGTGACGACGATGCCACCGCTGGCATTTTCCTCACCGGTCGCGAAGGCATAGGCGCTCATCAAGCGATACGAACGATCCGCTAAAGTCTCATTTTCATCGAACTGATTATATAAATCGCCGGCTCGCCGATATATTTTTAGCGAGCCCGGCAAAAAGCCGCGGTTGTTGAGGCCGTTGTCGATGGTCAGCTTCATCTGCTTCCAAACTTTGGCGAGGTAGTCCCAGATCTCCGGTCCTTCGCGATCGGCGACATATTCATAGAAACGCCACTTCTTGGCTAAGCATAATTTTTTAATATCGTGGAAATTGGTCTCCTCGTATTTTTCGCCGACTTCAAAGAAGGTCTCGCCATCGATAGAGATTTCCCCGCCCCCCAAAGAGAGAACCAGGTGCTTGATGTCTTCGGCGCCATCAAAATGAACGGTGATTTCAAACGTGTTGGCATGGGCGACTTTTGTCTTGTAGTCAAAAGCGACGGTGCACGGCCGAGGAGCTAAGGTATTGATGATGGCTTTGTCGGTTAAGTGACCGCGGCCCGTAAAGGCTAATGAACCGTATAAAACGACATTGTAGGAGGTCGCATCCGGGTATTTATTGCGAATGAAAGCCGCCGCTTTTTGCGGTCCCATCGTGTGCGAGCTCGATGGTCCTTGTCCGATGCGATATAGTTCGCGTATGCTTTTCATCATGATATCCCTTGCGCAGCATTAACCATTATTGCGCAACCGACAAATAAAGACCACTATGAAAGGGGATACATATAATTATAAATTATTTACTCAGTAAAACGCTTAATGATCCGCGCGATAAGAAGGCGCGGATTTGTTCGATGGTCGTGAATGTTTGATGCTCCATCTTATGATATAACTCATTAAAAATGCGGTCTTGATCCCTATCGGCCCGCTCATAGTTTTCGGAGGCAAATCCCTCTAGTGCTTCTTGAAAAATGGTGATGATAATTCTCCGGATCATCGCCAAGAGAGAATCCTCAATCCAATAGATGAATTTCGTCGCCGGCGCCTTTTTTTCATAGGCCTTCATCTTTGCGAATAATTCCAGGCCATCATCGACGCTGCGCCACAAGTCGACAAAAGCATAATCGGCTTTGGCATCCCCCAGCTTTTCTCTCGCGTAATCAAAAGCGTCTTCTTCGATTATTTCAATCTTGTCGAAATTCGGAAATTGATGGAGGAGATGTTCGTTAAAAAGTCCGATGACTTCTGCATCTTTCTCGACGATGATTATCCGTTTGACCGCGCTCTTTCGGGCGATCATGTAAGGAAAATATCCCAGGCCGAGACCCATGACGACGACCGTTCCGGAAACAGCGTCGATCGCTTCGCGCATCGTTTCGATTTCATGAGGGGTGATGCTCATCCACACTCTTCCGTCTTCCTCAATCGCGGGAAAAGAGAATTCTTTGTCAAAGAAACCAAACTGCGTAATTTCCGAAAAATCGAGATTGCTTATTTTTATATCGCGAAAGGCAAATGCCTCATAAGGACGATAGATATCTCTCACTATTTCCCATTTCCCAAACGAGCAATTAGGAAAAGAGATGTTCTGATAATACGGATCGGCAGCATATTTTTTATTTGCGAGCTTCGCGCAATGATGGTTAAGGTGGCGGATAATCAAAGCGGATGTCTCTTTATCATTCGGAGCCAAAATGTTCGTAATTGCTCTCGCATAAGCTCGTTCTTCATCGAGACCGCGAGCTGCATATTTATCGATGATCGCCTTGTCAACTTCGGTCGGATAATCGAGCAGAAAAGATAAAAGGTAATCGGACGCCGAGATATTTTCGTCTTTGGAATCGATGATTTTTTTGAGTTCCGCCATTTCGAGGGGCGATAATTTTATATTCACAATTGTTTTGCTGCTTCCAAACTTGCCGATATAGTCATTGCCATATCTCGCAATTATACATCCGCGGCTTTGTCGCCAGCGCAATAGCGAATTTCGCGAACGAACCATTTTCGGGGATTAAGGGCGTCTTTGATCCGGCGCACATTGCCAAATAATAGTAAATCGCTATAAGGAATAATGCATAAAAACATCGTGATGAGCAATGATCCCGAGACAAAGCATATTGTGAGGAAGACCACAAACGAGCCATATGTTCGGTCGTTGATGTCGCCGCGGGCGATGTAGGAGGTGAGTAATCTCACGATATAGACGTGGACTAAATAAAACGGACCCGAATAGCTGCCCAAGTTCGATATCCGGTCAACGAAGCGGTATTTAGCGATGAGCTTAAAGATGTAAAAATAGGAGACCACGCCGCAAAAAGAGCAGATGGCGTGACCGGTGATCTCCCAGAAATCGCCTTTTAAACCCGGCAGCCAATCGCTGTATCTGAGCAAGAGGATGATATAGGCGCCTAAACATCCCAAGAAGAGCGCGAAGGCATAGACTTTGAGATGGCGGAGTTTGGTCAAATATCCTCTGAACATCGCGAAAAGAAACGCCAACAACGAAATCGGATAATAATACAAAACCATATTCGCCGATAAGCAGCCCGGACCTAAATCTGGTTGGTTGTAGATGAATAAGAACACCATCAGATACCCGCAGGACATGCCGATTAGAAAAGCGGCTTTTAGAATATCCATCCACAGCGCCTTATTCTTCACCAAAGTCGTTAAATAATAAATAATCGCGATGAAGATGTTGATAAAGGCCGCCACTAAGAAGAACCAATAAAAGGTATCGGTGCGGAGATAGAGCTCATTCATCCAAAAGGAAAATGGCTTTTCGAACAAGGTAAATCGCGGGAGCGCCCATATCGACAAGCAGGTAAATAAATAAGCTGGGACCAGATAAGTAATCAGTGTCTTTCCGATATAAATGCCGAGATCCTTCAAATTGTTGCATCTCTTAATCAGCATCCCTCCGGCAAAAAAGAACATGGCCAGCGCGACCGAATAAAAAAGAGAAAATCCCAATCCGCTCACATAAGATGTTGCGCCCCATCGCTGCAGACAATGAAAGATGGCGATAAAAAGCATCGAGATCAGTTTAAGCGTGTCACATGCTACATCTCGATTTTTTATCGGGCGATAAGGGCGAACGAAATTCATACGATAATAATAGCAAAGCGCGAGCTTAAAGAAAAATGCTCTTTATGCGAAAGAAGCCATGAAAACAACAACTATTATAAAGAAGAACTCGCTCCATAAAGTGACAAAACATAGATGCAAAACTTCATCTTGAATTGCGAATATTGAAAGGATTATCCAATATCAACCAATAAATAAATCCCTATGAATGCGAAGAAGGCGCGCGAATCGTCCTCGGTGACAGCAACGAGTTCTATTTTCGGTTTGGAAACCCCGCTGAGTTAAAGTGAGTTCATCGACGGAATAAAAAAACTGCGCAGCGCAATCCGAATCAGGTGCATCGACCTGCATTGATGATCTGGATATCATGGCTAAATAATCATCGGTAGATCAGCAAGCAGAATATTGCTTTCATAATTTTCATGCCGAATAAATGTCGGATTCCTTTTGCGTGTTCCATCTCATCGACAAAAGAAAGCACATTCGCTTTCATGATTTCATTCATGGAAGAAATCGGGCTACGTTATCAATTCCCAGTCCGCAATCGCGTAGCCGTTAATTTTGATGATGACGGAGTCGGAATAGACGAAGACATTATTGACGGAGTCGAGGAACGACCACTCTGAGAAGTTGAAATTCATATAATCCATGATGGTGTTGACCTGCGTTATGTTGTTGGGCGGATCGTATCCCGCTCCATCGACGTTGGCGACAATATCGATGAAAATCGTGTATTCCTCATCCACCGCATTGTAATAGCGCTGGATGGCATACGTGAAGTCGAACCCGATCGCGCTCGGGACAATCAGTTGGTCGATGCCCTCGACCGTCCCGGACAGGTTATCGGGATTGGCCATCACGCCAAAATACGGCGATGTCAATGAATTTATGTACTCGTCGCTCCCGACGGTCGCGATCTTGTCGGGATTCTCGATGCCTTTGAAAACGTAGTCGACACTGGTCAGCTGCGGGAACTTGACGTTATTGTCGTGCGTCGGGTTGTTATCGCGCGCGGCGGTTCTTTCCGCCGACAAGTAGATAAACGTCGCTGAACCGCGCGATGACTCGAGGAAATACGTTGTCGTATACTGAGCATCCACGACGAACTCGTAAGCGACAGGCAAAACGTTGAAGTTCGGATAAGCGGTGTAATCGCTCCCGCTGTCGTTGATGTAAATCGGCTGGGTTTCGCCGACCGTCCGCCCGGGTGAGGGCGGTAGGACAAACGTCCCTTCGATGCTTCGGTCGCCATTTTGGTTGTTGCCCGTGCCGAAACGGCTGACGGTGATCGTCTGGTCGACGTATAGACCAGGATTGGTCGCCACCATGACGTATATCTTGGCATAAGTATTGGATTGCTGCGTGCCTTGCACCGTGAAGCCGATGCTGCCTTCGGGAACGTTGATCGTCCCCACCCCATTCGGCGCGGGAATGCCTTGGGTCACGCCCCAGAAGCGGTTGGAGATGTAATAATACGAAGTCGGATCCGCCATCATCAGGCCTTTGGTGGCATCTTTCATGACTAGCCCATCGTTTTTGGCCCAGCCCAGTGATTCGATAGTTTTGATGTCATACATATAGCGTTCATCGGGATCGCCGCTCGAGGCAGTGCCGGTATAGTAAAGTGTGTTTTTACTCATGTCGTACGTCTTGGTCGTGCCCGTCGGAGTGTAAACTTTTTTGGTGAAGGGGACGTCCGTCGGGTTCTCCGATGACTGTGAGGGGTTATTCGTGATGCGAACGGCGTAAATCTTGAAATAAGCGGCGTTGTTGATGTTGTCGGTCGCCGAAAAACCATTCGCATCGCTAAAGGTCGCGTACCAGTTGACGCTGCCGTTCGTCGCCGTCATTCTCTGCAGGCGATACCGCGAGTAGGCCGGTTTGTTGGAATCTCTTGATCCCCACAGGTTTCCGGAACCTTCGGGAATGATGCGCAGGCCTTCAGGGTTGGTGTTGGAAGATGTCGCCATGAAACTCGCGGTCGGCGCCGCCGATGAATAATATACGCGGAAAGGACGGGGAGCTTCGACGATGACGTTGTCATCATTTTCGATAACATCGCCATAAGTCGTGTATTGCATGCGTGGGTTATTGGCGTTTCTGGTGAAGACGATGCTGTTGGCGGTGTTGTATTCATATGACCAGTTTGTCTCATATGGCGGGTAATTGAGATTGGTCACGCGATTCGTCAGGTTTTTAAAGGTGTAATAGTCCAAGTCTTCCGGTTGAATGATGAAATTGTTGATATCGATTTTCTGGGAAATGGCTTGCGCCCCGTAGCGCATCAAAGCATAGTCCGTGTTCGTTGAACTATCGGTGTAAACGAACATGAAGCGGTAGTCGGTATTGGAAAAGCCAGTCACTGTGTGATACGGGTTGTCGGACGCCCTCCTGGCCGAAGAGTTGACATTTGCGCTGGTGATTTGCGTCAGAGTATATTCTTTGGCAGTGCCGAGATTGCTGTCCGCGGCTGTGTACGTGTTGTCCGTGGAAATGGTCCACATGTTCGATCCCGAAGTAGCCCACAGTTTGGCGATGCGGTCATTGCCTTTGACTTGCTTGGAATGGGAAAAAGTGAAGACGCCGATTTGGAAGTATTTCTTATCCGGGTTGCTGGCGCCATAGAGCTCGTTGTCAAAAGTGTCCTGCAGATCATAAGTGTCAAGAGGGGCAGGATTGCCGACCGAGGTGTTCTTCTCCATAAAGGTCCATAAGTCCTCGGTGTAGACGATGCCGAGGTCTAATCCGGTGTAGTTGGTGCCAACTCTCTGCGGAGAGCCATCGGAGGACACGGGGTATTCCGTCTCTTCGTCGACGACGATCTTGTTGTAGTAGCCGACGATGCCTCCGCTGGTGGCATAGCGGGCGCTTGATCCGGCGTCGACGTCAAATGCTTTGACGTGCGGATTGTTGTTCTCGCCGGAATAATACACGCTGATGTCATGGATATCGGCGAACTGGGCGTGGCCGACCAAAATGCCGATGTGGTTTGTCTCATAAAGGCCATTGTAAGTGGGATTGCTGACGAAATGCTTGTGATTTGCGTCATAAGCCCCGACTGCATTCGAAGCGACTTGAATGTTGTAGAGCAGCAAATTGGAAATGCCGCCGATGGTTTGCCCAGGGAGAAGCGAGGCCGCCTCTTCATTAGTCGGACCGAGGTTACCAAATAGACCAATGTCGACTTGGCCGGGTTTAGCAGTCACGCGGATATTGCCGATGGCCGACGTGTCGCTGACTTCCCCAGTTGGCAATGTCGCGTAAAACAGAGAATTGGTTGCCTTGACACCGCGCAAAACGCTGACGAAGGGAAACTCCTCCGTGCCGATTGAGGTTATGGGAGTCAAGGCGTTATAATCATCGCTTCCGACATAGATGGGAGCGCCGAGGTTGGTCGAGACTTGGAAAACCGAGTCCTCGTCGATTCGTTTTCGGTCTTCGGTGTTCTGGAGGATGCTGAGGTTGTGGAGGTGTCCGACTTGGTTGATGAGATACGGATTGCCGTCCGTCCCCCATTCGCCGGTCGGATTCATCGCGGGGTCGAGGCGATCGAACAAATTGTTGATTTCGAGCGTCGTGCTCGCGTTTTTGGAAATATATTGGCTGAAGTAGGCGAAAGCGAACACCGCGCATTGGAGAGCGGCGAAAAGGAGCGACGACATCGCTGAGAGCAACACGATCTTGGATTTGCGAACGCTTAATTTCGCCATTATTCCACCGTCCTCATCTCGCCGACAAAGGAAAAAGCGAAATTCAATGCGTATGGCGAATAGATGATTGGTATCTCGATGATGATGTTCTGGATTTCCTGAAGCCGTGGCTTAAGCATCAGATACAGAAATTGATCGTGATCGATATAGTCATTCGCGATGTATTGGGCGGGCTCGGCGAAGTGCTGGGAACTGAAGGAACCCAAATCGGCGAAAACCGCTGTCGGATCGAGATTATCGACGCCGATGTAGTAGTAAAAGTCAAGGCACTTCTGCGAAGGCGCGGCATCAAAGTAATCAACCGAGGCGATGATCTGCGGACCGCTCGCGTTGCTGATGTTGATGGCGATGCTATCCTCGATGACCCTGAATTGGTAATTGGAGACGGATGTCTCGTTCATATGGAACTTCACGTATGTGCCGCAGTCTTCGGGAAGCTCGATGACACTAGTCATCTCGCCTAACCCAAAAATGGGCGAATCGTTGCCGGAGGTCACGGCCCATTTGTTCGTGTCCGCGCTCGATTTGTCCCAATGCCACAAGTCCAAATTGGAATTCAACTGACCGGGTTCGATGTTCTGATCGAAAACGTTAAGCGCGGGCGAAATCCAGGCGTAAGTGAAGCCGATTGAGGACATGATGACGCCGAAAAGACTGAAGACGACCGTCAGTTCCAGTCTGTGGCGCGCCAATAAGGCCAAGAATCCTTTCATGTTGCAATCCTATCCTGCGAAAACGCTCAATTTGCGCTCGCAAACACCTGCCGTTGGCCACGCGAGCGAATAGACGCTCTGATCGGTGCCGTTATCGACGAAAAGGAAAGTGAAGACAATTTCCGCCGTCGCTCCCCCTTCAATGGGAAAACTATTCAAGACTTCTAGCTGCGGGAAGGCGGTGATGGCATTTGCGACGCCGTTGACTTGTCCTTGGCTCAGGCCGACGCTGTTCGTTTCCACCAAATACTCACCCTCGCCGGCTCCGGTGTCGACGCTGGTCGAGCCGGAAACCGCCGAGACATCAGATATCTGGATTTGCGAGCCAAAATAATATAAGTAGTTGGCATCGCCGTATAGGCCCGAAGTATCGATGTATGGCACTTCCTGCTCGCTGGTGGCATCTTTAAAAAACCACGATGTATGCAACAAGCCATCGCTGTTGTTGGTGATGGTTATCTCTAAGTGGCGCACGTTGGCTTCGCCAGGAAAAAAATCATCGAAGCGAATGATGCCATCACTGACTAGCTCACCATCTTGTTTCACGACGATGGTGACATTGTAGAGATCGTTGATTTCCACTCCGCCGTAGTTCGCCAATAGCTTGCGGTTCATTTGAAACCACGCCAAAGTCACGGTGACCAAAGAAGCAAAAGAGGCAACCACCCCGAAAAGAGTGATCATCGTCCGTTTCCTAATGGTTAGAGCCCCATTCGCTTTCGTGACTTTCATGATGTCATACTATCATTAACACGTTAATAATAGTGAACTTATTATATATCCCGAGAGACGATAGTCAACGAAATGGCATTTTCCGAACCTATCGTTTTTGCCGCAATTCATCGCATCTTTTCAATAAAAAAATATTGTTTCCCAATAGCCGAAAACATGATTCAAAATGTGCAAAAATGTCAATTGCGCTCATTAATAGGAAAACGATCCACCGCCGATTTGGAGCCCGCCATGACGATCTTGATTGCCTCGAGCTTCTCTTCCCCCAGCATAGACCCGCTTATCTTGTTCGATGAAAGGTGCTTCGCCGTGTCGACATCCGCTACAACATTACGATTTTAATATTTTTAATCCCTGATAGAGATTATCTTTAACTGCGATGAGCAAATCGGTCGTTTTATCCAAATTCTTATTAATATCTAGAAGATAATCAACCAAATTGTTAGTGATTTCCTCGATAACAAAACCGGTATCATAAAAAATCTTTGATGCAGCAAGGAAGCTCCTATCTTTATATTTTTTGCCTAATATATCCAAAATAAGAGCTGTCTTACCAAACCCTCCGCAAAACGGAGTCGCATCTTTTTCGTTTGAGCCTTTTAGCCGGTTTGGAAATCCGGGGACAGTGCCAAAGAAAAATATGAGGTTCCTGATTATTGTATTGAAGTCTTCTTTTGAAAGTTCATCATTCCATTTGGTTTTTAGTTCAATGATGAACTTTTCAAAACCTTTATAACCTATAAAACCGACTGGAGGATTAAGATAAACATCCGCTCTCCTGCTCAATGCTTCTTTACAAATGCGATAGATATCATCGTTTATATTTTCAAAATCAAATTTACATAGCGTAAAGGGTTTAGAAAGACCTGGATATGAGCAATTCCATGCATCTTTCAAATCTAAGTAAGGAATCGCCGCTATTTCAGTTCTGCCACAATCGTATACATATACTTCTTCTTTTTCATCATCATATCCAGTCATCAATACATAGTGAAAAGGAATGGATTCACCTTGATGGTAGAGTTTTCTAAAGTACGGAAGGTAATTCATATCTAACGCACCAAGAACTACAGGATTCGCCTTATTAATCTCGACAATAGATGCGCTCAAAGCTCTTTCGAACGCACCATAAGAAATGTGCTTGTATTTTAAACCGATGATCGGGGCTAAGAACTCATACATCTTTTCCGTTCTTCCGTCTCCCAAGGCCACCAATCTCTTTAAATCGCTCTTGTCCGTTTTCATATAGCAGAATGATGCAAAAGAAGATAATGCAAAGAAAAAGTTTGGCGGCAATTCTTGTCCGGTCTTCTCCATAAAGACATCTTCTATTCCATTCCACATGCATTCATAATCATCGAAATGATGTTTTATGTGTAAAATCTTTCTCATGATTTGCTTTTTCAATTTTACACCAAAGAATGCTGCCCCCTAACATATATATTCGCTGATTTGATTGGTTTATTTATAATAGAGACCATTTTTACAATCAAATTATTGGTTCCATATCGGCTTTTGGGATGATCTTCTTCAAATGCAGACGACGGAAATTCTTGTCCTCTTGAAGACGCGCGGACTTATCCTGCTGCATAATTTCTGTAGAAAGACAAATCGTTTTCTCCTAAAAGAGACAAAGTTTTTCTTCTTCGTTCCACACTAAAACTGACCCCTTTACATATGAGGACCTGGTGATGGTGAGATGGAACATTCCTAAACGATCGAGTTTAACGTTTTAATCGCGATTTTATTCCGCCTAAAAAGATAACGGTAGGTGTCTGGCAGATAGGTTTAGCCTCGGGCAATTCTGACCCTTAATTCATGGAGTTTTCTTTCCGCGATCTCGATGGAAGTTTTGAGGTTATCAATATCTGATTTGAGGATGGTGGCGGACGTATCGCACGGATTGTTGAATACAAATTCAAACTGATTGAATCTGAACCTTGAGATGTTGATATTCTGACAACAATACAATTGACGTTCAGGACGCGCCAGTCGGAACTGATCGTGATTGTTGCCATAATGGTTCCCTCCTTGGAACACCATCTTTTTTGCATGAGGAAAAATCCAAAGTGCCCGCCCCTGGAAGACAAATGAATCGTAGGCTGATTCACTTCGACGAGATAGCGAGTTTGATTTTGGTCTAGGCATAAAAGAATTTAAAACATCCTCACAGGAACCAACATTAGTGTTGAACGAGAATCGAGGCCGTTCTCGATTTGATGACCAATTCAATATTTTATTGTTTATTAACTTAAAAATTAAGCGTAAAGCTGAGCATAGAAAGAAGAATCCGCAAAGTGAAAATCCTTTTCTAATTCAGCGCTGACAATGTTTCCGGCAGCGTCAGAATAGTCGAGAGTCCTTCCATCAAAACTCAATGTCGGATCGCTGGTAAAAGAGTCGAAATTGAAATGCGAAGTACCATTGACAATATTGCAATAAACATCGCTTGTCTTTGCTAAATAACGCGCTAGCGAAGTGGCGTTGGGATGCTGGGACGTCGTCGGTCCTTCACCACCCGTGTTCTCACTGCGGTTTGCCGAAATAATCGCGGCCGAAACAAAAACGTAATCAGGCGTCAAACCATTCACCCACACAGCGCCATTGCTTCCGTTTGTGCCGCTGCAATGGTGATTGGCTTTTACAATATTTGTCGTGGTGTCATCCCATAGTCCTAAACCAGAAGGACCATATTGATTGACGAGATGGGCTTCAGGATTATTAGATGCGCCGCCGGCGTTTGTCAAATCGCCACAAGTCAAAATACGATTGTTGCCAAAAGAGAAGAATGTGCATACGGAGGATTCATTAAGATTGGTGATCGATTGTCCATATGGCACATAAGCGCCAGAATCGAGGAACCGCATGGTCAATCCTTCACAAACACTGAAGATATTTGGATAGAGTGAGGTCGCATTATTAATCATTTCGTAAATGCTATAGTAGACGGAGCCGCCGCCGATAAAGTAATTGCGAAAAGTCACATAATTATTGTAAGCGGATGTTGCATAAGTGCCGCCAAAGTCAACGATATATTTAATTGATGATATTCCAACACCGGTCAAAGATGAGGCGTTTTGAAGGCCGCCGAGGTGATCGGAATGGGGATGCGTCACAATGAGCAATTCTAAACATTCATCGGTCACGCAATTAGAAAGCGCAGCCATGACATTTTGTTCATCTGCCGCTGTACCAGCGTCGATGAGAACTTCAAAATTTCCATAATCAAAAAGCATAGAATCGCCATACTCTTGCACCATTTCCAAGTAAGTGAAGCTGATGGTGTCATTCGTCCCCGGCACATATATGGGGCCTAATGTATCGCCGCTTAATTGAGGGTTTGCCAATGTATATCCTTCCGTAATCGTTGATGAATTGTTAATAGTAACGGTCGCGCCGCCGAAAACTCCGCTCCCATCTTGAGCGGTTGCAGTAATCATATATGTTCCGGCATCGTTCGCTTGAAAAACGCCACTTTCGTCAATGGTCCCCCCACCATTTGTCGACCAAACAATCGCCGAATTAGAGGCATTAGAAGGCAAAACATTTGCCGAGAAGGTCACGCTATCCCCGCGGTTAACAGTTGGATTGGCCGGCGTGACTTCAATACTGCTAACGGGAACGTTCGCGTGTTCGGTGAGAGCGCTCGCATCGTAAAGCCGGGCTTGATAGGTCGTATTGTAAACTGCCAAAATACCAATAAAATCAACGAGGGTATCGCTTTCTTTATATTCTGTGAGTTGAGAGGCTAATGCCGAATACGATGAATTGGTGATGTAACCGGTGACGCTGACTCCTTCATAATCAAAAGTGGCTGTCCTATATGCAATGTTAGTTACTTGCATCCCGCGCAGAGCGACAATACGACTGATATTAGCAGATGTGCAAAAAGCGTCGTAATCAGAGGCGTTAACTGCGGCAGTGACAACAGGATGAGGATTGGTGCTTTGATAAAGCGTCGTCGCCGTAGTGGGTTTCAGTTCCACAAGGCCCGAGTAAGTAGTGCGCGTTCCTGTCACATCGACAACATTGCCGATGTTGAAACCAGCAAAAGCGGCATTTGTATTATAAATATAAAGACCGCGATTCTGCGACTGAATAAAATATGAATCTCCTTCAATTGAAGTAATGGTTCCTCGCGTCGTATAGGATTTGTTATCAGACCCTGAATCGACAATGCCGGCTATAGAAGTATAGTTGGTGGGCATCTCGCAGTTGTTATCCCACCATGTTTTTTCATTATCATAAGATAAAACTTGATATGTTGCAGAATTCATACCCATCGCTACCACCACTAAAAAAAGAGGAATTGCTAAGCCTAATATTTGATGTGATCTTTTCATTAAATGATTACCGAAAATGTTTTCTATTACATAAAGATTATATGCAATAAACGTTGCTAAGGTAATAATTTTCAGTTAATAACGCCATATTTAAAAATGCGCTTAAAGCCCTAATCTCTAAGGCTCGAATTCCCGTGTGCTCAATGGGTTATTTAGCGTCGCACTTTTTTACAGTGATTTCTATAGAAAGACAAACCATTTCTTCCTCAAAGGGACAAGAAATTTCCTTTTCATCCGATCACCTTCAATGTCTTTTCGGCGGCCTCTTCCCACCGCACCGCACAATTCTTGCTGTCGAAATTCTCAACGCGAGGGAATTGATGGTCGGCTTCTGCGATGGCTTTTCCTAGGTTCTCGGTGTCTGACTTGGATATTCTAATCTCAGTATCAAATGAATTGTTGAAACGACACCCAAACATTTCGAATTGGAACTCGGGTGTCGTCTCTTCGTCCTTCTTATAGTAGCAATCAAGATCCTTTTTACACTCTTTTAGCCCGTTTTGGACATGGCAATCGGATTCAATCGCGATGGTGTCCACAATAATTTCCTCCTCGGAACACCATCGTTCTTCGAATTTGAGTATTTTTGAGGTGTCGGGACATCTCAAACGCCAAGACCTCTATTGTATATAAGTCGATAATGGCGGAAAGGCACATTTTCTCGAATTTCGCGATGAATTGAGTGACGCCGCTTCCTAATGTCCGATAAGATTTTTCGATTTTGAAATCTCGGGATGGCCTTTGAAAATCCAAAACCAGCAAAATAAAATTGACACTCAAAAACATATATGTTAACGTTAACATAGAAAATAATGAATGCAAAATCGGATAATTGCCACTTTTCTGGGCCGCGCCAACAAATATTGGCATTGTACGATTGACTTGACAAAATATGTCCAAAAAGGAAAAAGATTGCGCTTAGCGACTTGGCGGACAACGGCATCGGCAAATTAGCCTGATATAGCCGCAGAAAGGGACTACCAGTATGCAAACACGAACCACAATTCAGAAGAACCATTTTCTTCATTTAGGCTTAGCTTTTTCACTCGGTCTTGTCCTTGCCGTTGGCATTACCTTAGAGAAAGCCATCATCGAAGTGAAAGCCGAGCCCGGCAATCACACCGTCATGCTTATTGGCGGTGGGACCTTTGGGACGAGTCGGGAAACCGCAACCTCCCACAGTTGGAATTGGGATACAGACAGGTATCAGCTGGCTTATGACTCAACGGAAGAAGCCGGTGATATTTATATGGTCGAGCTTTATTTTGCCGAAGGGGCTAGTTTTAAGGTTGTCGACTACGACAAATATGTTAGCGGAAATAACTGGTTTGGTGGGATTAGCGGGATTGACTACTCTCCAGAAAACGGTTATTTTGAGACCAATGGCAGTAATGACGTCATCGTAAAAGTATCCGCGATTTATAACGTTTATTTCCATGAAGGATATAATGATATGTCGTATTCGATCAAGCCACTAGTAAGCCAGATCTACTCCTGGTTCGTCGCTGGCTCTTTGGCGAACGATGATTATATGCCTTCCAGTTCATATTCCTGGGTGTCGACTAACCCTGATGCCAATACGTCGTTATCGACGGCCGATGCGGGAGTCACATATACCAAGCAAATTTCCGTTTCCGCCGGCGACGAATTCAAAATCGCCAAAAATAGCAACTCAGGATGGAACAAGCCTTTGTACGGCTATTCAAACGTCACCGCCGTCCTTGACAGCACTGGAGCAGCGGTAGGCACAAAGTCTGATTACCTGGTATTATCGGGAAGCGACAATAATATCGGCATCATCAAACCTGGCACGGTATTAATTACCCTAACCGCCGCGACCGGAAATTTTGTCCTGAAGTGGCTTTCTGAAGGTGCGCCTTTGCCCAATACGTACGGTGTCGTCGGCAACGTCATCGGATCTTTCTATAACAACTTTGAAGGAAACACGGTGGCTCTTGCGGAAACAGGCAGCGGGACTAAGATTTATCAAGGGTTGATTGCCGCCGTAAGTGGCGAAGTCATCTGCATCCGGGAAAACAATTCTTGGGTCCATACATATCGTTATGATGCCTTAAGTTCGACAACCGGGCTTTCCGATGCCTCAGACGATGACCACAATATCGTCATCAATGCGGCCGGATTCTATCTCATCTCGCTCGATATGACGCTATCTAGCGAGCAGCTTTCTATTACCACGACCACTGCCGCCGAAGCGCCATTTATCGAACTGATGGAGCAGATCGATACTTGCGAATACTACTCCAAAGGAAGCGAGCTAGCAACGCTTGCCGGATTGATATCCGGGTTTGATTCCTCACAAACAATCACTGAAAAAAGCGCGGCCGCCAATAGCGTGACGGTCGCAGCCAAAATAGCCTATATGGAAGCGCTGATCGAATCGCCTTTAGGAATGGGACGCCCGAGCGTATTCACCAATAAGTCGGAAATATTGCTTACTTTCTCTGCGGTTATATTGGGTTTCGTGCTCACATCCGGGATATTCTTTTTAAGTATTAAAAGGAAAAAACCAACCCATTAACTGATTGGACTGGCTAAATTGTCAATAATCAGCGGAGGAGTCACAAAGCGTCTCCGACTTCAAACGTTGTCGAAGAAACGCACTATTTAGGAGCGGCGACAAACAACGGCTTTGCGGTCGCCGGTATCGCGTGTGGAACCAAAGTTGCTAACTCATCAACTTTCAATATCGAATTCTTCTCAATCACCATCGTCTGGTCTTTTAGGTACTCTTTGACCGTTCGAGGTTTCTTGTCCATGGTTAGTTTCATAAGAAAAACCCCCTTTTATTGTAACCGGATTTCGGTCCAATAAACGGGGGTAATTTCATTTGTTTGGTGGAGCTGACGGGGATCGAACCCGCTACCTCGTCGTTGCGAACGACGCGCTCTCCCAGATGAGCTACAACCCCAAATGCCCAATTAGTATATATTTATTCGTGCCTCTTTTCAAGAGACAATCAAATCGTGCAGATGAACGTCCCTTCTTCGTCGAAACACTCTTCTTCAAAGTCGGTGATAATGGCGCCTGTTTCCTCTTCGGTCAGGTCCTCATTGATCAGGCTTTCGGTCAAATCGAGGAATTCCAAACTGACGAAATAGGTCGTGTCCGCCATTTTATACTGAAAAACTTTACCATCGAGCGATAGCCAACTAAAGACCCAAGAAAATCCGGGATTGAGCCCCGCGCCGCCACCGACTAGATAACCGCTGATGCCAAGAGTTGAATAATTGCCGGCGGTATATAGGTATGTAAAACCGGGCGATATGGCGCTGGTCGCAAACATATAGGAAGCGATGATGATCAGCGTCTGGCCGATGCCGATGACCCCGCCCATCACGCGCAGTTTCTTTTTGCGAACCCGAGCGGGTATGATCAAGCGAACGAGAGGCCACAATAGCACCGACACAATCCACGAGACGACGTGGACGACGAGGACGATGGCAAACCAAGCCACCGCTTTCGCGATATTAAGCGCCAATTCAGCGCTGAACTCCGCTGTAAACTTCGCGCGATTTGTCGTCAAGCGGCCGAGGACGACAATCAACTCGGTGAAAGAATTGACGGTGACGGTATATGTGCCGCCGTAGTCGATTTCTGGCTGATAGCCAATCAGCGCGAAGAATTCTTCACCCGCCAACCACTGGGCGAGAGGTTTGACAGCGAAAAGCGCTGCTCCTCCCAGCAATAAAAGAACGAAAATCAACCGCCATAAGGCGTGCCAGCCTTTTTTGGCGAGACCGATTAAAAACGAGAAAATGATCAAGCCGATAATAATGCCATCAACCAAAAACGGTAAGCTGAGAATATTAACGATAATAATTGCGATTTGTTCGGCAGTCATGTTTTTATCTTACGCTTGTTTTACAAAGCAAAGAATCCATCAATCAATTTTCTAGAAATATTATACTACAAACCACACCCATAATTCTTTAGCTAAATAAAAAAATCAAAAGGCTCAATTTTGTCAAGACTGATAATGAAAAATTTTCTGTTTTATAATTATCGTGCGAGCTAAAAAATGAAACCCATCGTCGTCGCTATCGATTTAAAAGCTTTCTACTCTTTCGTCGAGTGTCTCGATCGCCATCTCGACCCTTTTTCGACTCCGCTCGTCGTCTGCGATGCCGAACGAGGACCGAGAACAATCGTCCTTTCAGTCACTCCTTTCTTAAAGGCTCTAGGCGTCCCTTCTCGTCTTCGCAAACGCGATTTGCCCAAGCGCGATGACATTATCTATGCCGTCCCCCGCATGGCGAGATATATTGAAATGTCCGCAAAAGTCGTCTCGATCATGCTGGATTTTATCGGCGAGGACGACCTCCACGTCTATTCGATCGACGAGGCGTTTTTAAATCTTGCGCCCTATTTAAAACTTTATAAATCGACCCCGCGCCAACTCGTGCGCAAAATACTCGACAAAATAAGGCAGGAGACCGGCCTGTTCGCCACCGCTGGCATCAGCGAAAACCTCTTCCTCGCCAAATCGGCCCTGGAGTTTGAAGGCAAAAAGGCGAAAGATGGAATCGGCGAATGGCAAAAGGGAGACGTGAAAACGAAACTGTGGCCCGTTTCGCCACTATCCGAAATGTGGGGCATCTCCAGCCATCTCGAAAAAAGACTTAATGAAATCGGCATCGAGACAATCGGCGAACTCGCAAACGCCCCCGAAGAATTGCTCATCAAATATTTCGGCGTCATCGGCAAAGATCTTCGCGACCACGCCAACGGCATCGATGATTCCAACATCCGCGAAAAATATATTCCCAAAGAGACGTCGCTGTCAAATGGCCAATCCCTTTTTCGCAATTATTCAAAAAAGGAAATGCCAACCATTATCCGCGAGATGAGCGACGATCTGGCTCTGCGCTTGAGGCTCGAAGGCAAGAAGACGGCCCTCGTCGCTCTGATGATCGGCTACTCGTACGAATTAGGCGGCGGTTTCTCGCGGCAATTGACCTTGGTAAAATCGACCAGTGAAAACGATTTGATCTACGATGGCTTGATGACGCTCTTCCGCAGGTTTTGTGAAGATAAGCCCATCCGCCGCGTCGATATTGCTTTCGGAAAACTGACTTTCGACAATTTTGAACAGCTCGATTTATTTGTCGATCCCAATAAACAAATCAATAAAAAAGCACTTCGCAAAGCGCTGGATGAAGTCGTCCTTAGATTCGGCAAAGACGCCGTCTTAAGAGGCAGCGCCCTCCTTGAGGAATCGAATGTCATCAAACGCCACGCGCAGATCGGAGGGCATCGCAAATGAGCGGCCGCGGCATGAAGAAATGGCGCCCCTTTTCTTCGCTCGAGGAGCAAAAGCCCTCACTCCAAGAGATGAAATATCAAAAAGGCAAGTGCCCAAAGCCAAAGATCAGCTCTGATCAAGCCGAGAAAATCGACGGTTATCTTCGCGACTGCAAAAATAATGTTTTCCTCATAACGTATTATGACGATGGGTACGTTCTATCGCGCGAAGAGACGATAAAGAAGGTCGATTGTCAAGCCTGTCTAATCAAGACCTCGACAGCGACAATTTCATTTTCGAATCTAATCGATTTAGAAATAATCAAAATAATTCAATAAACCGCTCGTTTAATTAATTAATATTATGTAGTCATCCCCCGTGACTACGCCTCTAGAAGGGCTCGGTTGCCCCCAAACAATACAATTGTTCTGAGCCCTTCTTCCTTCATTGAATAAAACTGTCAGCCAGTTTACAATTCATAGCGAGGGTAAAAGATAAATGGCCAGCGAACTAGAACGGGCAATGGTCGGTTTGCAAAATGGGGATGTCCATCAATTGGAAATCGTCTACAAACTAACATCGAAGGGCGTTTTCACCTTCGTGTTGCCCATCGTCAAGGCTTACGATATAGCCGAAGACGTCATGCAGAGCACCTATGTTCGGGCTTATGAAAACATCGCTTCCTACACTCTGGGGACCAATCCACGAAATTGGTTGTTGACAATCGCCAAGAACCTAGCGCTCGGCGAAGTAAAAAAAAGAAATCGCGAACCAAATTATGACTTCAGCGATGAAAATGTTTCGACTGAAGGCGTCTATGATTTAAATCCGAACCTCGACACGCCGACCATCGACTTAGCAAATCGCGTTCTTAATGAAAGCGAGATGAATATTGTTCTTCTATATGCCATTGGGGGCTATAAACATCGGGAGATTGCTGAAATACTCAATCTTCCTCTAGGAACCGTGACCAGCAAATACAATGCGGCCCTGAAGAAGATAAGAATCGCTTACGAGAGAGAAAATGAAAAAAAGTAAGAACGAAATCTTAAAGAGGCTTCGCCAAGAAGGCGGCCTGATGACCCCTGATGTTTTGGACAACATCTACAAGGCAATCGGCGTCGAGCCAACCCTCATCGGCGAAAAAGAAAAAGTCATCGAAAAGCGCATCCGCGCCGAGGCCGATCTTTTCGTTTCACAGCAAAAAGCTCTAGTTTATGCCACAAATGAGAAGCCTCGCCTCTCTTTGCGCGCCCTCTTCCAAAAGCCGCGCTTTGTCACGGTGATGGCCACTGCCATGGCGGCCGTCGTCATTTTCGTGACGCTCGTGACCTTGGGCATCAACGGTCTCTTGACAATTGATACGACCGGCAGCACGAACACCAGTTCCTCGCCCGACACCTCTCATATCGTTCCAACGCCCATCAAAAACGATCAGCAAGTCTTTTCGGTTGGAGCCCTGACTTCCAACGTGCTCTTCGAATATGTCGAGCCGGTTGACGGCGGCGGCGAATTCCGCGCGCTGCTAGCAACCAGCGATAGCGACGTGATCGTTCCTAAGCTTTCTCCGTATTTAGAAATGGTCGAGCAATTGATCTCTTCAAATGGCGAATTCGAGGTCTATGCCGAAGAATCGGACCGACCTGAATTTGAGATCAAGGAAACCATCGTCGCTTACGACGCCTTGCGCGTAAGCATGAACTATGTCATGTACTATAAAGTTGAAAACTTGCATGAAGAAGGTGAGGAATCCACTTACTACTTCACCGGCATCATCATCTATGGCGATGATGCGAGCGAGTATGAAATCGAAGGCCGGCGTGTCATGGAAGAGGATGAGGCTAAAGTTACGATGCAAATTCGCTATAGCGAAAGCGACTGCATCTGGTCGGAATACAAACGGGACGGCGACGATCTAAAATACCGTTTCCAAGTCTACGCCGAAAACATTTTAGTCAGCGACTCGAAATTGAAAATTGTCAACACCGAAACCAAGACCAAACTCACCATCGATTTCGAATCCGATAACGACTCTTACAATTTCAAAATGGAATACGCTGATGAGAACCCCCTGTTATGCACCGTTGACTACAATATAAAACTCGACGGAGAAAACAAACCGCGCAAGGGCACAATCGACATTTTGATTGTCGTCGACGAAGAAACCGGGTTGTCGAGTTACGCGATGACGATCAAGCCTAAAGACGGTCAGCAAGAAGAACATAGCGAAACCCGCGGACACGGCCAAGGCAACGGCCAAGGAAACAATCATTAATTCACATGGAAAAGAAAACTCGCGAAATTGAAGTCGCGAGTTTTTTGTTGCTCTTTCTAATTTTAGAAAGCCCAGTTGCCGTTTTTAAAGATTGGAACCTTTTTACCATCTTGGGTGATGGCGACGATCGACAGATCTTCGCTGCCGACCATGAAATCGACGTGGATCATCGAATCATTGACACCCATCTTCGTCAATTCTTCTTTGGTGTACTTGCCATAATCGATGACGGTGTTGGTGTAGCCCATCCCCAAGGCGAAATGGCAAGAGGCGTTTTCGTCATAGAGCGTATTCCAGAAGAGGATGCCCGAATTGCGAATCGGGGAATTGAAAGGAACGAGGGCGACTTCGCCGAGATATCCGGCGAATTCATCCATCGAAATCATGTGTTTGAGCAATTCTTCATTTTTCTCGGCGTGGACTTCGACGGCTTTTCCGCCTTTAAAGACGATGTGAAAGTTTTCAATTAACTCGCCTTGGTAAGACAGAGGTTTGGTGGAATAGACGACGCCTTCTGCTTTGCCGCGCTCCGGTGTCGTGAAACATTCCTCACTGGGAATATTGGGATTGAAAAAGGTGCCGCCACCTAAAGTTTTTTCGCCGCCGCCGAGCCAATTGACATTCGGCATAATGCCGACTTTGATATCAGTGCCGTTCTTGCTCGTATAATGAAGACTGGCGATTTTTAACGAGTTGAGATAATCGCATCTTTTCTTGAGATTAGCGTTGTGAGCGTGCCAGTTAGCGATTGGGTCGCCCTCATCGGCGTGCGATGTGTAAAGAATGGCTTCCCATAGTTTTTCGATGGCCTTTCTTTTAGAAAGATCAGGGAATACTTTTTTGGCCCAAGCGGCGCCGGGGACACCGGCGATGGTCCATTGATACTTGTTTTCGCGCTCGTCGCGGTACGGCTTGAGAATCGGATAGACAGCCTGCCCGACTTTCGCAATCTTGGCTTGATCGACGCCTTTCAGCGCATCGGGATCTTCGCTCAGGATGTAAATCGTGGCCGGCAAGGTCTTGACGTAGTGCTTTTCTCTTTCGATAATCCAATTCGGAACTTCCGAAAGTGATTTAACAGATTCTTTCTTGTACTGTATTTTGTCGATTGGGCTGTGCGACCAGCGAACCGCCACCGATTTTGCTCCGGCTTTATAGGCTTCGGCAACAACATATTCGACAAAGCGCGGTTGGTCCAGTTCGGCATAGACGATGACATCTTGTCCTTTTTGAACGTTGGCGCCGATGCGGACAACAAGTTCGGCGTACTTTCGTAAAACTTTCGTTTTCATATTTATACCTCTCGTAATTAGTTCGGTAAATATTGTATCATATAGGGTGTCAATTTATTTGTATAAATTTGTAAAGAGTGGAGGATGGATTTGTGAAGAAAATGTACAAGGTCTGGGCCATTTGGCAAATATGCGAAGCGATTATCTTGTTAGCCGCCGGCGTTTTGACGATTATTTTTTCACAGGATAACGATTTCCGGAAATGGATTTTCGTCGCTATCGGTTCATTTGTTATCTTAGATGGAACGTTGCGTATTTTAATGCCGTTTTTCAATAAGGATCCCGGCGACAATTCCCTTTTTACTGGCATCTTTGAAGTTGCTTTTGGCATCGTCGTCATTCGATTTTCAGCTGAAATTACCGAAATAGTCATGTTTTTCATCTCGACCCTGCTTCTCGTCGTGGCTCCCGTCGCCATCGCTGACGGCATCATCCGCATCAAGAAAAAGCAAGAGATGCTCTTCTTTCCGGTCCTGGAATTCATCGCCGCCGCCCTTTTTATTTCCGTCGGCGTCGTCATCTTGGTGGCAATTAGCAGCGCGCCGAACATCGTTTTGATCGTCGTCGGCGCGATTCTCATCATCCTCGCTATCGTCGAAATCGTCTTCACGGTCAAGACTTTGCTCAAGGTCAAAGAACGCGATAAACGGGAAAAGGGAAAAGCCGACGAGAAAGAAAAGAAAAAGAAGGTTGTCAAAAAAGAAGTCCTAGAGCCGGTCATCGTTGAAGAAGGGGAAGCCTTCCCAGTCGACAAAGTCGAATAATCAGAAATAAACGAACCGCATCAATTGGAATGCGGTTCGTTTTTATTATCTTGAGGCGCCGGTCAATTCTCGGAAATGGGGCAATGAATCGCACCAATCGGCGAAGACTTGCCACTCTTTGAGCTTGTGATAACGGCGTTGCATATACATCGTTTTCAGCTGCTGATAATTCGTCGTCATCGTCGCTCCCAAACAGAAGCCACATGGCAGCGAAGCAACAATTTCCCGCCACAGGGTATTTTTCCGGCTATCGTCTTCGCTGAGCGCGAGATATTCGCCGACCATTTCATTGATGAGGTCGATTGCTTTAGGGCTCGTCTCGCTGACGCATTGATTGGCGATATCAAACTTTAATAGGCAGTGCATCGTCGATTGCGAAGAGACGAAATCAAACCAGTGATAGCGCTGGGCTTGCTTCCACCAAAATAGGGGTGCCGTCACATCCATCTGGACGAGGATGCCTTTTAAGTAGTTATCATGGCCCTCCCCAGATTTCGTCGTGCCGAGTTTTGCGGCCCGCACATAATCCTTGTCGGTCATCTCGCTGGTGTCAATTTCTACGCGCATCGGATTACCCGAGGCTTTGATGGCGCGCTCCACACCATATACTTGAGTGTTCGTGATTTTAAATTCCATGCTTCATGATCTCCATTAAGTTTTCATATAAGGCTAGGCGCGTCAAGGGGCCGACACCTCCGGGTACCGGAGTTTGCAATCGCACTTTCTGCCCCGGCTTGACATCGCCATATAAAGCGCCGTCAACGCGGTTGATGCCGACATCGATGATGACGGCCGACTCCTTAAAATGATAGCCATCGATCATCCATTTTTTGCCGATAGCCGCGATGATGATATCCGCATGTTCTAAGTAGAACTTCATGTCTTCGGGTTTCGTTTTCGAATGCAAGACGGTGACGTTTGCGCTCTCTTTAGTCAGCAAGGCGGCCATCGGTTTGCCGACGATGTTGCTCCGGCCGATGACGACGGCATTCTCACCCAACAAATCGATTTTTTCGAAGCGAAGATAATCCAAAATTCCGCGCGGTGTGCAGGCTTTCAGGGACGATAAAGGATGAAAGCCATCAACATCTTTTTTAGGATTTATCGCGACCTTGACCTTATCTTCGCCAATTTGCTTGGGAAGCGGGACTTGGACGATGAAGCCGTGGATCTCCGGATTATTATTCAAAGATTCGACAACGCGCAAAGTTTCTTCTTCGCTCGTGTCGAGAGGCAGTTTGATATGCGTCGCCAAAACGCCTAATTCTTCGGCGTCTCTTAACTTGCCGCGAATATACGAATTTGAACCTTCGTCTTCGTTGACTTGGACGATAGCTAAATGAGGTTTGATCTTCATCGAAGCGACCTCGTCGCGAATTTGTGCTTTGCGCATCGCGACATATTCTTTAATTTCCATGATTATCACCTCTTGATTAATACGACATATTTTAACATTTATACATATTGTTATGTAGAGCGGAGCGCAATATTCATAAAAGCGTCGCAAAGCCTCTTAAGAAACTGATCCATAGGCGATGGAAGAGGCCGGTCTTGGTTTCGCGAAGGGAGATTTGCTTGGAATCTGAGAAGATGTTTTCGAAATCCTTTTCGACTTCTTGAATAATCGGGCTTCGATAAATCCAAACCCCGTTTTCAAAATGGAGAAAGAGGCTGCGAAAATCGAGATTAATCGTCCCGATCGTCAGAAAATCATCATCGGCCAAAAAGACCTTTTGATGGATGAAGCCGGGAATATACTCATAGATTTTGACACCGGCTTCGATGAGGGGGCGATAATAAGATCTGGTCACTTGAAAAACGATTTTCTTATCGGGGATGCCGGGCGTGACGATCCGGACGTCGACGCCCTGCTTTGCTGCATTCGAAAAAGCGACGAGCATCTCGTTATCGAGGATGAGGTACGGAGTCGTGATATATATTCTTTTTTTGGCCCTTCCAATCATGTTTAAGTAGACGTTCTCGCCCACCGCTTCGTCATCAAGAGGCGTGTCGGCGTACGGCTGCACAAACCCGGGATCGACGATGCGCAGCGCTTTGCTCTCGGCGAGAAATGGTTCGTATTCCTCAACTTTACCGATCAGCACGCTCCAGAAGGTCAAAAACATCAAGGTCATATTGTGAACGGCATCGCCGCGAATGAGCAGGGCGTTGTCCTTCCAATAGCCAAACCGAACTTTGAGGTTGAAGTATTCGTCGGCGAGGTTGATGCCGCCGGTAAAAGCCGTCGAACCATCGATTATCAGCATCTTGCGATGGTCGCGGTTGTTGATGCGGGCATTGAGAAAGGGCAAGAAACGGTTAAAGGCAAAAGCCTTGATGCCGACTTGCCACAACTTCTTATCGAAATTGTGGGGAAGCGAAGATATCGAACCCATATCATCATAGATGACGCGAACATCGACTCCTTCCTCGACTTTCTGTTTGAGAATCTCGAGAATCTGCGACCAGAGGTGGCCCTCCGAAATGATGAAGTACTCGATGAAGATGAATTTCTTCGCTTTTTTAAGCTCGGCTATCAGCGTGGTTAAAAAGGACTCGCCCGAATCGAAGTATTTGAGGTAGCTATTCTGATAAGGGCCGAAACCCGTCGCGGTCTTGATATAAGTGCTCTGAGAGAAAGCGTCGAGGTTTTCTTGTTCGAGAAGCCCGATAACATCGCTTGTTTTGCGCGTTGAAATCTCGATCATCTCCTCCATTTTCTGAACCATTCTCTTGGACTTGCGATTCATTTTTTTGTTGCCGAAAAGGAGATATAGAAAACCGCCGAAAACCGGGAAGATCAAAATGAGCACCAACCACGAAATCTTATAGCTCGGATTGCTGCGGTTACCGATGATGAATAAAACGACGACGATGCTGGCGAGGAGAAAAGCTAAATATAGGTACGGATAGTAGTCGCGAATATAGATGATTCCCAGGACGATAATCGCAATCTGCGCGAGAAAGAGCAAAAAGACGATGAGCAGTCGCCAGAGATGCATCTTCAAAAAGTTTTTCATCGTTAAGACCTATATGATTATTATACGATAAGAATGCAAAAAAGAAAAAAGCCCCTCAAGGGGCTCATTCATTTGCTCATATAGATTAGGCGGCGCTTTGCAAAACGCTGATCAAGATGGCGAAGAAAAAGAAGACGATCGCAAAACCGAAGGTCAACCATGTCACAACTAATTCCGAACCTCTTTCCTTCGTCTTGACGAATATATTTGTTCCGCCGCCGGTAATAGCACCGGAAGCACCTTCTGATTTACCGCCTTGTAGCAATGACAAGACAATGATAATTAAGGCGACAATCAGGAACATAACATCATACCATTTCATTGTTTTGTTCTCCTTTTGCAGTTATGCTTTAATATCTTCGCACACTCTTTTTCTTAAAGCAAATGCTTTATTAGCGCAGCGTCGCTTTTATTTCGAAGATAATATCGCGAATTTCCGCAGCTTTCTCAAAATCGTAGTTTTTGGCGGCCTCGCGCATCTGCTTCTCGAGCTCTTTGATGTGAACTTCGATTTCGCTACGCGATGCCTTGGCCGTAAAGATTTTCAATACTTCCTGTTCGTCTTCCATATTCTTTAGCGGAGGCCGAATGTCTTTAATAATCGTCTCGGGAACAATGCCATTTTCTTCATTGAAGTTTTCTTGAATTTTGCGGCGGCGATCAGTTTCTCCGATCGCAAAACGCATCGAATCAGTCATGTTATCGGCATACATAATGACCAGGCCGTTCTTGTTGCGGGCCGCTCGACCAATGACTTGGATGAGGGAGCGCGACGAGCGGAGAAAACCTTCTTTGTCGGCGTCGAGGATGGCAATAAGCGATACTTCGGGGATATCGAGACCTTCGCGAAGGAGGTTGATGCCGACGAGGACGTCGTATTTTCCTTTCCGCAGTTGATAGATTATTTCGGTCCGTTCGAGGGTCTTGGTTTCGCTGTGCAAATAGGCGACTTTGATGCCGCGCTCTTTGAGGAAGGCGGTCAAGTCCTCCGCCATGCGAATCGTCAGCGTCACGATCATCGTTCTTTCCTTAGCGAGGATTCGCTGTTTTATTTCATAAATTATGTCGTCGATTTGACCAAGAGTCCGGCGCACCTCAAGGCGGGGATCGACTAGACCGGTCGGTCGAATAATCTGTTCGACGATTTCGCGATGAGCTCGATCGAGTTCATAATCACCAGGCGTCGCCGATGTGCAGATGGTCTGCGGCATCACGTCTTCAAACTCCGCAAAATTTAAGGGGCGGTTATCGAGGGCACTCGGCAGGCGGAAACCATATTCGACCAACGTCAATTTGCGCGAGCGGTCGCCATTGTACATGCCGCGAACTTGTGGCAAAGTAACGTGCGATTCATCGATGATTAAGAGAAAATCCTTCGGGAAATAATCGATCAATGTAAAGGGCCGCTCACCAGGTTGTCTCTTATCGATGTGCCGAGAATAATTCTCGATGCCGGGACACATTCCAAACTCCAGCATGCTCTCGACGTCTTGGCGGGTTCTCATCTCGAGGCGTTCAGCTTCAAGCAACTTACCTTCTTGCTTATAAAAAGCAAGCCTTGTCTCTAATTCCGCCAATATCGTAACCGTCGCTTCTTTGATTCTCTGCCGTGTCGAGGCGTGGCCATAGGCCGGAAAAATCGGATAAGTGAGGAATGTCCTTTTCACTTCTCCGGTTAAAATATCGACCATGGCGATACGTTCAATCGCATCACCGAAAGTATCAATTTTGATGAAGTATTCGTCGGTGTGCGGAGGGACAATTTGAATGATGTCACCTTGAACGCGAAATGAACCCGGAACCAAATCTATGTTGTTGCGGACATATTGCGAATCGATCAATTTGTGAAATAAAGCTTTCCGGTCAATAGTTTCTCCGACGCGAATTTCAAAGACGAGATTTCGATATTCATCAGGGTCCGTCAGGCCGTAAATGGAGGCGACCGAGGCGACGACGATTGTGTCGCGGCGTTCCAAGACGGAATTAATCGCGCTCGTCCTCAGCATCTCAATCTCTTCATTCATCACAGCGCTTTTGTCGATGTAGGTATCGGATTTGGGCAGGTAGGCTTCCGGCTGATAAAAGTCGAAATTGGAGACAAAATACTCGACGCGGTTTTCCGGAAAAAGCTCTTTGAATTCGCCGTACAATTGACCGGCTAAAGTCTTGTTGTGAACGAGGACGAGAGTCGGTTTTTGAACGGCTTGAATAACGTTGGAAGCCGTAAACGTCTTGCCAGTTCCCGTCGCTCCCAAAAGAACTTGAATCGGCTTACCTTGTCCGAGACCTTCCACCAATTGGCGAATAGCCGTCGGCTGGTCACCGGTCGGTTTATACGATGATGTCAATTTGAATTTATGCGTTTCCATAATGGCTCAATTTGCAGGTTTCCCGCGCAAATAGCGAGTATTTTACAAAATAATGTCCTTTTTATTGCGCGCTTCCATATCGAGCATGGCATTGATAAAACCATCGATATTGCCATCCATGACGCTCTGGACATCGCCTTCGGAGTAATCCGTGCGGTTGTCTTTCACAAGCGTGTATGGACAAAAGACGTAAGAGCGAATCTGGCTTCCCCACTCAATCGCTTTCTGCTCGCCCACAATGTTTTTCAACTCATCGCTTTTGCGCGTTTGTTCCAGTTCGTAAAGCTGGCCTTTTAGCATATTCATCGCCATCTCGCGATTGGATACTTGCGACCTCTCGACTTGACATGAGACGACAATTCCGGTCGGAAGGTGGGTTATGCGCACGGCGCTCTCCGTCTTGTTGACGTTTTGACCGCCCGCTCCACCGCTGCGATACGTATCGACTTTGAGATCGTTCTCGTTGATATCGATGTTGATGTTATTGTCGAATTCCGGAACGACATTGACTGAGGCAAAGGAAGTGTGGCGGCGCGCGTTTGAATCGAATGGCGATATTCGCACCAAGCGATGAACGCCCTTTTCGCCTTTTAACAAACCATAGGCATTCTTGCCTTTAATATTGATTGTCACCGTTTTGATGCCGGCTTCTTCACCGGCTTGATAATCGATGACTTGCATTTTGAAGCGATGTCTTTCCGCCCAACGCACGTACATTCGATAGAGCATGTCGGCCCAGTCGTGCGATTCCGTTCCGCCCGCCCCTGGATGAATGATAACAATAGCATTTAAATGGTCGAATTTGCCTGTGAAATACAGTTCGGAGCGCAAGCTTTTGACATCGGATCCTAATTCATCGAGAAGTTCTTCGATGAACGAAAGCATGTCCTGATCATCGGGAGAAGTAACGCTCAAAAGTTCTTTGAGGTCCTTATGAGTTTTCGTTATCTTGTGATACGTATCGTAGGTATCTTTAATTTTGTTATATTCGCTAACGACGCTCACCGCGTTTTTCTGGTCATTCCAAAAACCAGGCTCGTTTTGAACGATATCTAATTCTTTTAGTCTTGACTCTAAACTAACCAAGTCAAAGAGAATCACCGAGTCGATAAACGGATTTGCTCAGTTCGCTGAAGACAAATGTCAGTTCTTGCAACTCTTTCATTATTCCTTTTCCTCGGTCGGAGCCGAAGGAGCATCGATTATTTTGTTTTCATCGATGGGCTGTTCCTCGGGCTTCTTAATTTGGACGACGACGTTTAATAATTTTAGGCAGGCGTCGGCCGAGACTTTATCGAGCATTTCTCGGAAGAGAGCGTGACCTTCATTGACATAATCTTGAAGGGGGTTCGTATTCGCATATGAACGAAGGTAAATGCCTTCGCGCAAACGAGACATCGTGTCGATGTGCTTAGTCCAGTTTTGATCGATTGTTTGCAAGGCGATTTGCCTTTCAATCTGACCGGCAATTTCCTCGCCCCACTCCTTGCGCCTGAGAACATAGCGATCAAAAAGAGTGTCGCCCAAATCCTGGCCGGCTTCATCGGCGGGAGCTTCATCGTAGGCGTTCGCCCGAAAAGCACCTTCTGGAATGAAGCGCGGTTCAACGATTTTGCGTAACAAATCGCCGTCAATCGTTCCATCGCGCGAATCATTGGGAATGGCTTTCTTAGCTAAGAACAAACCGGTCGTTTGAAAGAATTCATATATCAAATCGTTGATACTGTCCGCAAAGAGTATTGAATCGCGTTTCTCGTAGATGGCGGTTCTTTGCTTGGCGATGACATCATCATAATCGAGGAGATTTTTGCGAATATCGAAGTTTTTGCCTTCGATTTGTTTTTGGGCGCTGGTGATGAAATTTGAGAAGAGGCGGCTTTCGAGGGCCTCTTCGCCGAGTGACTCAATCCGCTTTTGGACACTGTCCGCTCCAAAGCGCCGCATCAACTCATCGTCGAAAGAAACGTAAAAGCGCGAAAAACCGGCATCGCCTTGCCGGCCGCTGCGACCGCGCAATTGATTGTCGATGCGCCGCGCTTCGTGCCGTTCGGTGCCGAGAACGCAGAGCCCCCCTAAGGCCTTTATTTCATCGTCGATCTTTATGTCGGTACCGCGACCGGCCATGTTCGTGGCGAGGGTGATGGAGCCTTTTCTGCCGGCGAGGGCGATGATCTCGGCTTCGCGGGCATGGTTTTTAGCGTTTAAGACTTCGTGTTTTAGTCCGGCTTCAGTCAGCAACTTGCTCACTTCTTCTGATGATTCAACAGAGACGGTGCCGATGAGCAGGGGTTGTCCTTTTTCGTGTCGCTCTTTCGCCTCTCTGACTAAGGCAGCCAGTTTTGCCGGCTTATGAGCATAGATGTAATCGGTGGCATCATCGCGAATAACGGGGCGATTCGTCGGGATGGCAACAACGCGCATATTATATATTTTGCGGAATTCTTCTTCTTCGGTTTTGGCGGTGCCGGTCATGCCGGACAACTTCTTAAAAAGGCGAAAGAAATTTTGATAAGTAATCGTCGCCAAGGTAATCGTCTCTTGTTTGATCTCAACGTTTTCTTTGGCTTGAATAGCTTGCTGCAATCCATCCGAATACTCGCGGCCTTTCAGAATACGACCAGTAAACTGGTCAATGAGTTGGATCTGGTTTTCACCATCCACTAAATATTCGACGTCGCGAGCCATGATATAATTCGCTTTCAAAGCTTGAACGATGCGGTGCACGAGATCTTGATGCTCGGGATCGTAGAGGTTGCGAATTCCGAACATCCGCTCAGCTCGCGTATTGCCGGCTTCGGTCAAACTACAAGTCTTCGTCTTGATATCAACTTCAAAATCGCGCTCTTTTTTGAGCGTTTTGACAAAGCGGTCGGCAACCGTGTATTGCGAGGCACTCGCCTTGGCGCCGCCTGAGATGATAAGCGGGGTTCGGCTCTCATCGATGAGGATGGAGTCAGCTTCGTCGATGACGGCGAAATTTAAGCCGCGCAAGACGCGAGAATTAATGTTTTGGGCCATGTTATCGCGAAGATAATCGAAGCCTAATTCGGAGTTCGTCGTATAGGTAATATCGCAGTAATGAGCTTCTTTTTTCTCACTCGTTGTCTTATCGCGTATATTGACGCCGACGGTGAGACCGAGGAAGCGATAAATTTGCCCCATCCAATCCGCGTCGCGCTGGGCCAAGTATTCGTTGACGGTGACGACGTGAACGCCGTTGCCCCTCAACGCGTTAAGATAAACGGCCATCGTCGCGGTCAAGGTTTTGCCTTCACCGGTTTTCATTTCGGCGACATCACCTTGATCGAGAACGAGGGCGCCGATAATTTGAACTTGAAACGGGAATTGCCCGAGGGTGCGTCGCGCAGCTTCGCGAGCGACAGCAAACGCCTCATATTTAAAACTCTGGGTGGATTCGCCATTTTTGAGCCTCAGGCGAAACTCATCCGTTTTGGCGCGGAGTTCGTCGTCGGTTTTATCCTTCATTTCTTGCTCATGAGCAAGAACTTTTTCGCTTTCTCGAAAATATTTCTTTAGTGTACTTTGATCAAAACGGAATATTTTTTCAATAAAATTAGCCATTTTTGTTACTCCGACTCTCTATATTCAGCCATGATATTTTACCATTAAACATAATGGTATGCCAAACTTATCTTCACCCTTTATCTCGCGCCTTAGATAAAACGAGAACATCAATCGATTTGGGTTGATGTTTCTTGATTAATTTCAAGCAAGCCTTGATGGTCGCTCCCGTCGTCATGACATCGTCGACGAGCAAGATTTGCTCGTCTTGAATGTTCACTCCATCGCGCCATTTTAAAATTTCGCCAATTTTGCTGCGTTCATCCGGGTTCAAATCGGTTTGTTTGCGCGGCGATATTTTAATGATTGCGCTGACGATTGGAAGTTTGATGATCTTAAAAATTTCCTCGACATGATTAAAACCCCTTTGCTCATCATGCTCTTGAAAACTCGGAGCTGGTATTAGCAAGTGCTTTCGATACTTGGAGCGCAGGTAATGCAAATGATAATTCAAAAAACTCGGCGCAATGTCGATGTCCCCGCAGCCTTTTAGTTTAAAAAGAGCGGACTGCAGAAAATCATTATATCTATATAGCGCCAGCACATTTACGCCCTCAAACTTATATTTGATAAATATCGTATCGAATTGATCTTGACACTTCTGGCAAATGTTGCCTTTATCAGATAGAAGGGAGTGAAAATTTACATCGCGAAGATCGCTAAAGCACATTCGACACACTCGTGTTTTTGGTTTGAATTGTACGAACAGCTTCTTCCATAGCTCGCGTCTTCCGATCTGATAGAAAAATAACTTCACCTTCTGGAGCATCTCTTTTCCTCCCTACTCGCCCGGAGATTTGTACGAGGGCGCTCGCATCGTAAAAATCGTTATCGCTTTCGAAGACGATGACCTGCAAATTTGTTACAGTGACGCCTCTTTCCAGGACGGCTGTCGTCACCAAATACTTGATTTTTCCCTTGCGAAACTCGTCGATAATCTTCTCGCGATTTTCGCGCTTTGAATGGACGTAGTCTCCACCTCGAACCCACTTGGTCACGAACGAGGCCAAGTCTTCGCATTTCGCAATGGTCGGCGCAAAAATAAAGACCGGCTTTAGCTCGTGCGTGAATTCGCACAGTTTCCTAATGAGATAAAAATGCTTTAATATTCCGACCATGAGAGCGATGCGCGGAACCGGAAGCGGAAATCCGTGATAGCGCCTATCGATGGTGATAACCTCGCCCCCGCTCTTTTTAAAGTTGGCCACTTGGCTGGGAGCAATGGTTGCCGACATCATGACAAAATTGCCGCGGCAACTGCGCTTGAACATCGCCATCAGAACATCATTTCCATAAAATGGAAAAGCATCTGCTTCATCAATGATTAGGAGATCGAAATAATTCTCATAGCGATATAGTTGATGTGAGGTCAGGACGATGATCTCTCCTTGTAAATCGCCGGTGTTCCCACCATAGACGGCGACGACGCGATTTTTGGAAAAGACGGTGCCAAGGCGCTTATATATTTCGATCACAACATCGCGGCGGGGAATGGCAAATCCGACTTGTCGACCATTCTTAACCGCATTCCGAATCACCTCAAAAGTAAGTTCCGTTTTACCTGAGCCGCACACCGCCGAAATAAGGACGTTTTGTTTTCGATTAACCGCTTCAACAATTAGGCGCGAAGCGTCTATTTGTTCTTCCGACAATTTATACTTAATAGCAATTTCAGATGCGAAGGATTTGTTATCATTCTCAAGGGCTGAGAGGCCTGAAAAGGAAACGCACTTTCGACAGTATGGCGCACCATTTTTAGAGCCGATGTAACGATGATTAGAGTTACCGCACCGGGGGCAAGTAAAGTCCACAAAGATATATAAGAAAGAAAAAAGCAAAAGGTTCTATATTCCAAATATCTCTTGCTTATATTTTGAAAAAATTAAATCTATTTGTCTTTTTCGATACTTTTAATAATGTCGACACGATTGGCATGGCGACCGCCTGAAAATGGGGTCTCGAGGAAAATATCAACCCGGCGAATAACGTCGTCGAGTTCCATAAACTTCTGGCCAAATGTGATAACGTTGGCGTCATTGTGCTCTCTTAAAAGACGAGAGACAGTATCGCTATAACCGATTCCGGCTCGAACGCCTTTAACCTTATTGGCGGCGATCATCACGCCCTCGCCACTCGTGCAAACTAAAATGCCGCGATCCGCTTCACCGGAAGCGATTTTTTTAGCGGCGGCGGCGGCGTAATCGGGATAGTTGACTGATTCATTAGAAAAAGTGCCGACATCCGCCACTTGAAAACCGCGTTTTTCGAGATGTCTCCTGATCTCGTTTTTATATTCGAATCCTCCATGATCCGAAGCGACGACGATGCGCATATTAGTCACCTCCCACCACTTTCATGATTTCGTTGAAGCGAAGATTGCCTTCTCTTAACATAATGATTCTATCATAAGCGGCGATTACTGTCGAAGGTGTCGCTCCTTTCGAGTGACCTAAAACGACTCCTGCAATTTTATTGCCAAATTCTTTTATCACTTCATCGGAGGATATCAGCGGTCTTTGATCGGCGCGATTGGCGCTGGGGACGAGGAGTGGCTTGCCGACGAGTTTGATGAGCGCTTGGACTTGCTCGTCATTCGGAACCCTGATGCCGATATGGCCGGTGCCGAGATCGACCCACGTCGGAACACGGCGTTTGGTCTTCAAAATAATCGTCAATTCGCCAGGAAGAAACGCAGCGATGATTTTTCGCGCAATGTCATTTAAGATGGCGTATTTTTGAACTTCATCAACGGAAGAGCACATCAGAGTAAAGGGCTTGTCGGGTCTCCGCTCCTTAACACGCACTAAATCTTCAAAGGCTTGCGCGGAATCGTAGACGATGCCAAGTCCAAAAACCGTCTCGGTTGGAAAGGCGACAATCTCGCCTTTTTGAAGAAGGTCAGCAGCAATATTCAGAGATTTGGAATCAACGAGTTTCATAACAATGATATTACTCTTTTTCTATATAAATAGAAAGGATGCGGTCATTTTTGTTGATGTCTTGGATGATTTCCCACTTGGCGTTCGAAAAGTTGCTCTTCATTTCGCTTTCAATTTTCCCGCGCATGTCGTGGCCGATTTCAAAAATCATCAGGAAGGGGTAGCGACAAATGGTCTGATGTAATTTGAAAATATTTTTGTAAAATGCCATATCGCTTTCGTCGACGAGGGCAGAATAGGGCTCGTAAGCAATTACGCTCGCATCGATTTCAGAGATGTTGGTGATGTAAGGCGGATTGGAGACGATGACATCGAGTTCAAGACCGTTAAATAAGTACGGCTCAAGTCCATTACCAGATAAAAACTGAATTTCGGTTTTGTGTTTTGCAGCATTCGTCTTTGCGACTTCTAGGGCGGCGAGCGAAGTGTCGCTAGCGATGACGCGAGCGCTTGCGAATTCCTTTTTGAGAGATATGGCGATGGCTCCCGAACCGGTGCCAATATCGGCGACGACAATATTCTTATCGAAATACAATTCTCTGATTTTTTTAATGGCTATTCCGACTACTTCTTCCGTTTCCATCCGCGGGATCAAAACGCGCTGATCGACATAAAAACGGCGACCCATAAAATGCGCATTATTCGTCAAATACTGCACCGGTTCGCCATTTAAAAATCGCGCCAAAAGCGATTGGAATAGTGGCAAATCAGCGATTTCTGCATTTTTTTTAAGATAGAAATCGGACATTTCATCGTAGCCTTGAATACAACAAATCAAGTCGCGCAGACCAACTTCGTTCTCACGCGCAAAAAGCGAATCGCGAATCACGCTTTCATATAGTTCGTGAATGGTCGGCATATGATTATTCGCCTAATAATTTCTGCTGCTGATCATAGTGAACGAGAGCCTCGATAACTTCATCGAGTTCGCCTTCCATAATGCGATCAAGTTTCTGCAAAGTTAAGGAGATGCGGTGGTCGGTCACACGGTTTTGAGGATAGTTATAGGTCCTGATTTTTTCGCTCCGCTCGCCGGTTCCGACTTTCAGTTTCCGCTCGTTGCCAAGTTTTTCTTCTTGCTCGGCTTGCAAGTTGCTCAAAATTTTGGCGCGCAACATGCGCATCGCAATTTCGCGATTTTGAATTTGCGATTTTTCCGTCTGGCACGAGACGACTATTCCAGTCGGAAGATGCGTAATCCGCACGGCGCTTTCCGTCTTGTTGACGTTTTGCCCGCCGGCGCCTTGCGAACGGTAGGTATCGACTTGTAAGTCGCTGGCATTGATGACGACATCGATTTCATCAGCTTCGGGAATGACTAACACAGTTGCGGTCGAAGTGTGGATTCGCCCTGACGCTTCAGTGCGAGGGATGCGTTGGACACGATGAGCGCCACTTTCAAATTTTAGTTTCGAATAAACTCCTTCGCCCTTAATCATGAATGAGACGAGCGAGAATCCTCCGGCTCCGGACGGGCTCTCATCAATCATTTGGATTTTCCAGTTATTCTTTTCGGCATAACGAGTGTACATCCGGAAAAGGTCGCCAGCAAAAATATTGGCCTCATCACCGCCGACGGCACCGCGAATTTCAACGATGATATTCTTATCGTCGTTCGGGTCTTTGGGGACGAGCATGACATGGAGTTCTCGTTCAATCTTGGCGAGTTCTTCGCCAAGGCGCCGATGCTCTTCTTTTCCGAGTTCCGATAAATCTGCATCATCATCAGCCATCATGGCTCCAGCTTCTTCCTGTTCTTTTAAAAACTTGTTATATTCATCATATTCTAAGCAAATATCAGCAATGTTAGAGCGTTCCTTGGAAAGATTCTTAAAGCGCGAAATATCGCGGGCGACATATTCGTCCGCCAGTTCGTCATCAATTTCGGCAAGGCGCTTTTTCGTCGCTTCGAGGCGCTTTTGCATGCTTTCTTCCATATTTGTTCCTTTGTAAGCGCTGAGATTATACCATATATTGATTGCTATATAAAGCAATACCTATAGCGCTTAATATTAATATTAAAAGAGGTTTTTTATCTTTAATCAAAAGCGATAAATATGTATAATAACCAATAGGACAAACAAATGGCATATAAAGCTTTATACAGGACCTATCGCCCACAAACCTTTTCGGAAGTCGCGGGTCAAAAGCATATTGTTAGAACGATTGAAAACGCGTTGGCGAACAACAAAATCGCTCACGCCTACCTATTTTGCGGTCCTCGCGGAACCGGCAAAACCTCGATGGCTAAGTTATTTGCCAAGGCCTTGAATTGCGAGGAAGGTTTCGGCAAGCAATGCAATCAATGCAGCAACTGCCAAAGCGTGACCGATGGTTCTCACCCCGACGTCATCGAAATCGACGCGGCCAGCAATAACGGCGTCGAAGAAGTGCGCGACCTCATCGAGAAAGTCAAATATCTCCCAATAAAAGGAAAATACAAAGTGTACATCATTGATGAAGTTCACATGATGACGAGCGGAGCGTTTAACGCCCTCCTTAAAACTTTGGAAGAACCGCCAGCTCACGTCGTCTTTATTTTGGCGACGACCGAACCGCACAAAGTTCTCCCGACGATCGTGTCGCGGTGCCAGCGCTACGACTTTTCGAAAGTTGAAGATGATGCGATTCGCGAAAAAATGGTCGAGATTCTCAACCTTGAAAAGATTAATTACGATATCCCGGCCATCAATGCGATTATCGACCTCGCCGATGGCGGAGTCCGCGACGCTCTATCGATTCTCGAACACGTCCTCGCCTATGCCGGCATGACCATCAAAGAAAAAGATGTTTATGATTTATTCGGGCTCGCTTCCAACAAAGAAAAACTCGATTTGATTAAAGCCATCGCTAATGGCGACGTCAAAGACGTCTTAAAAAGGATGGAATCTTTCATCGCCTCAGGCATCGATATCAAGCGCCTCACCGCAAATTTACTCGACGTCTTAAAAGACGCTTTAATCTATAGCAAAACCGAGGAGCAGATCCTCTTGACGGTCATCACCGAAAAAGATGCGATTGAACTAAATGGCTTAATCACGGTCGACCGCTTGAATGAGATGATTGAAATCTTGTTGAAAGCTCAAAACGATTACAAAATCGTCTCCAACATCCGCTCTCTTTTTGAACTCGTCCTTCTGCGCTTGACGACTTCGTCGAGCAAGCGTCCCAATGAAAAACAAGACGGCAATAGTGACGAGCCGAAAAAGGAAGGGCGACCCGCGCCAAGAGTTGAAGTTAAAACCGAACCGGCTCCGAAAATTATAAGTGAGGACGCGAAAAAAGTTGAAAATATCGAAATCCCTCAGCCCAAAGTCGTCGAACAAGTTCCTTTGGTCGAAACCAACGGATCAACCGTGCCTTCTTGGCTTTTAGAAGACGAGATGACAATTGATGATAAAGTCAAACCGGCCACCGAAGTGAAGGCGAGGGGAAAAGAAGATCACAATAGTGAAAAATGTAGCATCGACACTTCCGGCGACAAGAATGTGCTCGATGATGAAACGATGATTAAAATCATGGTTCTCGGCGACAAAGAAGAACGTCAAGTCATCAGCAAAAAATGGGAGGATTTCAACGCGCTGGTCCCCCACCCTCGCTACGGCTTAGTCGCTTCGCTGCTCAAAGATGGTCGCCCCTACATCGTCGCGAAAAATGTCCTCGTTCTCGAGTACGACTTCGATTGTCTTGCCGAGCGCATCAACATCATCTCCAATCAATCGCCGATCGGCGCATTAATCAAAGGGATCGTCGGCCGCGAAGTCTTTGTCTACGCGCTTGTCAGGAGCGAAACTCTCCGCTTGCAAAAATCTTTCTTTGGCCTTCGGCAATTAAATCGTTTGCCCAAAGCTAAAGACATCGTTTTAGATTTTAAAGGAGTTAAATTATGAACATGCAAAATCTTTTAGCCCAAGCTCAAAAAATGCAGCGCGATCTTAAAAAAGCCCACGAGGATTTGGCTCAAGAAGAGTTCTCGGTCTCAAAAGGAGGCGCGGTCACCGTCATCTTCTACGGCGACCGGAAAATCAAGAGCATAAGCATCGATTCTGCGGCTCTTGACGCCGACAACAAAGAAATGGTCGAGGAGATGTTAAAAATCTCCATCGATGAGGCCTTAAAAAACATCAAATTAGCCGAGGATGAAATCAATGTTCGCATCACCGGTCGCGCCGAAGGAATGATGGGTTTGTGATGAAAGACTTAAAATCGCTTAACCGCTTAATTGATTCGTTCGCCAAACTGCCCAGCGTCGGAAGAAAGTCAGCTGAGCGCATGGCTTTGGCCATCCTGGAAATGGATGAAGAGCATGTTCATGAATTTTCGGCGGCTTTGAAAGATATTAATAAAGCGATTCACAAGTGCCCGATCTGCGGACTATATACCGAAGATGAAAAATGCGAAATTTGCACCGACTCTGAGCGCGACGAAAAAACGCTGATCGTCGTCTCTTCTTTCCGCGATGTCTATGCCTTTGAAAAGTTAAACTCATTTAAAGGCCGCTATCACGTCCTCGGCGGCGTGTTGAGTGCCGTCTCGGGAGTCGGCATCGAAGATTTGAATTTCGATTCATTGCTCAAGCGAATTGAAGATAACCACGTCCAAGAAATTATCTTAGCGACCAATCCGACAATCGAAGGCGAGACCACCGCTCTTTTCATCGCCAAGATGCTCGAAGGCCGCAGCGTCGCCGTGACGCGCCTCGCCTATGGACTTCCGATGGGTGGTCATGTCGATTACGCCGATGCACTCACTCTAAACAAGGCCTTAGAAGGCCGTCGAAAACTATAAAGGAGGATATCTTATGTTCATCACCTTTGAAGGACCGGAAGGAAGCGGAAAAACAAGCGTCGCCAACGAGATTGTTCGCTTGCTTATATCCAAAGGATATGATGTTTTGTATACGCGCGAACCGGGAGGCACGCCAATCGCCGAAGAAATCCGGGGCATCATCCTCGACAAGAAGAACACGGCTCTCGACCCGCGCGCCGAAGCTCTGCTATATGCCGCCAGCCGCCGCCAGCACCTCGTCGAAAAAGTCTGGCCGGCCATCGAACAAGGCCGCATCGTCATCTGCGATCGCTTTTTGGACTCCTCGCTCGCCTATCAGGGCGCGGCCCGCAAAATTGGCATCGACAACGTTTTAAACATCAACTTATTCGCCACCGAAGGCACTTATCCCGATCTGACGATTCTTTTTGACATCACTCCCGAAAAAGGGTTGGAGCGCATCGCCATCAACAAAAAAAGAGAGGTTAATCGCCTTGATTTGGAGACGCTTGAGTTCCATCGCCAAGTGCGCGAGACATTTTTACAATTAGCCGCTGAATATCGTGATCGTTACGTGATCATCGATGCTTCGAAAACACTGCCAGAAGTCGTCGGAGTGGCTCTTAATGTGATTGTCGATCGCTTGGAGCACCACCATGCTCGCCTCTGAATACATTAGAAAATATCAATCGATTCTCTACCGCGTTTTTGCAAATGCCGCCGAAGCAAATAAGCTTTCTCACGCCTATTTATTATCCGGCGAGCCGGGAACTCCATTAAAAGATGTTGCTCTGTACCTCGCAAAATCGCTCGTCTGCGACATGCCCGAGCCCTTAGCGTGCGAACGCTGCCTGACATGCATTCGCATCGAAGACGGCAGCTTTGCCGATTTAATGATTTTCGACGGGGCGGAAACGTCGATTAAAAAGAACGACGTCACCGAGATAACTTCGAACTTTGAGAAAACGGCACTCGAAGCTAAAGGAATTATGATCTACATTCTTCACCTCGTCGAAAACATGACGATTGAGGCCGTTAATTCCCTGCTCAAGTTTCTCGAAGAACCCGGGAAGAACGTCTATGCGTTTCTAACGACGGAAAATGAAGCCAAGGTTCTCCCGACGATTATTTCCAGAACGCAAGTTCTCCATCTTAAAACCATCGATAAACTGGAATTGATTGAGGAAGCCATAGTTCATGGGTGCTCACGCGATGATGCGGAAATCTTGAGTTTCTTTCTCAATGATCCTTCGACGATTCTCCAGACGATGCAAAGCCAAGAATACCTCGACGCCAAGGGCGCTTTGAATAAACAATTGGACGCTTTGGCAGAGTCAAAAGAGGAAGCCGTCTTCATCGCGCAGAAAGATATCGTTTCGGCCATAAAAAGTAAAGAAGCGGCGCGCTTTTTTCTCGACATGCTGACGATCGTCTTTCAAGACCTAGTCAATATCCGCGTTAACAATCGCATAACTTTAAGTAGTTATGATAGTATATTACATGAGTTGGCCAACCGCCTGCCCCACCTCGATGAAAGCCTAATCGAAATTATGACTTCGCGCGGCAAGCTCGATCTCAACGTCAACGTCGCCCTCTTGCTCGATCACGTCATCATCGCCATCACCAAGGAGATATAAATGCCTGAATTAACAAATAAATACTTTATCGGCGTCCGCTTCAGCAGCTCATCCAAAGCTTACTATTTTGGTGCGGACACGAACGATATAAGAATCGACGAACACGTCGTCGTTGAATCCGTTCGCGGACTCGAGGTCGCCGCCGTCGCCATCGAACCGCAGGAAATCGCCAACTATTCTTCAAATCTCGAATTAAAACCGATTATCCGCATCGCCAATGAGACGGATCTCTATGTTTTTGAAGAAAACAAAAAGCGAGCTGCCGAAGCTCTGCGCTTCTGCGCTGATGAAGTTCGCAGTCTCAATCTCGATATGCATCTAATGGACGCCGAATACACGCTTGACGGTTCGAAAATAACCATCACTTACGTCGCAGAAGAGCGCGTCGATTTTCGCGAGCTCTTAAAAATATTAGCCGGTCACCTGCGCTGCCGCATCGAACTCCGCCAAATCGGCTCGCGCGACAAAGCGAAGATGGTCGGTGGCATCGGCATCTGCGGACTTCCACTCTGCTGCTCGACATTCTTGCATTCGTTCGATGGCATTTCGATCAGCCGCGCGAAAAATCAAATGCTCTCATTGAACATTCCCAAGCTCAGCGGCCACTGCGGTAAATTGATTTGCTGCCTCCTCTATGAAGATGACCAGTACAGCGACTTAAAAAAAGACTTTCCCGCCGTCGGAGAACGCTTTTTGCTCGATGGTGTTTCCTACCGTATCACGTCTTATAACGTCTTGTCGCGGATGGTCCGCATCGAATCGGATGAAGACGTTAAATTCTTGGCACTTGAAGATATTAAAAAATATTTGAGGAGCAAAGAAAAAAATGAGAGAACTTAATTTCAAAGGCCAAACTCCAATTCTCTATATCATCGCGACGCCGATCGGAAATCTCAACGAGATGACACCGCGCGCGCTCGATATCATCAAAAAAATGGATTACATCGCTTGTGAAGACACGCGCGTATCCGGCAAGTTACTGTCGCATTTCGAAATTCAGAAACCTTTAGTTTCATGCCGCGAACACAACGAAATATCCGGCGCGATTCGCATTGTCAACGACTTAAAAGCCGGCCTCAAAGTCGCTTACCTTTCCGACGCCGGTTATCCGTCGATCTCCGACCCCGGCAACCGCCTCGTCAACGAAGCTTTAGCTAGCGACATCAAGGTCTCGGTCATCTCCGGCGCGAACGCCATGCTCAACGCCCTGGTCGGCTCGGGACTCAACAGCGAGCATTTCTATTTTCACGGCTTTTTAAACCCCAAGGAAAAAGCGCGCCTCGAGGAACTGCGCGCTCTTCACAAAAGGCACGAGACGCTCATTTTTTACGAAGCGCCCCACCGCATCAACAAAACGCTCTCCGATATGCTCAAGATACTCGGCAATCGCAAAGCTTGTTTAGCGCGTGAACTGACCAAGAAACACGAGGAGTTCATCCGCATGAATCTCGGCGATTTAGCGATGCTAGACAAAGATGGTCTCAAAGGCGAGATGGTGCTCGTCGTCGAAGGCAACAACGAAGAAATCGCTCCGAACATCAATGATGATGAGGTGCGGAAAATGGTTTCCAATCTCGTCGATCTGGGCATGTCGCCGAAAGATGCCATCAAACAAGTCAGCGACTTGCTAAAAATCGCCAAGAACCAAGTCTATAAAATATATCACCGCAACTAACGCCCTTAGGGCGTTTTTACTATTTCTTCTTTGCCTTTCCTTTTGAGCTGGATGAAGGCGCCTAAACCGATGGCTCCCCCGAAGATGAGAAAGCCGGTGAAGGAGATGATCATCCCGGTCGATAGATAGGGCGTCGCATATCTCATTTCATAGGTCACCGGCCCTTTGAGGGAGACGAAGCCGACGAAACCACCTTGTGCATTATAGGTCTTGAGTTCTTGTTCTTCGCCGCTTTCGTTTTTAGCAGTGACTTTCCAGCCATCGCCATATGCCACCTGCGTAATGATGAACCGCTGTTTTTCGTAATTCGTTTTAAATGAAAAAAAGTTAGTGTCGTAGACGACATCGGTCAGTGGGTTATCTTTAAAGGTCTGCAGCTTAGCGAGGATGTGGCTGTACGATTCAAAATAGATATTCGGATTCGGATATAGCGCTTTATCGGCGCCGGGTTGAATGATGATTTTTTTAACTGGCTCATTCGCATAGAAACCGCGGAAATAGCCATTATTTTTCTCATAATTCGCATGATAATCAAGTGTTAAGACACGGCTTGTCGACGGATTGGGATTGCCAAATTCATCACGGCCGTCGCCGATCAGCATGATGCGACCTTGATAATTGGTATCGGGGTAGCGGAGCGGATACTCAATCACAAAGTATCCGGCTTCATTCGTGAAGTAGGTTCCAACTTTCGGTGTCAAAACGATTTGGGTGCGGTCTCGAATTACATTGTCCGAACTATAAGCGATGGGGTCGCCTTCCGTCATATATAAATCAGGATCATCGGGTTGAAATTCCTGTTCCATGTGATACATGTGCTTAACAAAAAGCGGATTATAAGCTTCAAGAGTCGGGGTCAGAGCGACGACAAGATCAGGAGTGTCCTCAATCACCTTTGCGACATCGCCATCATTGAGAATGGCGCCTTTAAAGAACGCCTCTTCATTTCGCAAGGTCAAGTATTTTTTCGTGTTGTGGGTCTCACTCGTATGAAAGAAGTTAAACTGTGTATCGCCTTCGGAACCTTTTTCGTACAAAGTGTCGTAGCTAAAACCCATTTCGATGAAATTGTCGTTCGAGTAGAGGCGGTATCCATCGTTGTCGTTTTCATCATCGATGCGCGTGTAACCGATGGGGACGTTGAGCATGTCGACGTAGTTGACGCCTTGGACAACGGCGTCGGTTTCTTTCAGCAAGTAATATTTCACGCCGAGGAAAGCATCGAGGTTATAGCGCTTTTCAATCGCGCTCCCAGTCCAGCTCCCATCGTGGTTCAAAAGGTGGGTCATGCGCATGAAATCGATGACATCGTAGTTATATAGAGAGTGGAAAGTCGACGCCCCGTTGTAATTTTCGACGGCGGGTATATTGTCATTGCCTAAGTAAGCGCGCGAAGATTGAATGCGGTAGAAACCCAGATCGTTTTCCGTTACATTTTTAATGATCTTTGTTTCGGTGATGTAATTGTCCAACCCGCCATTCACGCTGTCTTTGTATGAGATGATGCCGTGAAAGTTCATGACGAGATTACCCATGACGACAGCTTCGATCGCCAGGCTGGCCATCAGAATTTTATTGAGGCGGTCTTTCTTCCAATTGAAGAACATCAATAACCCCGTCAAAATGCAGACGACGATCTGATAGAGAAAGACCCAGTATTCTTCGACAATCGGATCGACGCGGTCAGAGACGATTGAGGAGGCTAGGCGATAGGCAGTCAACATTAAAAACAAAGTCGCGATGAAAGAGACCATTACAAAAGCCTTCGGTATTTTGTTCCGCTCATCATAGTTGAGAGCGACATAAACGATCATCGAGATGACGGCGATGATCTGCCAGCGGCTATACGCGACCGTAAACACGTGAAGGGCGTGGTAAAAGAAGGGCGTGAAAAGAGCGACCGCAAAGAAAATAATCGGGATGAGATGGGAGAATTTTTTCTTGCGAAGCGAATTGAAGACCGAGACGAAGAGCATTATGATGCTCGGCGTGAAAATGAAGATACTACCGCTGTAATTCTCAAAATGATTTAAGTGAATCAAGCTCACATACCGGTTGGAAATCGTCGGATATAAAAACGAGACGAGCGGATAGTAAACGCGATATTCCGATCCGCCATAACCGGAATTCCAGTCCTCAAAGACGAGGCGTTTGACTGCATCCCAGTTGCTGGCCGCCCACGCTTCTTGAAGCATCGCCAAATAGGAGGCAGACTCAGCCCGCGGCGCTTCCATGGCATTTAGATAATTGGGAAGCAGGACCCAGGCCGAGAGCGTGAGGCCAAGCGCAAAGGCACCGATACCCCACCCCATGATAATCAAATTATCTTTAACGGTGTGCTTTCGACAATTTTGGAAAAAGCGAAATAGGGCATAGGCGACGCCGAAGAAACAAATCGTGATCAGCATGAAGAAATTGCTGATGGCCATGAGAATCAAGCCGACGATCAAAGTATACGGTTTTTCGCGATTCAAAATTTTTTCAACACCGAGGAGAATGAGCGGGAAGAAGGTTAATACTTCAAAGAAGTTATTAAACCAGAGATAATAGGCCATCCAGCCGCAGAAAGCGTAGACGATGGAGAAGATGCGAGACGTCTTTTCCGAGACACCGAAATGCTTGAGGTAAAGGCGAAAGAAAAGACCTCCGACGACCATTCGCGCGATCATCATCGCCGCCATCAGCTGTGGAATGCAAACGCGCGGGAACAAGAGAATAGGGAGCAGAAACGGAGAAAATAAACCATAATAAGTGTTCGATGTAAAGTTGTCGGCACCGATGAAGGTGTTGTGGTCCCAAAAGACGAATTTTCCAGTTCGAAAAAAGGTCCACCAATCATCGTAAAAATTATAGTGAAAGGCGACGTATTGCTGCGTATAATCGCCGCCTAGGGGCACGGTAAAAAACTGAGAGATTAAAGCGTAGCCATAAAAGCCGAGGCCGATGGCGATCAAGAAAAGCGTGTAATAAAAAAGTGAGCCACGGTCTTTTAGAAACGGCATTTTCTTAAAAATGAAGAGTTTAAAGCGATACCATGCACGCGTCATAAAATTATTCTAACATAATAGCATATGTTAACATAAAGGGAGTTAAGGAGATGCTATATGGAATTGCAGAACGTCATCAAAAAACGGCAGTCAGTCCGCGAATTCACTACTGACAAAGTCAGCAGAGAGGATTTATGGCTCATTCTCGACGCGGCAAATAACGCCCCGGTGGGGCGGGCCGCTTATAACCGCTACGAACTCATCATCATCGACGAACGAGAGAAAATTGATCATATCGCTAAACGCATCGCAGATGTTGGTGCTCTCCTAAAACCTCCGTTTTTTCATGCCCCCCTCGTCATCTTTGTCGCCGGAAAGGTTAGTCGCGAACGGCTCGATGGCTGCGATACCGGATGCTTGATTCAAACGATGATGCTCCAAGCCACCGAACTCGGGTTAGGATCGTGTTTCCTATACACGATTTCGGAGATTATCAATAGCCATCCCGAATTATTGGAAGCCCTCGAGATTCCGGATGGATATACGATAATGTCGGCCGTCGTCATCGGCCATCCAAAAGAAAAGGACCTGCCCTTAAAGGTCAGGCCCGGAATCAAAACGCGCCGACTATAGTTAGACGCCGACAACGTCGCTGACAGGCATCGAAAAGGCAATGCCTTTTCCATTCGTCTCGAAACCCGCGGCTTTGTTGATGGCCTTGAGAACAAGCTCTTTTATATCCTTTAAAACGAGGATGATGACAATTTCCTTTTCAGGTGAAATGCTGATGCCAAAAAACCTCTCCATATCGGGATTGCTAGTCCCTCGTCCGTGGAAGATTGTTCCACCACGAGCTCCTTGCGAGCGAGCGGCGTCCATGACCAAATCGGTAAAACCGTTGTTGACGATGCATATAATCAGTTCGTGTTCGTGCTTTTCCATAATTAAGCTCCTCTCGTTCTTGTATTGGACAAGTATCTATAAATTGAAACTCCGATGACGCTCGAGATTTCGACCGCAAAGGCGATACCTTTGGTTTCTTTTGCTTGTGAGAAGTAAGCGGCGACTTTAGCCTTAACGGCTTCGAGATTGCATGATTTGACGACCGAAAAAACGATGTCTTTACGAACATCGCTCAAACCGAGAATCTCATAGATCTCGCGCGTCCCCGTCCCTCGTCCGAGAGTGATGAACGATAAGCCAACTTCGTGCTGGTTCATAATCCTGACGATTTCTTTGCTGTGACTGTGATTGACAATCACCACAAAAAACTTCATCTTGGCAATCGGATGAGTTTGATCGTACGGTTGTTTGCCGGTCTCCGAAGGGTTGGCCACCAACGATTCCTTGTTTCCTTTTACATTCTTTTTAATCATAGAACCTCCTCATCAAGGTGAATAATCTGATCGTCGTTTTCTTCTATAAAGCGAACTCTGGCCAATCTGATGCGTCTTCTATCTTGAAAGACGACGAAAAGGCCGAGGAATTGAATGGTGATGAGCGGCATCAAGGTGACTAGAGCATTGACGCCAAAGGCATAAGTCATGATATCCTGTCCGTTCTGAGTCACGCCATCGAACTGATATATGGCGGCCCCGATTGCAAAGGGAAGGACAAACGATGAATTCATCGGGCCGCTCGCGATACGGCCGGCATCAAAAGCCATTGCCGAGTAGATCTTGGGGACGAACAAGGCCATGATCAAAGCAATAACGTATCCGCCAATCACAAAATAGAGAATTGATATTTCTTTGACGAGGCGAATCATGGCAAACGTCATCGCTAAACCAGCGCCGATGGCGATGGCGATCAAAACAACACCTTTACGAATTGTGCCTTCGGTAATGTTTTCAACTTGGCCGACGAGGACGTGAATCGCTGGTTCTAGCAATACGGCCGCCATGCCGATGATGGCTCCGATAATAATAATTAACGCTGGACCATCATCAGCAATCGCGGTCCCAATCTTTCGGCTAATCGGCAAAAAGCCGACATTCACTGCCGTCAAAAAGATCACTAAGCCTAAATAGGTATAGACGAGTCCGGCGATTATCCGAATCAATACTTTCGTCGGCAAGCGAATGGCAATGGCTTGATAGATGAAGAAGAAAGCCGTGATAGGTAAGATGGCAAAGGCGACATTGATGGCGCTCTCACCAAGGGCTCCGGCAAACGAAGAAGGAGCCTCCAATTTATAATCGAAGGGGATATCTTTAAGGACAAAGGACATAATCATCATCACTAAGACCGGACCAATTGAGGTAATGGCGATGAGACCAAATGAATCTTCATTGGTTTTTCGGCCTGAACGAGTTGTGGCAATACCAATTCCGAGAGCCAAGATGAAAGGCACGGTAATCGTCCCAGCCGATGCGCCTCCCGAATCGAAGGCAAAGGGAATAAACGATGGGTGGACGTAATTGACACCCAAGGCAAGAGCAAAGAGCAGGCCATAAAAAATAATGAGCCATATTACCAGACTCTTTTGCAACAAAATGCGGAGAATTCCAATCACCATAAAAGCGCCAAAACCAATGCCAATTAAAATGACGACAATCCATTGATTGCTAATGAAAGGTAACCATTCATCGCCGAGCGGAGCTTGCGATACGAGAACGCGCAAGTCGGGTTCCGCGATGACAATGAAGGCTCCGAGGAGAAAAAAGAGAAATATCATCAAACCAATTTTCTTTTGGCTGGTGATCGAAGCGCCGATATACTCGCCAATCGGCGACATTGCCATGTCGGTTCCAATCGTGAATAGACCCATGCCTAAAATGATCAAAAGAGCCATCAAGACAAAAACAATCAAAGCCCAATTATCTTCGATTCGAGCTAATCCGCTGAAATGCAAAATCAAAACGATGCCGACCATCGGCAGAGTTGAGATCAATGCCGCTTTAAATTTGTGCAACCATTCGAAAGACATTATTTCAGTGGTAATTCCCTTATTTTTTAATTCTAACTAGATAAAAGAAAGCAGTCAAACCATATTAAATGGTTTTATTAAAAAGGCCGCAAAAAGACACTATTTTACTTTTTTAAGAAAAACATATTTTTAAATTCATCAGGCATCGGCGTCTGAAACCTACGTTCGTTTTTGGTGATTGGATGAATAAAAGCGAGCTCATAGGCATGGAGGCCGAGGCGCTTAATCGGGTCGGACGGCTGCCCGTATTTGTCGTCGCCAATGACGTGGTGACCGATGTACCCGAGCTGAACTCTGATCTGGTTTTTCCGCCCTGATCCAATGTGGACATCAAGAAGTGAATAGCCATCGCTTTCAGCAATAACTTTATACCTGGTTATGCATTCTTTGCCAATCTTCTTATTTGGCGTCACGTACATCAGATTCAAGTTATTTTCGGCGAGAAAGTGATGAAGGGTGTCTTCCTTTTTCTCGAGGTGACCTTCGACGATAGCGTAGTATCCGCGCGAGGTCACGATGTTTGACCAGCTCTTTTGCATGGCTTCGCGAATCGCACTTTGCTTAGCGACCATCATGACGCCCGAGGTATCTTCATCGAGGCGGTGAACGACGAAAATCCGGTTGTGCTTATCTTTTTGCTGAACGTAATCCATCAGCATTCGATAAGCGGTGCGACCTTTGATTTTATCGCTGGCAATACTCAGCAGTCCGGAAGGTTTGTTAATGACGATAAACTCTTCGTCTTCAAAAATAATCGGCAAGTTCTCGCGCCTCTTGGCCGTGATGCGGTTTTTAGAGACGATGACGATATCTTCTTTGGCTAACATGAAATTGAACTGCGCGATGGGTGCGCCATCGACGGACACTTGGTGATTGGCGAGAATCCGTTTGACAGTATTCCGCGATTGTCCCGGCATTTTTTCTAGTAGAAAAGTCAGGAGTTCACACGGCTCCTTAACTGCAAATTCCTTAATGTTTTTGGGATCGATTTCGCGCGACTTATATGCTGCGCGACTTTTATCGTTTTTATTCATTTCAAATATTCCATTAATTGTACCATATTGTCCTCGGCCGCTTTCCGGCCCCGCAAATACACTTTTTGGAGTTCCTCTTTATCTTTTTCCGTTCGCTTGAGCATAATCGGCTCTCGGGGGCGGATGACGAATGCTTGGCCCTTAGCTTCGAGATCTTCGAGATCAGCTGCATCCTGATTATAGCTCTTTGGATAATCGAGGATGGTTTTGATCAGAACGGGATATTTGCCATAGAGGGCCTTGAGCGCTCCTTCGTGCTGCCGTTTGCTCAAGTCTTTTCGATAGTTTTTATCGCGCGTTGTAATGACGATAATCTTATCAAAACCATCGTCCAGAGCCTTGCGAAACGGAATTGGAGCAGCTAACCCGCCATCCATGCACGGCTCGCTTTCAACGCTTACGGGAGCGCTGAAAAAAGGGAGAGATGAGGATGCGGCAATCGCTTTATTAAAATCAGAAGTCTCGCCTTTTACAAAGTAAAGAGGTTCGCCATTGAGACAGGAAGTCGTTCCGACGACCATTTTTATTTCGCTCTTTTCAAAAGTATCGAAGTCAAAAGGGAGGATCTTTTCGGCCATTTCGCCAAAGAGATAGTCGAAGTTGAATAGTGTTTTTTTGGTAAATAAAAACTTGGGATTCACAAATCTTTTGTCCGACATATAGTCGACGACCACCGACCGCGAGCGTCCAACTTGCTTCGAAAGGTAACTCAAGGCGATTAGCGCACCCGCCGAGACGCCGACGACATATTGAAAATAGAGATCGTTCTCCATAAAAACGTCGAGGACGCCGGCGGTAAATGCGCCTCGCACCGCGCCTCCTTGCAGGACTAATGCAACTTTGTCATTTTTCATATGCATATTTAATTGTATACTAAAAGCTAACAAGAAAAATGGAGATATCTCCATCTTCACTATTTTTTTATTCTGAATTTACGTCTATAGTCTCTGAGCAAGCGGTTCGCTTTCGCGCCGTTGGCCTCTGGACAATTCCGGCATCCACCTTTCTCGCGGTTTTTAATCAATCCAAAGTAGATAATTAGGCTGAGAAGGGCCAAAACCACTAGCAAGATGGCGATATCGACCCAATTCATACCACGAGCCATCCTATCACTCCGACCAACGATGATAAAATCCAAGCGATGCCCGTCTGGAAAAAAACGGCTTTCAGCATCGCTTTAGTCGATGCGAGTTCTTTGCGCATCGCAGCGATTGCGGCGATGCAAGGAGCGCTGAAGAGATTAAAAATCATATAAGCGTAGGCACTCCACCCGTCGAAGAAGCCAAAAATGCCGGTTCCGAATACTTCGCCGCTTCCTTCGAGGCCGGCGATCACTTCTAGCGAACCGACAACTTGTTCTTTTGCGATCAGACCTTGGATGGCGGATACCGTCGCTCCCCACGACCAAGAGCCGCCTAGCATTGGATAGAAAATCCAAGCAAAGGCGTTGCCGATTCCGGCCAATACGCTGTTGCCGATGCTGTGATTCACGCCGTCAATATAATTGAATGACCAGGTGAACGAGGCCAGGAACCAAACGGCGACCGAGCAGAGGACGATGACTGTTCCCGCTCTCTTGACAAATGACCAAGTCTTATCAAAAACATCGCGAGCGACATAGACAAAGCTCGGAGCATGGAAGTTAGGGAGCTCGGACAAATAGGATGAAATCGAATTTTTATATACAAATTTCTTGAGGATGACAGCCGACAGCAAAATGACGGCGATGGCCATGAAATAAAGACTCAGTGTCACGAGCCATGCATAACTCGCAAAAAAGTAACTGGCAAATAGAGCGATTATCGGCAGTTTAGCAGAGCACGGAACAAATGGTGTCAGCATGACCGTCATCTTCCGCTCTTCTTCATTTTCAACAGTGCGCGACGCCATGATGCCGGGCACGCTACATCCGCTTCCGACGATGAAGGGAATAAGCGATTTTCCACTCAAGCCGAATTTCTTGAAAAGGCGGTCGAGGAAAAACGAGATGCGCGACATGTATCCTGTCGTTTCTAGCAATGCTAGACATAAGAACAAAATAGTCAGCTGCGGCAGGAAGCTCGCGACTGCTCCAAATCCAGCGACAATGCCATCTACGACTAGCGATATCGACCACGGCGATGCTCCCGCGCTGTTTAATCCGTGCTCAATCAACGGACCCAATCCAGTTATGGCAAAAGGGACTTCGCGGCCGAGGATATCAATTGATGTCGAACCGTCGAAAAGAGCGCCGACAAAATCAACCGTCAAACCGCCGACTAATCCGACGGACAGGAAATAGACAATTCCCATGATTATGGCAAAAATCGGCAGCCCGAAATACTTGTGTAAAAAGATGCGGTCGAGTTTATCGGTGATCGTCTCGCCTCCGGGCGTTTGGGATGAACATTCTTCTTTGATACGAACGATGTGGCGGTAGCGTTGATCGGCGATGAGTTGCTCGCTATCCATCTCATACATTTCTTCAAGGCTGGAGATCTTGGCTTCTAACCGCTCGGAGATCAGATGTCGATAATCTCGATCGCGCTCAATCATTTTGACGGCTGCAAAGCGCTTGTGGCTGATGGGGATTTCGGATGATATCTCCGAGATGACCTTCTCAAGTTCTTCATCATAGATAAAATCATGAAGATTTTTCTTGTATGCGCCCGACTTGATAACCTCAATTAACTTGTCGATCCCAAGATTTTTCTTCGCTGAGATGGAAACAATCGATGTATTGAGTCTTATTGACAGCATTTCGATATCGACGGTGATGCCGCTTTTTTCAAGGACATCAGCCATATTTAAAGCGATGATGACATTTGAATCGAGTTCTAAAAGTTGCGTCGTTAGATATAAGCTTCGCTCGAGGCTGGTGGCATCAATTATATTGATGATCAGATCGGGGTTTTCTTCCATCGCATACTGACGAGAAATTTCTTCCTCGGCTGAATACGGCGATAGAGAATAGACGCCAGGGAGGTCGACGATCTCGATATCAGTGCCGATGACAGTTCCCTCTTTTCTTTCGATGGTCACACCGGGCCAGTTGCCAACTTTTTGATTGGTGCCGGTCAAGGTATTGAAAAGGGTCGTCTTTCCTGAATTTTGGTTTCCGACTAAGGCGATTTTCATATTATTCGATGACCTTAATGTCAATTGACCGCATGTCTTTGCGGCGTATGCACAATTCATATCCACGCAAGCGAATGTCAACCGGATCTCCGAGGGGAGCAATCTTTTTAATCTCAATGACAACCCCTTTAGTTATTCCCATATCGAGGAGTCGGCGTCGCAAAGCGGCATCATCATTGTGAAAATTGAGGACGAGAGCCTTCTGGCCGCGGTCGAGATCGCTTAAATGTCCTTCACAACCTAGCTGAAGTTTCAATTTTCTTCTTTGACCGTCTCGCTGCTTTCTTCTCATAATTCCTATCGCGCCATACTTGTGGGGCACGTCCTTTATCTTAAAGATAGGAAAAGGCAAAGTCAACCATATTGTTAACCAGCGTTAACTTTTTTGAATTCATTCGCAAGCGGTGTTATAATGATTCTTAGAATAAGCACAGGAATTATGAAAAAGACCACGAAATCAATCGAAGACTACCTCGAGGCTTTCTACATCCTTTATAAAAATAAAGAACCACTCGAATCGGCTCGTGTTTCGCGCCTTTTAAATGTATCGCGCCCCGCCGTCAACAAAGCAACTCACGAATTGATGCGCCTCGGTTTTATCAACAAGACTCCATACTCGGAAATCGAATTCACCCCGGCTGGAAAGCGCATCGCCAGCAAAGTCTACCACCGCCACACGACGATAAAAAAATACTTGTTGAAACTCGGCGTATCGGAAAAAAATGCCGATCGGGACTGCTGCCTGATCGAGCATGTTTTGTCGGATGAGACTTTTAAAAAAATCGAAGAATTAGTTGTTGATAAAGATTGATAATCAGCGAAAGACTTCTTCCGCATCGAGGAAGTCTTTCGTAATATCCTCGCTCGTTTTCACAAAGTGCGCCACGACGAGCAAGTCGTCGTTATCAGGGTTTAATTTCAGCAATTTTTCGACACGACAAATGAGATTGTTCCTCGCTCCGTTGATAAGAATGGCAGTGCCGTCAACGCGATGAGGGACAGTGCTTAATTTACTGATTTCATCACTGTGGCCGTTTCCCAATTGAAGGGCGACAGGCTTCTGTTCTTTGCTGAGGGCACTGATACCGACCAGCATGCCGACTTCGAGGTTGCGACCCGTCACGCTTTGCTCACCGACTAAAAGACCGATGACATCATAGTCGATCATCATCGACCAGGCGCAGATCATCGCATAATTGCGATCGTGTTTTTTAAAACACAGGGCGTTAGCACCGGCTAAAAAGGCGTGGAGACCCATTTTATCAATACCTATTTTTTAGAATCATCTAATTTGATGAGGCTAGAATATAAATCCGGGCGGCGATCGCGAAAGACACCCCACGAAATCCGTTTTTTATCAATTTCGGCGAGATCGAATTCGGCGATGGCGATGTCTTCTTCAGCTCTCGATAACTCAGCGATAATGTTTCCGCCTTCATCCGCGATAAAACTGCTTCCAAAAAACGTCATGCTCGAATCTTTTTCAGTTTCGGTCCCGATGCGATTTGAAGCTAAGACGGGAATGATATTGGCGGCAGCATGACCCTTCATCGCGTTCTGCCAATGATCTTTTGAATCCTTGGGGAGAACCGGTTCGCTGCCTATCGCCGTTGGATAGACGATTAATTGCGCGCCTAACAAGGCGAGCGAGCGAGCAACTTCGGGAAACCATTGATCCCAGCAAATGCCAACTCCGACTTTGCCATACTTTGTCTTGAATACGCAAAATCCGGTATCTCCTGGCGAGAAATAAAACTTCTCTTCATAGCACTCGCCAGTCGGAATGTGCGATTTGCGGTACAGGCCGAGATTCTTCCCGTCGGCGTCGATCATGACAAGAGAATTAAAATGGACATTGCCAGCTTTCTCAAAAAAGGAAAGAGGCAGGACGACTCCGAGTTCCTTGGCGAGCATTTGAAAATGAGCAATCGTCATTGAAGATGCAACTTCTTCAGCTAGTGCAAAGTAGCCATAATTTTCTTTTTGGCAAAAATACGGGGTTTTAAATAATTCCGGTAAAAGAATGACATTTGCGCCTTTTTGGGCGGCTTTCCGCACCATTTCTTCAGCTTTTGCCAAGTTTTCGTCAATATTCCACGACATTTTAAACTGCGTTATGGCAACTTTCATATTAATTGCTCTCCTTTTTCGCTTCTGGAATCTGCATCGTAATACAGTGGATGTTCCCTCCGCCTAGAAGTATTTCACGGGAGTGGACTTGAATTATTTCCTTCTCTGGATATAGTTCGCGGAACTGCTCAAATGCAAGTTTGTCTTCGGGCACGTCGAAAGTCGGGAGAACAGCAAAATCCTTGCCTTGGTAGTAGTTGATATAAGAAGCAGCAAGACGCATATTGGGTTCGCGCTTTTTGGCGTTTGAACGAGAGCCGCGAATACCCTGGGCTTCGCCTTTGGTCATATACATCGGTTTGGGCAAAAGAACTTTAACAATCTCGAAAGGATTTCCTTGCGCGTCGGTTTCGCCTTTAAGTACTTTATATGCATCTTGAGAATACTTGTATTGCGGGTCGTTTTGGTCTGTCGTCCAGGCGAGGGCGACGACGCCCGGCCTCACAAAACAAGCCATGTTATCAACATGCTCGCTCGTCTCATCTTGGTAGATTCCGTTTTTCACCCAGATGACTTTGGTAACGCCGAGGTTGGTTTTCAATGTTTCTTCAATCTCTTGCTTATTGAGATGCGGATTGCGCCCTCGCGAAAGCAAGCAGGCTTCGGTGGCTAAACAAGTTCCTTGCCCATCGACGTGAATGCTTCCGCCTTCTAAGACGAAATCATCGATATAGTAGCTATCGAGATGCAATTTTTTAGCGAGCGTGGCCGAGAGTTTGTCATCGTCGTAATAATTAGTGTAGAGGCCGCCTTCTTCACTCTGCCAAGCGTTGAAGCGAAAGTCGACCGATCGTATTTTCGAACCCTTTTTTACAAAGATTGGCGCATTGTCGCGCGCCCAAGCATCGTTATATTTGATTTTGATGACTTCGACGTTGTCGATATTCGAAAACTCACCGGACACGACATCGTAAATGGTGGGATGAATGCCGACGATGACTTTTTCGAAGCGAGCGATGGCGCGGGCGACGTCCTTATATGCTTCGCGAGCGGGTTTTGCGCCTTCTCGCCAAGTATCCTTCCTAAAAGGAAGAAGCATGAAGGTCGCCTGATGAGCATCGCCTTCAAAGGGCATCTGATAGCCATCGTTATGGGGGGTTGTAATCCGTTTCGAGGAGTAGTCCTGATACATTTTTTGATATGAAGAAAAACGTTTCCAATGCTCTTTGTCGACGACGCTGACCGTGCCGTCGCCAAAATCGCTGAGCATCGTTATTCCGGTTTGCTTATAGGTCTTGATGCGCTCAATCAAATCGTTGGTAAATATTTCGCCCGGAATGATTAGCGGAATACCCGGAGGATAAATCATGATCGATTCTTTAGAAATCTCATTGGCGGCATCGAGGATCGAGATGCGTTTGGTGGGGGCGTAGAATGCGGAGCGCGGCCTGACCAAAAGGAATGGAAAACCAACGCTGAAAGAGTGGCGCGGATAAGTGACGTCTTTATTATAGTGCAAACGACTGATGTCTTTTAAGGCCGCGAAGAGATGCTTAAGGTGCTCTCTATTCGTGCCGATAGCCAAGATGCCCAAGATGACGTACGTCTCGGCCAACTCAACTTGAATTTGATACTCATTCTTGAGGAGATAGTATAAATCGAAACCGCTTAAATCGAGGTGATCGAGTTCGATGACGAGCTTCGTCTCATCATAGTCAAAACAACCTTTTTGAATAAAATGCTCTCGTCCACGAGGGATGAAGCCTTTGATCTTAGCGATTTGCTCGCGAGCATAATGCGATAATTCCAAGATGGTATTCATCGACTCCTGGCCTTTGGTGGCCGCGAAATGACGCGCCGCGTCAATGCTGGCCAGCAAGAGACTTGAAGGCGAAGTCGAGTTGATGATATTCAAAGATTTTTGAACTTCGTGGGGTGAGACGCGGTCTCCATGGAGGAGGAGGACGCTCGATTGCGTCAGCGAGCCACCTGTTTTATGAAAGGAGACGCTCGCTAAGTCGGCACCGGCCGCCATCGCTGACAGCGGTCCATTTTTACTGAAGTAATAATGAGCACCATGCGCTTCGTCGACGAGGACCACCATATTGTGTTTATGGGCAAATTCGGTAATTTCTTTTAGGTTGGCGACCGCTCCAAAGTACGTCGGGTTGATGACGAGGACGGCTTTGGCGCTCGGATAGCGCAGAATAGCCCGCTTGTAATCGTCGACCGCGGGTTGGTTGGCAATCTCGAGTTGGCGATCGATTTTCGGCATGACATATATCGGGATGGAACCCGAGAGGACGAGGGCGCTGATAATCGACTTATGGACATTGCGCGGCAAGATGATTTTATCTTTGGCTTTGCACACCGACATGATCATGGCGATGATGCCGCTCGTCGTACCATTAATTAAAAAGAAACTGTGGTCAGCACCCGCAAAATCAGCCATCAGATCTTGGGCCTGTTTGATCACTCCGGTCGGATGAGGCAAAGAGTCGAGACCGATTGGCGAATTGACATCGCTGCGAAAAGTTTTGGCGCCTAAAAAATCCTTTAACCTATTTTCGACATTGCCCATGTGATGTCCCGGGACATCAAACGGCGATATTTTTTCATTGACATATTTTTCTAGCGCCTCGAGATACGGTGTTTGGTTTTGATCATATTTCATAGCAAATAAATCTTATATTATATAAGCGAGGCGCGCAACCAAAAGTAATTTTCAAAGAAAATTATACGAGATTTAAAAATGATCATGAGAAATCGGAAAGGAAAAACTCCACCATCGCTTCGTTTGTGCGCATCCCTTCCTCGCTGTGCGGGAGGACGAGATTGTAGACGTGGTTGACTTTGATTTTGAGCGTCGGCTCGTATTCATAGTGGTGTTTGTATCCTCGCCTCATCATTTCGTCGCGAAGCATAAAACTGTGCTTTTTTAAGAAATCATTGTGGCATGACGAGATGAAAACGGGATCGGGTTTGACTTTCTTGAGATAGTAGGCCGGATTGTTCATCTTCAAAAAATCAGAATCGATATAGCGGTTGGAAAAAAGGGTTGGCATGGCGCTTTTGTGAATAACGCGCTTGGCAAAATCGACGACCTCTTCGAAGTCATAAACTGCGCAATTCATCGCGACGCATTTGATTTTGACATTGGGTAGTTGTTCGATTTGATAGTACTTTTGAGCCTCTTCGGATTTGAAGACTAAGTCGGTCAAAAAGGCGAGATGACCACCCGCTGAATCGCCTAGCAAAATGACTTTATCTAAAGATAAACCGTATTTCCTCTGATTGGCGACAAGGAAGTCTAGGACCGCAAAAATATCGATTATTTGTTCGTAAATACTGCTATTTTCTTTGACGAGGGTGTAGTTGATGGAAACAACCTGAAATCCTTTGGAGACGAAGAAGGAATTAAAGATGTAATTAATGCCTTTAAATCCAAAGGCGTATGATCCGCCGTGAATGTCGACGATCAAATGCCCATTGTCTTCACCCTTGGGTTTATAGATATCTAAAAGATGCTCTTTTTCCCCGTCGTCAATATATGGTAGGTCAATCCATTCTCGCATCTCGACAAAAGTCTTCATCTTTCTTATTCGTTTTGCTTCGTAGACGTCGAGTGATCGCTTAAAGATTTTCAAAGATGGACGAAAAATGAACATAAATTAACCTCCTTCGCAATGTTGATATGTTCTTAATTAATAACGGACGATATGTTTATTTTCGTGACCTGATGGTCGCGCTGATAAAATCGGCGAGACCTTTGGGAACATAAGGTGAGATGTCGGCGTGAAACAAAGCTAATTCTTTAATGTAAGAAGCTGAAATAAACAGATTATCCGTCGATGGAAACATGATGAGCGTTTCGATATTGGGGTCGCTCGTATGATTAAATTGATACATCGTTATCTCATTGAGATAATCGTTGACGTTTCGCACTCCGCGGATAATGACTGAGTCGCCTTTTGAACGAACGTAATCGACGAGGATTAAATCGCTCTTCTCGACGACGACATTGGCGAGGTGAGAAGTTGCTTGTTTGATCATCTCCACCCTTTCGTCAGCCGTAAAGATGTAATGCTTGTTCGGATTTACCGCCACAACCACGAAAACCTGTTCAAAAAGGCGCGCCACCCGTTCGATAATGTCGATGTGGCCGTTAGAAACAGGGTCGAATGAACCAGGATATATCGCAATTCTTACCATATTTTAATAGTATCACACCTTTTTATGTCATTAACATAAAGAATAAGAAATTTTTGTTATCACTCACACTAGATTTTCTATCGCAATATTCTTTTTTATTACATAATGGGGGCAGAGGTGCCACTATGAACAAATTAATTTACTACATCACAGGAGCAACCGGCCACCTCGGCAGAACGATTGTCAATTTTCTTTTGGGTCTTAAAAAAACAATTGTCGCCTTCGTCCTTCCCTGCGACTTGAAGCGTGACTTCGATAAACACGAAGAAGATCAACTCTATTTTGTCGAAGGCGATATAAGGAAATATGAGGATGTCGAAAACTTTTTAAGTTTTCAAAGTGAAAATTCCTCGCAGATCGTCATTCACTGTGCGGGCATCATCACCGTTGAAAGTTCTTTTAACCAACTTATCTATGACGTCAATGTCACCGGAACCAAAAATATCACCAACGCCGCGAAAAAGAGAAATGTCGAAAAATTCATATACGTCTCCAGCGTCCACGCCTTAAAGGAATTGCCGCGCAAACAAACCATCGTCGAGCAAAGCGCTTTTAATCCCGACGAAGTCAAGGGTTTTTACGCCAAGACGAAAGCCGAAGCTAGCCAGTATGTCTTGAATGCTTGCCAAAATGGCTTAAACGGGGTTATCGTCCACCCCTCGGGAATCATCGGACCAAATGATGAGATGAACGGTCACTTCACGTCCGTGCTCAATAATTACATCGATGGATCTCTAACCTCGATCGTCAAAGGCGGCTATAACATCGTCGATGTCCGCGATGTCGCTCAAGGCATCATCCAAGCATCCGAAAAAGGCGAGACCGGAAAGTGCTACCTATTATCCGGCGAATATCGCTCCGTTTACGAAATCATCGAAATCGCCAGCCGATATGCTAAACGCCGGAAGATTCGTCACGCTCTTCCAGTGTGGTTTGTAAAGATGTTTGCGCCTTTGGCTTCACTGTGGTCGAAAATAAAAAAACAGCCCCCGATTTTTACCGCCTATTCGATGGACACCCTAGTCTCAAACTCCAACTTTTCAAATGCTCTAGCCGTCCGCCAGCTCGGATTCACCGTTCGCCCTTTTGAACAGACGATTGAAGATACTGTCAAGGACTTGCTCAACCGCAAGGAAAAAAACGTCAAGACAAAAACCCGAGGCAAACGCTAAGCAATCATATATAATCAAAACATGGACGAAAAAGTTAAACTGAAAAAAGCCATTTTTGCGAAGATATATTTCCTAATTGCGCTCGTTTTGCTTTTTGGTATTCTAATTCTCATCCGCAGTTTTGAGGCTTCGGCCGAATTTTGGACAAGAACTTTCTATCGCTTTATGCAATCGGTCTTCGGACCGGTAGTCAGCATCATTCCGTTCTCGCTTGCGGAAGTGTTTTTCATCTTATTTGGATGTGCGATAATGTTTCTTTTGATTTTTATCATCATCGACTTGGCAAAAAAGAGAGGTTTGTCGAGCCTCAATAAAGCCCTCGCTCTCGTCGTTGTCATCACTTCGACAGTCGCTTTCTATTACTCGACGGCGGGGGTGGCTTATGGGCGAGCTCCTGTCGAAATACCTCAATATAACCAAGCGGTGGAAAACACTGAGTATGTCGACATCGTCGAGTATTTCATCGATGATTTTAACGATGCCGCCTCACAGCTGACGTTTAATGAAGAGGGAAGCGTTGTCAAACCCTATACGATAAATGAAATAAGTGAATTGTTAAGGGTTGAATACGCCGATTTGAATTCCAATTATTTTACGGCTTACACCTCGCGTGTCAAACCGATGTTTCTGTCGTTCTTATTTCGAGAGTTCAATATTACTGGCCTTTCTTTCGCGCCGACAACCGAGCCAAACATCAATTACCTAACACCCGACTCGCAAATCGCTTCGACGATGGCCCACGAACTGGCTCATTCCAAGGGCGTGGTCCGCGAACAAGACGCCAATTTAGTCGCCGCCTATCTTCTCTTGAATAGCAATGATGCCTATCTTCGCTATTGCGGTTACTTTACGACTCTCTACAGCCTTATCAGCTTGTCCAACTATGTTGGTGACGATGAAAAGTACGCCGAATTGTATAATTCTCTAGCCCTCGAGATTCGCAATGATTATAAGTACTCAAGCCATTATTGGTCGCAGTTCAACCTTCTTGATGATTTGGCAACTTGGTTTAACAATCTCTACCTGATGCTGGTCGGAAATGAAGGGGTCTCATCTTACGTCGATAATCCCGACACAGGAGAATACGAAGATCCCGAAACGGGCGATACAATCGTCTACATCAGCGAGTTTTCGCCTTATCAAAAACTATATTTCCATTTTTATTACAACTGATAGGTCTTCTCGCTAAGCGCCATTTTTTGGAGATAGAGAAATCCACCGCTCCCCTCGCCGCTGGGATTGCTGATTTGGCTTAGGAAGGTAATATGCAAATATGCCGCGTTTTCGACGGCCAGTTCAACGCTCTTTTCATCGGCCTCGTGAACATCGTTGAGATGCTTGCTCACCAGCAATTGATCAGCGGTATTAAAGGCTTCGATGACATAGTCATTATCATCGGTTTCGAGAATTGGAAATACTTTGACATTAAAGTCTCCAAAATCGATGTCTAATTGCAGCGCGGTATTGTAACTCGGACATTCGACCCGCATTTTTGAATCGAGGGCCCCCCATTTCAACCCTTGCTCCACGACAAATTCGGGAACCTCGGCCGCCGCCGGTCGATAAGAGTAATTCTCGTCAAAAGAAGCTACTTCCCCAGTAAAATCGATGCGATGTAAGAGCCTCGTCTGCGCATTTCCATCTTGACCGCCAATTGTGCCGATGATGATGAAAAGAAGCGATACCATTGTGATTATGGCAATAATAAGAGCCGGAAGATATGAAATCAACCGGCTCTTTTTACTTAATTTAACTGCTTCATCCTGACTTTCGACACTTGGGTTTGAGTTATTATCATTTTCGTTCATTAGTTACATTATAAACTAATAAAGTGACAAAAATAACCCGTGGCGTCACTCTTATATCTCGCGTTTTTTCTTAGGTCCTTTAATAGCGACGAGAAGACTTGGAATAAATATGGCGAGACCGATGATGCCGACGGCTAACCAGACACCGACGACGACGATGAAGATAACAATGCCGATCGGAGCCAGCGGATTAAAACCATTTTCAAGGAACGCAATCAACTCTTGAATGGCTTTAATACCAAAGATGACAGCGACGATGATGGCAGCAAGACCGACAATGGCAAAGATTATTCCTAAAATTCGTTTAACCATTTGATTACCTCTTTGGAATAATCGTGCCACAAACGAAGAAAATGAACAAGATGTATAGTTTCGTAACACTAGCCCCATGGATTAGGGGTCGTGGCTTTTTTAAATTCCTGATACATAACGTGGCGCTGGTAGACGCCGGTGTCGGTGTGAACTATGCCTGCAAAATTTCCAACTTCGTTGTTGTTGAGAACATAAGTTGAGCTCACAACCCGATACACTTGTGTGCTGACGAGATTGTACTTTGTCAGCCCCTCAGCGAATTGAATTGGAGTATTCCACCGCGAAAGTTGCGCTCCGGTCGCTTCGACAACGACGGTATCATTATCAAAAGGGAACGCTTTATAGATGTCCGAGTAAGTGATTTCGCCAACCGGCCAGCTGCTTCGCGAAGCGTTGTATGCCGAAGCATCGACGTCATAAGTTGTTTCATAGGCATCTAATTGGGCGAGCATGAAAATGCTAAGAACGCTACTTTGACCGATAAAATCAGTGGAAGCGAAAATCGAGCTCTCATTAATTTCGCCGACTGCATCATATTTTAATGAGCGGAGGCTATCGGCGGTGATTGGTCCGTCTTGAACGGGGGCATCTAAGTAGCTGTCATAGATGGCTTGCACCGCTTCGTCAGCCACCAGCGGATCAATGGTGCTGGTCGAGGTGTTCTTATAGTTTAGTAACTGATATGAATCCGTTTGTTCATCATATCGAAAATTTACTTCGCCGATGGCTCGACCGTTACAGGATGACTCGATAACGGGAACGACTTTGGTGGTGCCTGGAGCGACCATCGTCGCGGTTGATAAATGATGGTTGTGACCGGTGAACACGGCATCGACATAACTGGCGATTGAGGCATCGACGCGCTTATCGGCATCATGGGTTGAATAAATAATTAAATCCGAGCCGGCTTTGCGAAGTCTTTCCGCTTCGTCAACAACCATCTTCGTCGCACTGACAAATTCATATCCTTCGACGCGGGCGGCATCGATTGAATCATATACCCCACCGTCGATTGAACCGATGACGCTGATTCTCGCTCCGCCGCGATTGAAAGTCGTCGATAAGTAACCAGGAGCGTATTCGCCTTGCGGATTCAAGATGTTGCCTGAAAGGAAAGGAAGAGCCCAGCCGCCATGTTCTTTATTCATCGCGTAAGCAAAATTCTCAGCTAAAACATCAACTCCCCAGTCGAAGTCATGATTGCCGATCGACATCGAGTCAAAACGCATCTCTTTCATGATATCAATCATCAATTTGCCTTGGCTGACATTCGAATCGATGCTGCCTTGAAACATATCGCCGGATGAAATCAAAACGACATCGGTGTTGGCGGCTTGTCGCTTGCTGTTGACATAGCCGGCTAGATAAGACATCCCGACTTCGCCGCTCTCAGGCAAATATTCAACTGCTCCGTGAGTGTCGTTGAGATGCATGATCTTAATGATATCGCCGCCTTCTGGCTCTTTGCTTTTCTCTTCGGAATTAGGGTCGGCAATAGCGGGGGCATGCGACTTATCATCATTGCCATCACAACCAGTCATAGCGAGGACTAGAAGAGGCAGAATTAGGAATGATTTCTTCATATTTTCTCCTGTTGAATATCTTAAAAATAAGTAGTTTTTGCGACTAGTTTAGCGTTCTCCGGCGAACCGCCAATCAGATATAGTTGAATGCTCGTATCCCGACTTTGAAGGGCAGAAACAGTGACTTCTAACGTGGGAAATGCGGTGCTGATGGTCCGAATCTTAAAACGGCAGTCGTTGTTGATTTCGAACTTCGCTGATTTCTGGCCTTTGATAATCGCCAAAACCTCGTGTTCAAAGATGACTTCGAGGGTGACGTTGCCGACCCAACTCCTCTGGGCTGGTCCCGCGATGGTGACGATCGATGTTTCTCGTTTAGCAAGTTTGTCCATATATTAATTTTACTAGATATGGAATCTTCTTCCAAACTCCTTTGCGACTAACGACCGCGCAAAAATCACTAACATGAGAAGCGTGAGCAGCGAAAATGAAGAGGCGGCGATCGACATGAAAAGCGAACCCAAGATGTCGACGGCGAAGATGTCGATCATAATCAGCACAAAAGGAATAAAACCGATGAAGGAGAGAGAAAACTGGGCAATTAGATAATCGCGAAGGCGATGGCGCTGCGAGAGCATGGCGATATTAATCGCCAAGATGAAAGCCATCAATGTGGCGGGCATCGCGTAGTCGAGAGACCATTTTGCCAACTCCGAAAAGTTTTCCAAAAAGAGGATATCGGTGATCGATGGGGAAGATGTCACAAAGTTAATGACGACCAATAAGGTCGAAATGCCAATCGCGTGAAGCATTAATTTTTGGCCGAGATGATCGGTTTTGCGGAAAGTATATAAACCGACAAGCCAGGCATATAAAACACCGAAACCGACGATCAACGACCACAGAAAACCATTCCAAGTCAACAAATTGATCAAGACGGCGACACCGATCAACAACGGAGCTGAAATCGAAATAGCTATAGCTGTTTTTTTCCTGAAATCGCGGAATTTAATATACGAGGGAAAAGATTGTTTGGAGGCCGGTGTCGCACCAGTTTGTATCGCACCTTGACAAAGCGGGCAACGGTCGCCTTTCGAAACAACTTGAACTTTGCATTCTGGGCAATAATCCATCCTATGCGACCTCCTCCCAGTAATTGCTTTCAATCTCGGCATCAATTCCTAAGTTGACGAGATTGCGGAAGAATTGCATCGGCAAATTCGTATCCCGCGCCTCTCTTAGAATGCTGATGGTCATGATGTTATTAAAGGTTATGACGCCGATACCATAGGCGCAGTTAATATCGTTTGATAAATTGAATTCGAAGTCTTGGACGTATTGAGACATACTCAACGGCAAAGACACGATGCCGATGTTCGACATCGTCAAGGTATTGAGGCGGCCGCCGAACATGATTCCGGCAATCGTCATGGCTGGTTTTTTCAAAAATAGCGGAGTCAGGCGCATGGCTAGATTTTGCTCGGCTTGCATGTTGACATTAATGTTTTGAACGATGCTTTCTTTCGTGAGTCCGTCCTTAAAACACCGTTTCACTTGATGCAAAATCTCATCGAAATCGCCTTTTTTTTCGTCTTTTACGGCCGAATGGAAAAAGAGAGTGAAGTTGCGAAGTGAATTAGAGGGAAAGATGCGACGGAGATTGACGGGGATGCAAACATTGACGCGATTGTTCTTAATCATCCGTTCGCCATATACTTGATAAACGGTTTGCGTAAGAAGAGCCGCTAAATATTCAGTGACTGTCGCATCATGCTTTTTGGCAAGTTCGTGAAGGGCATTTGCGTCGACGCGACCATTGATGACGCCACGCCCTTGACCGCTCGGAAAACGCGGATCTTTGATGTTGTAAGGCTTCGGGACGACATATCGTTTATGCGGAGCTTTGGTCGTGTATTTTAAGAAGCTGTCTTCGAGCTCATCGGCGCTTGGCGCATGATCATATGTCAGTATCAGTCCTTCGCTCTCCAGCTTATGGCCTTTTAATTCGAGATAGCGATAGGCCAGCGATTTTAAGAACGTGACGGCCCCAGTTCCATCGGTCAAGCTGTGAAATACTTCGAGGCTTATGCGGTTTCGATAATAGAAGACGGTAAAACGAAAATAGTTGTTAGCGAACAAATCGATTAATTTGTTAATGCGGCTATCTTCGGGACGAATTCGGGGAATCTTCTTATTTTCCTCGAGATAATACCAAAAAACGCCGTGGCGAATGCGGACGAACATGGCCGGAAAACGGCGGCGCATATCGAGCAGAGCCTTTTGTAAAACATAGGGGTCAACTTCTTCTTTCAAATTGATGGCAAAGCGAAAAACGCACGTATTGCGCCTGCTGATCATCGCCGGATAAATTTTAGCGGCATTATCAAGTCGATACCAATCTTTGGATATGCCAAGAGTTTGTTTTGTCATTAAATGTTCAGTCGTGTTAACACGACTTTATCATACTATACTTGATTCGCGCCTATTCGTAAATCATTTCAATTCGCTGAGGCCGTTTTCCAAAGCTCCAATCCGCTTGGCCATCGCCTTTTTAACAATCCCTTTTGATTGCAGCAAATCGAAAGCGTGAAAGGTACCCTTCAAGACCGTCAATTCAACTTTTATGCCACTGCTTTCGAGGGTGTGGGCGTATTCAACCGCCTCGTCGCGCAGACAATCGAATTCCTGAGCTTCGATATAAGCGGGGGGTAATCCTTCGAAAGAAGAGGAGACGGCGGGCGAAGCGTATGAGAGCATGCCGAAGTGCCCATTTTTCAGATAGATCTTCCACATTTGTTTATTCAGCAGGGAATTCCATCCCGGAGCATCAAAAAAGTCTTTGATCGACTTCGTTTTTTGACGATGATCGAGGGCTGGGTAGATGAGCATTTGAAAACAGAGTTGCGGACCATTGCGATCGCGGGTCATGTGGGTGAGAGCGGCCGCCAAACATCCGCCGGCGCTATCTCCGGCAACCGCGATGCGGTTTTTATCAATTCCTAATCGCTTGGCGTTGCGGCTCAGCCACAAGAGGGCCGAATAGCAGTCTTCAGCCGGATAAGGAAATGAATGTTGAGGAGCCAAGCGATAATGCACGAAGACGACCATTGCTTTGGCGCCAACCGCATAGTCGCGCGACACTTTATGGTGCAAGGACGCTTCGCGAATCATGAATCCGCCGCCGTGCAAATACAAAATGGCAGGGGCATTTTTGGCCTTCATGTTTTTGGGCTCATAGATGGTTAAGCCGATGCTCTTACCATCGTAAGTCGATATCCGTTTTTTGCTCACTTTGACACGTAAATTAATAACCGGTGCCGTCGTCGTTAAAGTGACCGCCGTATTGCTCAATGCCAGTTTGGCAGGCGTAATTTTAATTGAGCCGAGCGTCATGAAACGCGCATAGTCTTTTAACTCATCGGCAATCGGGTATTTTCTCTTCCAAGCATTTGAAACAAGCAGTGCCATAAGTGCCTTTCAGATTCAAAAAAAGTTGAATCTCCTCCTTATTTTACCATGGTTGGATGGTCAAAATGCGGCTCGCGACTAAACTTATTGAAAATATTCCAAAAAGGATTAAGATTTATCTTACCGATAACGGGATTAAAGAAAAAGCAGGTATTAAATATGGTATGGACGATTGCCTTGTCGCTGATTACTTGCCTGACCATGATCGGTGCTTCTTTATTTAAACCCGACATAAAAATCCGCAAATTAAGTATTAATACTTATTGGCTTATACCATCGCTGGGAGCCACCATTTTGCTCACTGCAGGGCTCATCACTTTCTCAGACGTCTTCGCCGGCTTGACGGCGGATGCGGCCATCAATCCCTTGAAAATCCTCGCCCTCTTTCTATCGATGACGATGATGTCGATCTTCCTCGATGAAGTCGGCCTCTTCCGCTTCTTGGCCGCCGCCGCTCTAAAGAGGGCCAAGACAAGCCAGTTGATGATGTTCATCGTCCTCTATGCTCTCGTGTCATTTTTGACGATGTTTACGAGCAACGACATCATCATTTTGACTTTCACACCATTCATCTGCTATTTCGCAAAGCGCGCCAAAATCGATCCTCTGCCCTACTTGTTCGCCAGCTTTGTCGCCGCCAACACGTGGAGTATGATGTTCATCATCGGCAACCCGACCAATATCTATCTGGCCTCGAGCCACGGCATCGACTTCATCGCCTATGTCAAGGTCATGTATCTCCCGACCATCTTGGCGGGTTTGGCATCCTTGGGGATTTTGCTTCTTCTCTTCCATAAAAAACTCTCCGCCCCTCTGAGCGAGGAAGTTGAAAACGTCACGATTAAAAATCGTTTTCTTTTAGCGATCGGCCTCATCGCCTTAGGCGGGTGTACGATTCTATTGACGATTTCAAGTTATATCAAAGTGGAAATGTACTTGATTACATTGATCTTCGCCGCCGCTCTTTTACTTACGATCTTGATATATAAAGCGCTCAAGAAGGAAAAACCGGTCGAGCTCCAAATTACATTGCACCGCCTGCCGTGGGACTTAATCCCCTTTATCATCGCTATGTTCGTCATCGTCTTGGCGCTGAATAAGCACGGCGTGACCGAATATGTGGCCACCTTCTTCGCCGATTCACTGCCGATTATCAAATATGGCGCCTCATCATTTTTGATGTCCAATTTAATCAACAATATTCCGATGAGCGTTCTCTACTCATCAATCACCACTTGCGCTCCGACTTCAATCGTGACGCCCGCGCTTTACGCTTCAATCATCGGAAGCAACCTCGGAGCCTTTCTGACGCCGATCGGGGCCTTGGCCGGCATGATGTGGATGGGCCTTTTAAAAAACCACGAAGTCAAATTTTCATTTATCCGTTTTGTCTCGTACGGCGCCTTGCCTTCGCTCGTCGCACTCGGCGCAGCCCTCCTCGGCTTATTTGTCGTCTCGCAATAAAAAATGAGGCGAACCTCATTTCCTGATTTTCGATATTTTGTCGTAGGCTCCGACGACTTCGGCCGAAGGCTTTTCAAACGCTTCTTTCATGGTCACCATGTCTTGATAAGGAATGGTGAGGTGGCGTTTTTCGTTGCGCGCCAAACACACTTCGAAAGGAATATCGAAGTACACCAGTTCGATAAAATCGAACGAATCGCGAAAAAGCTTCGCCCAGCGAAGGCGTCGCGCATTATCGGTCGCTGACGAATCGGCGATGACGATCGCTTTGGTTTTGACCTTTTCCAATATTAAGCTTTCGAATCTTTTCCAAACGCTATCTTCATTGGAAAAATCATCGGCGCGCCCGAATAGTTCGAGGCGAATTTGATCGCTGGCCACAATCGCCACATCGCCATGCTTAAGCGCGTACTCGTGCGCATAAGTACTTTTCC